>NZ_CP010869.1:2952500-3252500 GCF_001305615.1 Actibacterium sp. EMB200-NS6
CGAACTTTACTGGCTGGCCACGCAGGGCGCCGCGCGCGCCCTGCGGCTCGATCACCGCATCGGCAACCTTGCGCCGGGGATCGAGGCCGATCTCGTGGTGCTCGACCTTGCGTCGACTCCCGCCATCGCCCAACGCAGCACCCGCGCCAACGACATATGGGAGGCGCTGTTCCCCACGATCATGATGGGTGACGACCGCGCGGTGAGCGCCGTGTGGGCCGGGGGGCGCTGCGTGCAGCCCGCCGCCAGCGCCGGATAAGAAACCGGATCATCACGCTTGCCGGTGATTCGCCGCCTGTGCTAACCTCTTGGTAACAAGAGCAGTTCAAAAACAAATAAATCAGAGCAGGTATGTGCCATGCACAGGGAATCCCGTCTTTACATGCAGCGCATGTTTCAGGACCACGCGAGCAAGCTTGAACCCGGCCGTGTGCTGGATATCGGTGCGATGGGGCGGCGGCCGAAATATCGGAAAATCTGGGAAAGCGGCGGCTGGTCCTATGTGGGCTGCGATCTGGCCGATGGGCCGAATGTTGACGTGGTACTGTCCGACCCGTTCCTGTTTCCGCTGGAAGATCAAAGCTTTGACGCGGTGATCAGTGGCCAGATGCTGGAACATAACGAAATGTTCTGGCTGAGTTTTCTGGAGATGTCGCGGGTTCTGAAGATGGGCGGTCTGATGATCCATATCGCGCCGTCGCGCGGCTACGAACATCGCGCGCCGCAGGATTGCTGGCGGTTCTACCGCGACGGCATGACCGCGCTGGCCCGTTGGGCCGGGCTGGAGGTTGTCGAGGCCACCACCGACTGGGAAACCCGGCATCTGGATCATTGGCGCGAAAACAACAGCACCAAGGCAAGGGCGATGGAAAAGACCTATCGCAACGTGGATACCGACTGGGGCGATACGATCGGCGTGTTCCGCAAGACGCTCGCCACCGCCGATGCCGAGGGGATGCGCTATGTCCGCCATTTCGCGGCGTTGCACCCCCAAAACAGCGCATCGCAACTGGCGGCGGAATAGAGCCGGCTCCTTTATAGCCAGGCTGGAGGTGCGGCAGCCGCAGCTTCGCGGCGGGCGAAGCCATCCCGCAAGGCACGGGAGGGTGGAGAGTTCCACCTTGGCATAAGCCATTCATTGCGAATGTTTAAATGGTGCCCGGGGGCGGAATCGAACCACCGACACGAGGATTTTCAATCCACTGCTCTACCCCTGAGCTACCCGGGCACGGGTGAACGGGTGTGGTGATCGGCCGGGAAACCTGCCGCACCGCCGTTCGGGCTGCGATCTTCTAGACGCGCGGCTGGGCGGTGTCCAGAGGGCGGAGCATAAAAATTCGCCCTCCAATGCCGCCTTCCCCTGCCGCGGGTTTTCGGGCAGGCCGCGGCTCAGTTCGGCTTGCGCGTTTGACGGTCGGCCTCGTCGGCCGCCTCCTCCAGCGCCTCCGGGGTGTCGTCGGGGATGGCATAGCCTCCGGTCAGCCATTTTCCGAGGTCTACATCGGCGCAGCGCCGGGAGCAGAAGGGCCGGTATTTCGGGGCGCTGTCTTTTCCGCAGATCGGGCAACTCATTTTTCGCGGCCCTCCGTCAGCGGCAAGCGCTCGCGCTTTCGCAGGATCTCGAAATTGCCCAGCGGGGTCCAGCCGGCAAAAGTGGTGTCGACCGGATCGGGGCGAAAGGCGGCCTTGAGCACCTGTTCCAGCTGGCGCCGGTCTTTTTGCGGCATCGGCGCGAAATCGACGATGATCTGGCCGCTCAGCCCCCGCAGCCGCAACTGCCGCGGCAGATCCCGCGCTGCGGCGAGGTTGGCCTTCAGCCCGGCCGCCGGCGACGTGTCGGGGCCGGTGTTCACGTCCACTGCCAACAGCGCCCGCGTCGGCTCGATATAAAGCGCGCCGCCGCCGGGCAGGGATGCGGGCCCGGCGAGCGCGTCAATGGCATCCAGCACGCCCAGATCGGCAAGGGCGCTGTCACCCTCGATCACCTCATCGGGATCGGGATCGGCCCAGTCGCGCCAGGCGCGCATATGGGCATCGGGCGCATCCAGCAGCAACTCGGGCGCGCCAACGCCTTCCGACATGACCGCCTGCGCCACGTCGCGCATCGCGGAAATGTCGGCGGCAATCTCTTCTTCGGCCACGCCGGCGGCGGCCGAACGCAGGATCAACCCGAAGCCGGAGCTCTCCTCGCCCATCGCGGCATGGGCGATTTCCAGCAGGCGGTCACGCTCTTCGTCATCGCGGATGGTCCGCGACACGTTGAGCCCCGGCGCGCCGGGCGTCACGATCGCATAGCGGCTCTTGAACAGGGGTTTCGGCGTGACCGGCACTGCCTTGCCCGGCTCGGCAAAGCCGGAGACCTGCACCAGCAGCGTCTGGCCAGGGGCAAGCCCCTTGGCCTGCCGCATGAACGCGGTGCCGCCGGGCAGTTTCAGGAAGATACCCCCCTGCCCCTTGACCTGCCGGTCGACGGTGGCGCGAAAGATGGCGCCGGGCGCGGGCAGATCCTCGGGCGGATCGACAAGCAGGTCTTCGAGGCGGCCGTTGACCATCAGCGCGGCGGCGGCGCGCCCGTTGAGCTGGCCCAGAATGACGGTGCGGCCCTTCATGGCGCCTCCTTGTAAAGCGGATAGCCCGCCGCCTGCAGCAACGATGCGGTTTCGGCCAGCGGCAGGCCGACGACGGCGGAAAACGAGCCGCTGATCCAGGGCACGAAGGCGCCGGCCATGCCTTGTATGCCATAGCCGCCCGCCTTTCCCCGCCATTCGTCAGAGCGCAGATAGGCGTTCAGCTCTTCGTCGGACAGCCGCTTGAACTTTACCGCCGTCACCACGTCACGCTCCCACACACGCTCGCCCAGGCGCAGGGCCACGGCGGTGATCACGCTGTGGCGGCGGCCCGACAGCGCCAGCAGGAATTCCGCCGCCTCGCCCGCGTTCCGGGGCTTGCCCAGAATGCGGCGCCCGAGCGCCACGGTGGTATCGGCGCACAGCACCGCCTCGTCGGCCCCGGCCTGAACCGCGCGGGCCTTTTCGATGGCCATGCGGGCGCAATAGGGGCGCGGAAGCTCGCCCCTTGCGGGGTCTTCGTCGATGTCAGGAGGGCGGATCGCGTCAGGCACGATTCCGATCTGCGCCAGAAGATCCTTCCGGCGCGGGCTGGCAGAGCCCAGAACCAGCCGCATCAGCCGGTTACTTGAAGCGATAGTTGATCCGACCCTTGGTCAGATCGTACGGTGTCATTTCCACCTGAACGCGGTCGCCGGCAAGAACGCGGATACGGTTCTTGCGCATTTTTCCTGCCGTATGCGCGATAATCTCATGGCCGTTCTCAAGCTCGACCCGGAATGTCGCGTTAGGCAGGAGTTCCTTCACGACGCCGGGGAATTCGAGCATTTCTTCCTTGGCCATGGTCACTCCTAAGTGGTTTTGCCCGCCAGGATGCGAGCGTGGCCTTAAATGCTCTTAAACCCCTGCTTTTTCAAGGGCGGATCGCGCAAAACTGTTCCTGCGGGCAAGGATGCCGCGCCACGCGGGCGCAAAACGGCGCTGCCGCGCATTGCGCGCCGCCCGCCGGAAAACCGCATTTCCTTCGATTTCAGTGGTATTCGCGGCCGCACCCGCCCGCGTTTGCCGTCAGGCACAGGGCGGGCCGAACCGTTCGATCAGGTGATCGCGTATCTGGTCGCGCGACTGGCGATAGGCCGAAAGCTTGGCCTCCCGCGTCTCGCCCAGGCCGGTCGGGTCCAGAATCGGCCAGTATTCCACGTCGAGATGATAGAAGCGCGTCAGCTCCAGTGCGCGCCGCTGGCTGGCCGGCGACAGCGCCACCACCAGATCGAAGCTGGACAGGTCATCGCCCCATTCCTCCATCTCGTCGAACGAGCGCGATTGATGCCGCTCGAGCGGCACACCGATTTCGGCGCAGACGGCGATGGCGAAACCGTCGACCTCCAGATCATTCTTCACGCCTACCGATTGCACATAGAACCGACGGCCATAAAACTTCTTGGCCATCCCCTCGGCCATGGGGGAACGGACGGCGTTGTGATCACAGCAAAAGAGAACCGATTGTGGGAGGTCCCTCATCACCACATCAGCCCCCGAAATGCAGAACGCATATCAGGGTGAAAAGCCGCCGGGCGGTATCGGTATCGAGTTCGACCTTGCCATCCAGCCGCTCCTGCAGCACGCGCGCGCCTTCGTTGTGGATGCCGCGGCGGGCCATGTCGATGGCCTCGATCTTGGCGGGGGGCAGTTTCTTGACCGCGTCGAAATAGCTTTCGCAGATCTGGAAGTAATCCTTCACCACCTGCCGGAACGGCCCCAGCGAAAGGTGGAACTCGGCGACCGCCTCGCCCGCCTCGGTGCGGACTTCGAAGACCAGCCGCTTTTCGCGGATGGCCAGATGCAGGTTATAGGGCCCGGCGGGCGCCGCCTGCCCGTCACGGGGCGGAAGGGCGAAACTGTTGTCTTCGAGCAGATCGAAGATCGCGACCTTGCGCTCCTGCTCGATTTCCGGTGTCGGGGCGGGCAGGCCAGTATCGTCGATTTCGACCTGGGACAGGCGGGATAGGGTCATTCTGTGCCCTCGTTCAGACGCTCAAGCCGGGCGCGCACCGACAAGCCGTGCGCCTCCAGACTTTCGGAAATGGCCAGCCGTTCGGCGGCGGGGCCGATGGCGCGCAACGCTTCGGGCGTCATCCGGGCCAGCGTGGTGCGTTTCAGGAAATCCATCACCGAGAGGCCAGAGGAAAACCGCGCCGAGCGCGCCGTGGGCAGCACGTGATTGGGGCCACCGATGTAATCGCCGATCGCCTCGGGCGTCCATTGCCCCAGAAAGATCGCCCCGGCATGGGTGACCATCCGTGACAGCCCGTCGGGATCATCGACGCAAAGCTCCAGATGCTCGGGGGCGATACGATCCGACAGCGCGGCCGCCTCGGCAAGATCGCGCACAATGATCACCGCGCCGTAGTCGCGCCAGCTCGCCCCGGCGATCACCCGCCGCTCCAGCGTTTCGAGCCGTTTCTCGACGGCGGCGGCGACGGCACGGCCAAAAGCCGCGTCATCGGTGATGAGGAGCGACTGGGCGCTTTCGTCATGCTCGGCCTGGCTGAGCAGGTCCACCGCGATCCAGTCTGGATCATTGTTGCGGTCGGCGATCACCAGAATCTCCGACGGGCCGGCGATCATATCGATGCCGACCTTGCCGAACACCCGGCGCTTGGCGGCGGCGACAAAGGCATTGCCGGGGCCGGTGATCTTGTCCACCGGGGCGATGGTGGCGGTGCCATAGGCCAGCGCCGCGATCGCCTGGGCGCCGCCGATGCGATAGACGGTATCCACCCCGGCCAGCCGCGCCGCCAGCAAAACCAGCGGGTTGCAGACGCCATCCGGCGTCGGGGCACAGATCACCAGCCGCTTGACGCCGGCCACCTGCGCCGGGATCGCGTTCATCAGCACCGAGGACGGGTAAGAGGCCAGCCCGCCCGGCACGTAAAGCCCGGCCGCCGAAACCGGCGTCCAGCGCCAGCCGAGCGTGGCGCCGTCCGGGTCGGTCCAGCTTTGATCCTCCGGCATCTGGCGCACGTGATAGGCGCGGATGCGTTGCGCCGCCAGCTCCAGCGCGGCACGATCCTCGGGCGAGACCCTGGCGCATTCGGCCTCGATCTCTTCGGGGGAAAAGGCCAGCGTCTCGGGCGTCAGTTCCAGCCGGTCGAACTTCGCGGTCAGCTCCAGCACCGCCGCATCGCCGCGCGCACGCACGTCAGCGATGATCGCCGCCACGGTCTCGTCCACATCCGGCGCATCCTCGCGCTTGGCGCCCAGCAGGGCGTCGAACCGGGCGGCAAAATCGGGATCGGTGGTGTCAAGAAACTGGGGCATGGGTCTCTCCTTGCCCTTCACATATCCGGCCTGCGCGTGTGTCTCAAGCGTCCAGGCGTCGGAACATCAGAAGCTCGTCATGCGACTGCCCGTCATGATGGAATGCATCGGGGATCTCGCCCATCGGGTGGAACCCGTGACGCTTGTAGAACGCCACAGCGCGCGGATCGCCGGCGCGGGCGCCCAGTTCCATCTGCCGGATGCCGTGGCGCGCGGCATCAGCCAGCACCTGGTGCAGCAGCTGCCCCGCCGCCCCCGCGCCGCGCCAGGCGGGGCGAATATAAACCGACATCAGCATCGCACGGTGACGCGCCGCCATGTAGGGTTCGGCGACCCAGCCCATCACGCCCACTGCCCGCCCGCCGTCAAAACCTGCATGATAGTTCGCCTGCTCCAGCATCTCCACAAAGAATGTCAGCGGCCTGTCGGCGATTTCCTCGTACCTGGTGGCAAAGGCCGGGGGATCGTTCTGCAGCGCCTCCAGCCGGATGTCGCGCCACAATGCGGCGTCGGCGGGAACAAGCCGCCGGAAAATCATTCGTGCGCCGGCGCCTTGCGCGACGGGGCCACATAGGGCCGGGTGACATCCTTCAGCGTGACGTCCAGACATTCGACATCCAGCGAAATCGCGCCATCCCCGGAAAGCGTCAGCACCACGCGGCCGGTGCCGTCTTCTCCCGGTTCGAAACTCACCGACAGCAGCGAAAACACCGTGTCCTTGTCGTTTCGGTCCACCCCCTGCGACGATACCCGCGCGACATCGTCGAAGGCCAGCACCGCCTGCACCCTTTCATAAGGCCGGCCGCGCCGTTCAGCCGCCACGCGATCTTCCCACCGGAACCGGTTCAGCAGCAGGGCAAAGCGCCGCGCGCCCGGGCGCCATGCCATCTCGGTGACGGGAAAGACGGCATCCTGCGTCAGGCTCGAAATCACCGAAAGCCCTTCGGCATCATCGGCCTTCAGGCGCAGCGGCGCCTCGGCCCCGTCTTCGAATGTTGCATCTTCGGTCATTCTTCGCGCACCCGTTCGATATGTGCGCCGCAGGCGCCCAGCTTGTCCTCGACACGCTCGTATCCGCGATCAAGATGATAGACACGGCTGACCACGGTTTCCCCCTCGGCGGCAAGGCCGGCCAGGATCAGCGACACCGAGGCACGCAAATCGGTGGCCATGACAGGCGCGCCCTTCAGCCGCTCGACGCCGGTGACGGTGGCATGGCCGCCATGCACATCGATCCGCGCGCCCATCCGCATCAGTTCGGGGGCATGCATGAACCGGTTCTCGAAAATCTTCTCTTCCAGAACGCTGGTGCCTTCGGCAGTGCACAACAGCGCCATCATCTGCGCCTGCAGATCGGTGGGAAAGCCCGGGAACGGCTCTGTCATCACATCGACAGCGTTCACCCGCCCGTTGCGGCGCGACACTTTCAGCCCGCGCTCGGTTTGCTCGACGCTGATGCCGGCCTGATCCAGCTTTTCCGCGAAGGCGGCCACAAGCTCCAGCCGGCCACCGATACATTCCACCGTGCCCCCGGTGATGGCCGGGGCCAGCATGTAGGTGCCAAGCTCGATCCGGTCGGTTACCACGGGATGGGTGGCGCCGCACAGCCTGTCGACGCCTTCGATGGTGATGGTTTCCGTGCCCTCGCCTTCGATCTGCGCGCCCATCTTGCGCAGGCAACGGGCAAGATCGACGATCTCGGGTTCGCGCGCGGCGTTGCGGATGATCGTTGTTCCCTTGGCCAGGGTCGCGGCCATCAGCACATTCTCCGTCGCGCCGACGGAGACGAAGGGAAACACCACCTCGGCCCCTTTCAACCCGCCCGGCGCCTTGGCATGCACATAGCCATCCTTCAGCTCCAGCTCGGCGCCCAGCGCCTCCAGCCCTTTCAGATGCAGATCCACGGGCCTTGCCCCGATCGCACAGCCGCCGGGCAGCGAAACGATGGCGTGGCCATCGCGCGCCAGCATCGGCCCCAGCACCAGGATCGACGCGCGCATCTTGCGCACGATGTTGTAATCCGCCGTGTGATTGTCCAGCCCGTGCGATGACAGCGCCAGAACGCGCCCGTCCTGCAGGCTCGACACCTCGGCGCCCAGCGATTGCAGCAGCGATGTCATGGTCCGGATGTCCGACAGACGCGGCGCGTTGGTCAGCGTCAGCGGCTCTTCGCTCAGCAGCGTCGCCGGCATCAGCGTCAGACAGGCGTTTTTCGCCCCGGCGATCGGGATCTCCCCGTTGAGGGCACCGCCGCCCCGAATGACAATCGAATCCATCTGCTTTGCCTCTTATTCCCGCTCTTCGCCCGATTTGCGCGCCTTCGCCTGCGCCTTGCGCCGGGCCAGGTTCGCCTTCAGCGCCTGTTTCAGCCGCTCTTCGCGGCTTTCCGGCGCTTTTGCGGGTTTCGAATTGCGGGGTTTCTTTTCCATGCCCATTCTCTATCGCAGAGGCGCGATACGGTCCAGAGACAGGGCAACCGCGTCTGCCGACGCCGCGCCGGAAAACCGGTCAGTTAGCGCTTGCGTCCCCCGGCGATTACGTCTAATCAGCCGCCCATTCGGGCCGCAGTAGCTCAGTGGTAGAGCGCACCCTTGGTAAGGGTGAGGTCGGGAGTTCAATCCTCCCCTGCGGCACCATCTCGCACTTTTGGTTGTCGAAATCGCCTAACACCTTGAAGGGTAAGGTGGTTTTTGGTGTTCCATACACGCCTTCCGGCATGAAGGTGAGGGGCTCAGAAAAAGCCAGCCTCAGAACTGTCTGACGGATAGCATGGCTCCCATTTTTATATATATCCCAAGGCCTTGAGAGAAATTTGAGGGCGAGTTCAATACAGTCTTCAAACCCAGCCACATTTGGCAGTGGCTCACCAGCCCTCTCGACCAGTGCGATCTTCTCCCGTTCCAGCTTTTCGATCTTGGCTTCTATGGCTTTGATGACAGTCGGGTTCTTGGTCTCGACCATGCGGTCAACGAGTTCCAAAATACTCTTGTCAGCAGCGTCTGCCTGACGCCGCCACTCTTCCCGCTCGGCCCGAGCCAACTCAAGGCGGCTGTTCCAAGCGTCCTTGAACATCGCGATCGCGAGATCGACCAGCCTTTTGGTGGGCTGTAGGCGCGCCAAGATGTCTTCGAAGCCGCCTTCCATCTTAGCCCGCGCAACAGACTTGCTTTTTTGCGAACAGCCGCGCGTTTCGCATCGGTAGTATGCATAGTGCTTGTATTTGCCCTTCGACCACGCGCCGGTCATGTTGTTTCCGCACTCGCCGCAAGCAACAAAGCCGCGCAAAGGGAAATCTTCACTGAAGTCAGCCCGTGCCGATCCCCGCGCGCCTTCGACAAGGTTCTTCTGGATTTGCTCATATGTGGAAAAGCTGATTAGCGGCTCATGATGGCCACGGCGCAGCGACACGCCCCACGTCTTGGCTTGCACATACCCCGCATAGAGCGGATTCTTCAAAATCTTGGTGATCTTCCATGCTCTGATCTTCCCGTTCGGTTGGTCCTTCGGGAACTCCGGTTTGCTCTCTAGGAAGCGCTGGACTTCAGCCTGAGAACGAAAACGCCCGTTTGCGTATCCGTTTAGGGCTTCGCATAGACAATCCGCCACCGGCTCGTCAGGAACCAACAGCTTCCCATGGATACGATCCGTCGCGAATTTATACCCGACAGGTGCGTGAAAGACCCAATATCCTTTCTCTACACGGGCAGTCATTTTTTGTTTTACTTGGCGGCGGTTCTGATCGCGCTCTAGCTCGCCTTGGGCGGCAATGATTGTCTCTATGAATTTGCCTTCAGGCGTATCTTCAAAAGAAAAATTGAGGCATTCGATTCTTGCTCCACGGTTGGCAAATTCACGGCGAAGCTTGATGTGAAATTCGACATCCCGCGCAAACCGTTTGAGATCGTCAAAAATAACGATATAGTCCTTACTTGGCTGCGCATCGAGATAGGCCAGCATGCCACACATACCAGGACGCTTCAAAAAATCACCGCCGCCCGAGGCATCGTCTGGAAAAACCATCTCGACATCATAACCTTTGGATTCAGCGTATTGGCGACAACGATGTTCCTGGCTGTCCAAGCCTGATCCGGTAAGCCTTTGTTTCGTCGTTGAAACGCGGCAGTAGATGAGCGCGGAAGCCGTTCTTGTTTCTGTTCGCGGGATACCCATGAATCCTCTCTTTTCCGCCCTTGCCGCTAGATGGCAGGCGCGTCTATGTCTTTCTGTTGTTTACCTTGTACCAGTCCAGTGGACTCCGATTTTTCCCCACGATCAAGCTCTGTTCCAAGTTTTCCACAGGCTTGTTGGACAGGATGCACGCCAAAGCCAAGTTCGACGAAGGCGGTTATGATCGACCAGAGAGCCCGAACAATTTCAGCCTTTTGAGCCTGGGTCAGCGACGGATCGTCGAGATATGCTTGATAATGCTCCAGGTCGATTTCAAGGTTTCCAAAGGTCTCGCAATGGACTGCTTTGTCCATTGCGGCGGACAGATCAGGAATGGTTGTGTTTTCACCATTTTTCACGATTGATGATCCTTATCATCTGGCAAGATGGACCTCTCGCGGCCATGCTGAAACGGCGCGTTGAGGCACTTGCGTATCTGGATTTTGTCGCGACCGGCCTTACAGCAGTTCACGGATGGTGCATTGCAGCGTCTAACGCTTGCTGAGTGAGGCTTTCGCCTGAGCACCTACCTCTAATTATACCATAGGTTGCAGGCGTTTCGCAAAAACCGTGGTCGTGTCGGGAGGGGCGACTGTCGCCATGCACCCCGTTGCCCGCTCCTAACGTTCGTGGTCATCTCGTTCACGACGCCGCAAACGGGAGCGCGGCTGACGAGACTGATCGTCCTCTCTCAAACGGCCGAGCCTCTTTTCCCGCTCCTGATCGCGTATCTGTTGGATTGCCTCAAAAGCCTTCTGGTCAAGGCGTGCGGCGGTCAGAAGATATTTTTCGGGAATCGAATGGCTCTTTTGCCAACTTCCATCCTTGTCTCGATACGAACGGGTGCGCTCAGTGTTAAAAACCGGCCCATCGTCCGTATCCTTCTGCCAGATCGCCACCTCGATTGGACCGTATCGATGCGTTTGAACGGGCTTGTTTGAGTTTTCCTTGTCACTCATGTTCCTCATCCTTCTTTATGGCTGATATCCCTTCACGAAAGACCAAGTGCCCGAGTCATATTGCGGAAAGTCCGCAAATTTCCGTGGCACCGGCTCTTTGACCACTTTAGCCCGCGACGGACCCCATCGGCGGGGGATAGAAACGCAATCAAGCGGCGGATGATATGGATTTGGCAGGAAACGAGCTGCAAATTCCCGGCGCGAGTAGTATGCATATTTATGCCCAAGGATTGGGCTCAGGCTTTTGCCTGAAACAAACAGGATTTGTCGATCTTCGGGCATCGCCAGAATCTCATCGGGCGTCATAAGCGACCGCGCCTGCTTTGTCCGATGGGTTTCAGCAAAGGCTTGGAGTTTCATGTTCTGCATCGCTGCAATTGGATCGCCGCCGCCAAGGACGCTCATGGCCGCTTGCTGTTTTGCCTGACGGGCTTGGGCTTGACGCAAACCATCATCATATTCGAGGGTTTGCTGACCAAGCATCACGGAAACGAGCCGCGCTGTCTCGTAATCCCGCACGCCAAAAAACTGGCGCATCGTAGCCGAGCCCATAAACCCTTGTAGGCCAGTGGGACCAAAGTTACGGGTGATCTGGCCTGCATCTTGAAACAATGCCCAGGCGCGCACACCTGCACCACGCCCGAAAGTGAAGGCACGCAACAAAGCGTCAAAGCTGCCAAGCTGACCGGCCTCATCAACAATCATGTTGACCGGCGGCGCAGACGGCGCGCGCGACTTGTAGAGCATCTGCACCGTGAACATGGTACGCAGCACCGGAGCCCAGATCGACACATATTCGATTGGCACATTGATGAACCAGGTGGCGGCCCGTGAGGAGTTGCAGGTTGCGGACAAGGACGCTCTGGGTCTTTCCAACGCGGCCTGCAACATCGGATCATCAAGGAAATTCAGGTAAGCGTAGAGCTCTCCCACAATGCTGCCGAACTCCCGCGCGCTGTCTTGTTGCTTGGCCAACATTTCGCCCGCCGAGCGCCGCACGCTCTCCATGCTTGAGCCGAGCATGCATTCGAGGATGTCCGGCCACTCGCCATTATTGGATTCAATGGCGTTGATCGTGCGATAAAGCGAGGGGAAGGACACTTCGCCATCACGCTCAACCAGCATCTTGACAAAGGCTTCACCCCATTCTCGGGCGCGAAGCTCAAAATACTTCCCGCTAGAAGAACCGCTGATCGGGATCAGGCTTTCAAGGATAAACTTACAGTCGGCATGAAAATGCGGGCTGTTTAGCCTGAGGATATCAAGTGGCTGCATGGCATGTTGCGGAAGGTCGTGCAAGCCAGTCGGGTTCCAGCAATACACATGGCTTCCAGCCATCGCAAAGTTCACCATGGTCACGGCAGCGATTTCGCCACGCGGATCGAGGATGAAATTGCGCTCACCGGCGGCACGGGCGACAGCCATTGAAAGTATGTCACGCATTTTGCCGGAACCGGCTCCCGCGACCGTGAGCCGTGGTGCGTCAGTATTCAGCATCAGGGGGGTCTGGCCAAGATAGCCGATCTGCATGCCATCGGAGCCAAGAAGCCCCGCATTTTTAATTTCTTGTCCGGTTGCCCATGCGGCACTCCCGAACCGATTTGTTTCATTGTCGAAAACCATGACTTCTCCCAAGAAAAAGGGCCGCCGATTGGCGACCCCTTGATTGAGTTTTTGTTTTCGCGGCTCAGCCGATGACCGCGACGATGATGACCAGAATGATCGCCACCGCGATCACAGCGGGCCAAGGATTTTCCTCTTTTTCAACGATTACGCCACGAATTCTTCCACGTGCCATTGTATTTTCTCCTATCCTAGTTGTGCTTCACATGAAGCGGGTGATGATTGCCAAGCCACCGAAGATCAAAGCTGTGCCGACTGATGCTCGCGCGACGAAGAAAACGAGCAAAAAGCTAAGGCCGTACCAGGTAACAGATGCCAATCCGATGAGCCCATCGCCATAGGTTTGAAATGTTAGTGTTCGCACATAGACGATGGTGTACTTCCAGAGTATTGGCCCTCCGAAGAAAGCGGCGATCAGGGCAAGCAGATTGGCAAGGCCGGTGACAGAAGACATGAAAATATTCTGCCCTGCCTGTGCGTGATTTTTGTTCAGCATTGTTTGAAACTCCAAGGCTGGAAGAACGACGTTGCTCTTCGATTCCCTTGATACCGCAGCCTCCGGCCAGTCTCGGGGGTTAAGCTCAACCAGCCGTCATTCGCGCGCTTTGTGCGAAGAGCCAAATGCTGCAAAGTGCGAACATCAAGCCAGCTACCTGATGATAGCTCAACCGCTCACCAAACACCGTGACACCCAGCACCGACATAAGGATCAGATGAGTCATGCTGGACATCGCCGCGCCCTGCCCAAGACCCTTGGACAGGACTTGCGCGTAGATCAGATTGCTGAGCGCGAAGATCGCGAACGCATATCCCAGGTCGGTCAGCATTCCGAGATCGGCATAGCGCTTGAGAAAATAACTCCCCCCCGCAAAACCCCCGCTGGAGGCAAGCAGGCTGAGCCAGGACATAGCCATCATGGATACACCTCATATTATGGAAAAGAAAAGCATCACACCAAGTCGGGCGGTGCTTTGAGTATGTTCAATTGAACCGCCAGAAACGGGTGGTATCCGTTAATCGACCTTTGGGGGATCGTCGTCATTGGCGGCACGTACTCCCCAAAGGAGAGCCTCGGACGGAAATCTCGCAGTCAGAATTGTAGCCAGAATGCGCACGCGTTCCCGAGACTCCGGTCTACGGCGAGGCGTTACATCATCGGGACAACGCTTGTGACAGAAGTCACGGAACCACTCGCGGATGAAGGGGCGTTCGAACTGTTCCATGTCCAAGTGGACTTCGTCGCCGTCAAAACCGACGATCCAACCGCGATAGTCCCGGTACAGGTTCGTAAGGTGCTCATGCCATGCAGAGTCCTTGACGTTGAGGCCAAAAGCGAAGTTTCTTAGGTCGCGGATGTAGGTGGAGTTTTCCAGCATTTGATCGGTCACGAAATGGGTCATGAGGCGTTTGCAGTACCCGTTCAAAGTACAAGCAGGGCAAAGGACAGTAGACATGTGGTGCTCCTTCCGTAGCATTGGTCTGGCACCGCTTGCTGGCCGCGATCCTGCTCCGTCAGAAGGTCACCAGACGGGGCGCACACACGACAGCAGAGCTTTGCGGTACTGCTTGAATTGTTATATTTATCAGACTGTTGCGAAACGAACAGTTCGTTCCAGACCGTCCCACGTCGTTGCATGTGGTAACAGACGGAGCCCCCGATGACCGAGACCCCGCCCGCCGGGGGCGAGGCACCGGTGTTTGGGCAATATCTTAAAAAACGCCTCGCCGAAGAAAATCTGAACCCATCCCGTCTGGCAAATTTGTCTCAAGTTTCGAGGACGTCGATAGGACGGTACATCTCCGGCAAGATCGCGACGCCAAACCCTTTTCAAGAGAATAAGATTCTCAAAGCGCTCGATGGCCCGGAAGCGTATCTGGAACACTACCGGCAGTTTCGCGAGACCGGACTCACGCACAAAGAGGCACTGCGGGCGCAAAGCAGCGAAGGTTCCGAGACTTCCGAAGTTGCCGAGGCTTCCGAGGTTCTCCCGGATGCGTCGGAGGACAGCGGGCAGAGTGAAATCTCACGTCTTGACGGTTCATCCCGCAAAGATCGCCATTTCCGAGCTTCCTGGGCGATCCTCGGGCTTGCCGCAATTATACTTGCTCCAGCGATTCCTTGGTTTCTCGACCTCGCGCACTGGCGATTGATAGAATCCGAACTGCTGGCAGATAAAGCTGACGAACCTACCAAAGAGCAACAAGCCTACGAGACCGCAAAGGAAAGCATTCTGAATTCTGGCATTCACCCACAATTCGACGTTGTTTGGAACAAAGAAGGGGCTACCGTTTGGCTCAACAAAATTGATGAATTGCCATCTGAAGCGCAAATCGAGGTTTCCCGCGACGGCATTACATACGCCCGAGCTTCAAACGTCGCAAACCTACTGCCAAACGATCAGTTCATAGTACGGCTGAACCACTATGCATGGGAGCGGCCCATCGGTCCGTTCGATTTCACAGACGAGGTTCAGGCGCTCGCGACTGCGGCCATCGCCAATTCCAGCTCCGAGCAAGGCGGCCCAATCACCTGCGCAGCAGGATCGTGCGAGATATCTCGTTACAGCTTTTGCAATGGAAACTGGTCAAAACTCACGCTTGGGCGCTCACCCGACACGCCTGAAGTCGACCTAGATCTCGAAGCGTGCGACAATGTTGGCCTGCTGAACGATTGCCTTTCAACACCAGCAACTCTTTTTCCAACTGGCCCATTGCAAACCATATATGCGGAACTTCACGCCAATCAGGGCGGCACCTATAGGTTCTCGTTTAAAACGCTTCCACTTTCTTTTGACATCAAGAATAATGGAGAGGAAGCGGTTGAGTTAACTCCATTGCCGCCAAATGTTGAAAATGCGCCCTATGCAACCGCTTGGTTTAGCAAATACACATCAAACTCCGATATTCGATTTAGGATGTATATTGGCGCAGGTAGTTGCCGAGTGGGAGACCTGGCACTAGAAGATCAGTTCAGCGCAATCTATTATGACGCCGACGGGAATGGAAATTTGAGAGGCGACCTTAGGTATTTTTCGATACCCGAACCCTCACGTGATTTTGTCGAGATTACTCTTGTAGGCAAAGATAGCACGATTTTCGGCCCTTACCGGTATCGATTTCCGTCCGACGAGATTATTGCGCGCGCTGTCGCGGCAACCGAGAAGCCCGACACTTTCGAATGTGACAGAAAACTCGTTGATCCTTTTGACACCAAATCTTGGTATTATTCGTGCTCTGCACCCTCAGAGTATCAAAACATTTATGATTGGGCAAAAGTATCTGAAATACATTTTGGCTCCAGCCCCGATAATCTTTCAAAGATCATCAAAATTGACATGTCACCACGCCAGATGGCTGTCGCACAAGCTGACAGCTTATCGGGCGACCAGCCACCTGTATTCGAATATTCGCCGCCTAAAGATAGCCGTGATCTTTACTTCAAAATTTATTATGTGGATGGATCACAGGGTCTACTTCAACGCATGACGTTGCCGGAGCCCATGTAAAGTCTTTTTAGACAGGCTCCGGGTTTGGAGTCAGGTACAACTCATCGGCCATCTTTGCTTCGATGTGGTTTCTCAGGTCAATTGACAGCTCTTGACTGTTCAAAGAGATAATCTTCGCGATCAATTTTGCCGCTATATCACTGGGCTCTTCGTGAGTTTCAAATTCAACTGCAAGATGTTCTGTCGATTGCTCGACCCATGTTCCTTCTTCGACAGCCCACGATCCAATGTCACTTGTGATTTCTCCGTGGGATGAAATCTGAAGATCAAACGTGCATCGATCTTCTTGCGTAGGTAAGTCTTTGGATACGATCCGCCCGAATGTTGAACCGAACTGGACGGGTACGTATCGGCTGTCCCACGAATATCCTTGCCCTGATGAGGATGAAAGGAACTCGTCAAACACCGCCTCCAACTCTGATCCGACCTGTTGCGAGTGCTCGATCCGTTTCGCCAAAGCTCCAATTGTGTCTTTCAAACCCATTGTTCATTTTAGCCTAAAAGGGTGCAAGAAAGCAAATTTTGCTCATAGAAACATGGCATTACACATATTCTTGCCTATGCCGCAGCATCCATCCCAAGCCGCCTAAACCCGCGCTGCAATGTACTCTCGGACACGTCGAACCGGCTGGCCGTTTGCTGGTATGTCTGGCCTTCCTGATGCACGAGGCGATGGGCTTCGATCATCTTCTCGTCGGTCAGTCGGCGCGGCCTGCCAATCGGCGCGCCGCGTTCCTTTGCCGCCCGCAGTCCGTTGCGCGTCCGCTCCCGCACCAACTCGCGCTCGAACTCGGCAACCGAAGCGAACAGGTGGAATACCAGCCGCCCGCCGGATGTCGCGGTGTTGATCCCCTCGCATAGGGAAGAGAACTGCACACCTTCGTTGTCCAGCCGCGTAATCAGATCGGCCAGATGCAACACCGACCGCCCGAGCCGATCCAGACGATAAACCACCAGCGTGTCACCCTCGACCAAGGCTCGTAAAGCATCGTCAAGCCCTGGACGCTCGGCCCTTGCCCCTGAAATTCCGTGGTCATAGAAGACTTTGTCGCATCCCGCACGGCCAAGCGCATCGAGTTGCATGTCTAGCCGTTGGTCCTCGGTGGACACCCGCGCATAGCCGATCAGTTGCCCATGTGGGGATGTTCGCTGTGGTGGATCGGGCCAAGGGAGCATCGTGTCACCTTTCGACTAGCAAAACCGAGGGGTTTTGCCTGTGCGCCATAGTTCCGTCTCCGCCGATCAAGGATTCACAGAAACCAACGGTTTCCGCTTCTTCCATTTTCATAATCTGTGCTGTATCCATCATAGTCACTAACCCTCGGTTTTGATTGGAACAAATCCGACCCTTCATGCCAAGAACGCATCGGGGCAGGCATCTGTTTTTCCACTGATTTTTTGGAGTCGCGGCTTGGCGAAGCCGTCAAAACGGATCGGTGCGTTTCGTTATGCTATAAATAATAGACCAAAACACTCTGATTATAGCTTGACAAGTAATATTGTTTCACAATGCTTGCATATTCTTGAAATATTCCCTATATTTCGCATAGCAACGCACAAAATCAACAAGATGTTGCAGAGGTGTGTGTCCGAAACGAACAAGAATTCGAGGACACAAATGGCAAAAGCCGCGACAAATGGATTAGCTGGAAAAGTGCTGGGCGCAGGCCTTGCACTCTCGGCCGCATTCGCACCGAGTACCGCCAGTGCGCAAGACGTGGCCATGGCCGCACTTCCCGATGCGCCGCAGGAAACGGTCGATACGATCCTGTGTGAAACGGATCGCCAGTATTTTGCGAAAGATGGCTGGCGTCCGGAAACCGCCGATCTTCACTGCGCATCGACAGCGGCAAGTGAGTACGCCGAAAACAACCCCGGCGTAGGTGTGCTGATCCATGTTGGCGGTGATCTTCCAAATGATCGCTTCAAAACACCGGATGAATTCGGGCGCGCGGTGGTACACGCGTTCCAAAGTCGATATGGCGTGGATGCGGCCTATTTCTTGCGCCAGAACGACACACGCGCAACAGGCATCACATTTCATGTTGGTGAGTTTATCCACGGCGGAGACAACGGCACGGAAGTTAAAAATGTGAAAGAGGCGTTGGATGCAATGCCCGAAGTTGCCGGATTGCTTGAGTTGATCTGGAACGAAAAACTGGTGAATGCAGCGCAGCTTCAGGTGCCGACCGTCACACCAGGCGGTTAGACCTTCGCCGTAAGATCGAGTTTTACTTCGACGGTTCTATCTTGCTCAACCGGACTGCCTGTCTCGGCAGACGCGGTTTTGAACTGACTGCCAAAAACCGCGCTATTTGATGCAAGCTTTTCACTGGGCGGACCATCAAACGCGCCAAAGCCGTCCGCGTTCATCGAAATGCTTTCGTCACTATCAATCGGCGCATCACTCAGATCATCTTGGCTATCGCTTGCATCTGCGACAAATTCGGCCGTCGCCGAAAGTGCGCCAATTCCTTGTGCCTTTGCATATGACGCGTCGGCCTCGGCTCTTACTTCAGTACGGACGGTATCAAGCTCGTCCGCCGCGCGAGCATCCCACTCCCGAACCCGATCAACTAAACCGTCCCGTTCAACTTCAAGGATACTTTTCTGCGCCTTGAGAGCTCCAACTTCATTTGAAAAACGATCGGCCTGACTGCCCAAAATCGCAACCAATACATCCTGGGAGTTCTCGCTGTCCTTATCAAACTTCCGTCCTGTACGCTTTTCCCATTCACGGACAGCGTCCGCAACCTCAGGGCGGGCGAGTGCTTCATCAACATCGATATCGCCATCCAAGAGAGCCTGAGCGGTTTCATTCAGGCGATCAATCTTGTCTTTTAGTGCATCAATCTGACGCTGCAAGCCATCGATTTCGGCATCCAGAGCACCGATTTGGTCGAGGAGTGCGCGAAGCTCTTGATCTTGCTGTTCGCGTTTACGCTTCTTCTCTTCACGTTCTTGATTCTGCTTGACCGCCGTTACCCCGTCAACGCCGCGCAGGCCTCCCCCCACCTCGGCAGCCGTGCCCATGTCCATAAGAACCTGAATTCCGCGAAGATCGCCTTCCTGTGAGTTCTTGGCATACGGGGTTGCTGGCTGGCTCGCAGGTGCGTCACCACCGCGAGCAGGAAATGTCAGTACCTGCGCCTCGTGCGTGAACTCGCCGAGCGATTGTGTCGTTTGAAATTGCGACTTGAGGCCGCTTTCTTCCCCGATAATACGCATTAAAATATATCCCCACACTTCCCCGCAAACCTCTTTTAATCGGGTGCGTTCGGTGCGCTTGAAATATATTATCGGTAATAATCATTAAAATTTGGTTATTATGGAAAACATTGCATTTATCTAAAATGCCATCTATCTGGGCTGTCTCAAACCGTCGGGGATAGTAAGGCTTCGCATTCGCTCTCTGATGTAGCGGAGGTGTGAGAGTCGAATGGTGTCGTCACGACCCATCACGAGTTGCTTCAGCCTATACTCCGTCAAATCGGTTGGTGCTGCGCTGTCGTTCAACCTCAAACGCCGACTCGAGTTACTGCGCGCTGAGAGTATGCTCCGCATCTCGTGGCGCAGATCGTCATCTATGAGAAGCAATTGATTTGGGTGGGCATCTTTGGAAATCATCGGTTCGTACGTTATGCCAGTGTACGCGGCCAAAATGGCACTTAGACCATCTTCATGTGCCGTGGTAGAGTGCCCCGATATCCAGTTTCCAATCATGTGTGATTTCAGTTTGGATTGCGGGCTTAGTAGGTCAATTGATCTCGCATAAAGAAAAATCGCACTTGCGCCCAGGCCGGTTCGCACCTTTTCGGAGGCGAGTTGGTCTCTTTGCTCCTTCGTGATTTCGATGCGGGATGTATTCTTCGGCGGCATCAGACTATTATAGCTCGGATCAGCGGCGGGGCACATATTCTCGCCGAGGCATGGGATTCCATGCACAGATTTTTTTGATCGCGAGCCAGGTAAGGAAGCTGTGGCGCTTACTCGGCTTGGATTGGTTGTACCGGTTTGATGCCGTTCCATTTGACAACATTTACTTCAGAAACGGAGGCACACTAGGGAACGTGACTGCTTTAAGTTTGCGGCCGTACGAGTGCGGCTGAGCTTTAGTTAGAACTGCATTGCGACCAACAGCGGCTTGGTATCAGAGGGAAAAATCTTCTTCGCTCGGGGCGATTGCCGCCTCTAGCTCGCGGCGGAGGCCTTGCTGGTAGGACGTAAGACTACCCTGTTCTTTCTCTAGAGCGTCCAACTCGTTTTTCACGCCCATCAACTGCTCAACAGCACGATCTGCCGCCTGAACGAACTTTTTCCTGTAGTCTACATCAATTAATACAGTCATCTATCTACTCGCTTGCGATACCTTGCAGCTCCCACGAGACGCGGTGTGCAGGACCTATGCTCAACTAACTGTATTGTCAACCGTGAGGCTCCAACACACCAGCTATACGTTAGCAATATAATGTTGCTATTCTGCCACACTTCGATCATGAGAGTCAACTATGGATATGCGAACCATTCCACGCGGGTAATTATCAGCGCGGCGATTTAGGAAGAGTTAATGCAAGACACGGTAGGTTCATACGTTGCATCGCTGTTGTTGCAGCAAAGCCAAAGTAGCACCACGCAAGATTCACTCTCAATTTGGTATCCCACTGATCTGTTTTTGGTAACAGCCTCGTTGTTAGATGCAGCCGGAGCGTACGCCCATTTCGACCCCGATCCGGACTCAGATGCTATCAGGGATGGTTTTCCGAGGTTCACGTTGTCACCAACCATCCGCGAAGGTTTATGCCGCCTAGGCAAGAAGTGGAACTCCGAGGGAAAGACGACCATACCAAGTGAGATATCCAAGAAGTGGGCAGCCTTCTTGGAGGCCTACCGCAATCACCCCATGCGACCGACCACAAAATTCATCTCCCCACCAACATGGTGGAGTGCATGCTATGAACTATTTGTGATCGCGGACGAAGCGTGTGAAGGATTGGGCTCGCCGAACGAAGGGCAGCCAAGCCTCTGGAAGACTGCCGTGCATCATCAAAAAATACTGTCTAGAAAGCAGAGCAGCTCTCAACTTGATGATGAAGGTTTCGATGTCTCAGCAGGTAGCTCGCCTACATTCTCAGTCAACTGCAACGGCGGTTTTGCTAACGTGTTCCCTAAGACTAGAGTTTCAACGGCTGGATGCTCACATCGGAACTTTTCTAGGAATGTAGCACTTCTGCCCAAAACCGGCAATGTTAGATGTCATTGGCATCTTCCTTCGGAGCCGCTGGCCGATGACAAAGAGAAACCTATTGATATTTTAATTATCCCGTATCCCTTTGAGATTCCCGCGCTAGCGTTCAGAAGCGCCCAGGACCCAAAGGAAAGCATGCATCGCGGCGACGACAGCAAGAGAGGTGGTTGGGCCAACTTCAAGATAATTCAGACATGGCTTACCGAGCCAGAAAAATTAATTGACCTTGTCGCCGGGCTAGCCAGAAGTGCAAAAAAGGACGTCGATAGTTTAAATGGTGTGGTTTTTCCAGAGTACTCTCTCAGCTTTGATATTTTCTTGAAGCTATGCGAAGAACTCAAACGAGTTGAACCATGCTTGGAATTTGTCGTTGCGGGTAGCAGCAATAACTGTGATTCTAGGGGCGAGTCTAACGGAAATCACGTTTTAACTTGTGTATGGCACAAGTTAGAGTCTGATTCAGACGAAGAGCTTGTTGAAGCCAGTTCTAGTGACTCTGAAGCCTCGCAGTCAAAACCAAAGAGGCGGGAAGCTGATCGAAGAGCCATCTTGAGCAGCAGAAAGAAGCACCATAGGTGGATGCTAACCCCTAGCCAACTATCTGATTATGCGATCACTTCGTCCCTAGACCCTCGAGTAAACTGGTGGGAAACTCACAACATTGGCCAGCGGGAAATGCACTTCTTTCCCTTTCGGAAGAACTCCACCTTTACATCAATGATTTGTGAAGATTTGGCACGAAGCGACCCATGTCATGAAGTACTTAGGAGCATCGGTCCCAATTTGGTTTTCGTTCTCCTTATGGATGGTCCGCAACTCGTCAATAGGTGGTCCGCAAGATACGCATGCTCTTTGAGTGACGACCCCGGCTGCTCGGTACTCACACTTACCAGTTTTGGATTGATAGAGCGATCTAACAGAACGCAAGCTCACAAACCTCAACGAGCAATTGCCTTTTTTTCAAGTCCATTTGGACAGACATCACTTTACTTGCCGAATGATAACGCAAAGGCTTTGCTCATCACTCTGACGGGAGAAGAAGAGTCTCATCGTTCTACCATTGACGGACGCATTGACAATAATTCGCGAGCCTGGCGTCTCACGAGCACGCAGCCTGTATATGAAATATGCGGCACCTAATGCAGCGCTGCAAGCCCAAGGTATTTGCCGCAGGTTGAACACATGAAACCGGATTCAAATAGCAGCTAGCCGATTCGCGCTGTTGATATTTCCAAGTGTCCAGTGCTAGGATTTCTGCTGGATGGAGATGGGGATTCGATCAGTCTCAACACTGAATACAACAATGACATAAATGAAATTCCACACCGCCTATCACCAATGTTGGAATTCCGTTCCAAATGAAGTCTAGGTAAGGGTGTTCAACTGGCAAAGTCGAGTGTGAACATCGCTGCGACCGATCTTTCAGCTACCAGTTATGCAGCGTCATTGCGATACTGAGCCAAGTCGATATCTCTCACCCGCAAGATGTGCGGTGTACTACACCGCAATCTTGGCAAGGGAGCCCGCTGCGCGCTCCCGTTGCATCCCTCCGGCCTTGGCTCTTCCAGGGTGTTGAACCCATTCCAGAGCCAGCAGACCGTATCGCCGGTCAAACACTCGCAGGGCTTGGAGACGTCCCTCTCCACCTGCACCGAACCATGGATCAGGAGGCTATCGCACCCCCTTGAAACCCACTCACGGGAGATTTCGCTCTCCCTGCACCCAACGACTTGGCGGGCGTTCCTGCCCCCAAGACCCCTGACCATTTCATGGAGACGATTTCATCGAGACCAACCCTGCGCGGTTTGGATGCCGATCAGGTCTTTCTCAACCCGATACCCACGACCAACCTTGCGCAGGTTGGAGCCGCGCCAGCGTGACGCTGGACACCGAATCTTGTCATGTGGTCCTGTGGATAAGTCATCGGCATGCATCAAAGCGGATGCACCCACCAGATGTGCCTGCTAGTGTTGAGACAAGCAACAACACCTAAGAGGCAGGGGACGCATTGTACGAGAATGCATTTAACAAGATCGAACGAGACCTTCGCGCAGAAGAAGGCATCGCTAACGAGCTGGATTACGTGGAACAGACCTCTTGGGTTCTTTTCCTGAAATACCTGCACGACCTCGAAGCCGAGCGCAGTGATCGCGCCGAACTCGACGGCGAAGACTACACCCCGATCATTGACGGTGAGTACCGCTGGGACAAATGGGCCGCACCGAAAAAAGACGGCGAGTTTGACCACAACTCTGCTCGCATCGGCGACGACCTGATCAAATTCGTCGATCAGGTGCTATTCCCATACCTCGCATCTTTCCGTCAATCCGCGACAAGCCCGCAGACGATCCAATACAAGATCGGCGAGGTCTTCACGGAACTCCGCAACAAGTTCCGCTCCGGCTACATCCTGCGTGACGTGCTCGAAGCCGTAGACGGCCTGTCCTTCAACACCCAGGCCGAACGGCACGAGCTTTCCCAGCTTTACGAAACTCGCATCCGCCGCATGGGCAACGCGGGCCGCAACGGGGGCGAATACTACACGCCGCGTCCACTCATCCGCGCCATGATCAAGGTAACGGCCCCCAAGATCGGCGAGACGATCTATGACGGCGCGGTCGGTTCGGCAGGCTTCCTCTGCGAGGCCTATGACTACCTGCGCACTGACAAGCTCTCCGCCTCCGAATACGAAACCCTGCAAACCAAGACCTTCTTCGGGCAGGAGAAGAAGGGGCTCGCCTACATCATCGGGATCATGAACATGGTCCTGCACGGGATAGAGGCCCCGAACCTGATCCACTCCAACACGCTCAATGAGAACGTGATGGATATTCAGGAGAAGGACCGCCACGACATCATCCTCGCCAATCCCCCCTTCGGCGGCGGCGAGCGGCGCGAGGTGCAGCAGAACTTCCCGATCCGCACAGGCGAGACGGCCTATCTGTTCCTGCAACACTTCATCCGCAAGCTGAAGGCAGGCGGGCGCGCCGCCGTGGTGATCAAGAATACCTTCCTCAGCAACACCGACAACGCCTCCGTCGCGCTGCGCAAGGAATTGCTGGAAGCGGCGGAGCTGCATACCATCCTCGATTGTCCAGGCGGCACCTTCCAGGGCGCGGGCGTCAAGACCGTGGTGCTGTTCTTCGAGAAAGGCGCACCGACGCGGGACATCTGGTATTACCAGCTTGATCCGGGGCGCAGCATGGGCAAGACCAACCCGCTGAACGACGACGACCTTGCCGAGTTTATCGAGCTGCAACGCACCCGTTCGAACGGGCTAAAAAGCTGGATCGTGAACCGCGCCGATCTGGACGAGAATACCTACGATTTGTCGGTCAAGAACCCCAATGCGCCTGAGGCCGAGGCGCTACGCAGCCCCGAAGAGATCATCGCCGACATACTTGCGCGGGATGCCGAGATGGCGCAAATCCTCGAAGACATTCGGGGGATGTTGTGAAGGATTTGACTGCCGCGAATTGGGAACGAGTAAAGCTTGGCGAACTCTGCAAGATTGCTCGTGGCGGCTCGCCGAGGCCCATTAAGAAATTCATCACCACTGATCCAGAGGGTGTCAATTGGATCAAGATCGGTGACGCTCAGGTCGGTGGCCGCTTCATTGAAAGCACGAAAGAGAAGATCACTAGGGACGGTATTTCTCGCTCGCGGTTTGTAGAGCCAGGGGCATTCCTCTTGTCAAACTCAATGAGTTTTGGCCGACCATACATTCTAAAGACAAGCGGGTGTATCCACGATGGATGGCTCGTCCTAGAGCCAGACTACAAGCGCGTTCATCAAGACTTTCTATACCATATCCTAGGCGCTCCCGAGACATTTCAACAGTTCGACTCTTTGGCCGCTGGTTCAACTGTTAGAAACCTTAACATTGGACTCGTTGAAAGCGTTTCCATCCCCCTCCCTCCACTCGAAGAACAACAGCGGATTGTTGCGGTTCTGGACGAGGCCTTCGAGGGCCTGGCCCGCGCCCGCGCCCACGCCGAAGCCAACCTCCAAAATGCGCAGGAGCTGTTTGAGAGTATCAAGGCAGATGAGCTTGCATCCTCGGGATCGGATCGCGAGGAAGTCATTCTCTCGGAAGTTGCCGACATCACTTCTGGTCTCGTTGATCCGCGCGAGGATGAATATGCCGACCTGCTGCATCTCGGCGCAGGAAACATGATTACAGGGACGGACGAGCTCGTTGATGTGAAAACGGCTCGTGAAGAGAAGTTGAAGTCAGGGAAGTATCGCTTTGACGAAAAGACCGTCCTTTACAGCAAAATCAGGCCTTATTTAAGAAAGGCCGCTAGACCAGATTTCCAAGGTCTTTGCAGCGCGGACGTTTATCCGTTGACGCCCAGGCCCGATAGGCTGGACAGGGATTTCCTGTTTCATCTCCTATTGGGGAACGATTTCACAGAGTATGCGATTTCAGGTTCGGATCGCGCGGGGATGCCAAAAGTAAACCGAAACCACATGTTCGCATATCGTTTCGAGCTTCCGCCGCTGGAGGCTCAAAGACGCATAGCAACTGTGATCGACGAAGCGCATATTTCGTGCAGTACTTTGGTCGAATTGGCTAAACAGAAGCTCCACGACCTTGATGACCTCCGCCAGTCCCTTTTGAAGAAAGCCTTTGCGGGCGAATTAACATGACGTAACGAGTAAAGAAGATGAGCATTCACGACGAAACCGAAGCCGATACCCGCGCCGAGCGCATAGACCCCGTCCTTGCGGCGGCGGGTTGGGGTCAGAACGGCTCGAAGGTTCGGCGTGAAGTCATCTGCCCTGGGCGCATCCAGTCAGGCGGTACGCGAGGCAAAGGGCTCTCTGCCGATTACGTCCTGATTCACAAAGGCCAGAAGCTCGCCGTTCTGGAAGCCAAGCGCGCAGGCGTCAGCCACAGGAGCGGCGTGGGGCAAGCCAAGGACTACGCCACCCGCTTGGGGTCACGCTACGCCTACGCCTCGAACGGGCTGAACTGGTATCAGATCGACATGGCGAATGGGGCCGAGGGCGACATGGACTTGCCCTTTCCGACACCCGATGAGCTGTGGGACCGCACCTTTGCCGATCACAACGACTGGCGCGAGCGTTTCGGGGCGGTGGATTTCGAAACCGACGGCGGCAAGTGGGAGCTGCGCTACTACCAGCACAAGGCCGTCAACGCCGCGCTTGAGGCCCTCGCCAAGGGTGACCGCCGCATCCTTCTGACACTCGCAACAGGCACGGGCAAAACCTCCATCGCCTTCCAGATCGCGTGGAAGCTGTTCCAGGCGAAATGGAACCTCACAGGCGAGCCCGTACGCCGTCCGCGCATCCTGTTCCTCGCCGACCGCAACATCCTCGCCGATCAGGCCTACAACGCCTTTTCGGCCTTCCCGAATGATGCGGTGACAAGGATCGACCCCGACACGATCCGCAAGAACCGTGGCAGGCCGCCGAAAAATGCCAGCCTGTTCTTCACAATCTTTCAGACCTTCATGACTGGCGAGGGCGAGCCCGTATACACGCAGTACCCACCCGACTTCTTCGACTTCATCGTGATCGATGAATGTCACCGAGGCGGCGCGAAGGACGAAAGCGAGTGGCGGCGCTTGCTGGAGTATTTCGAGCCTGCTGCGCAGCTTGGCCTGACAGCTACGCCCAAGCGCAAACACAACGCCGACACCTACGCCTATTTCGGTGAACCGATTTACACCTACGCGCTCCGCGACGGCATCGAGGACGGATTCCTGACGCCATTCAAGGTGCGCCAGATGGCGAGCACTATTGATGAATACGTCTATGATGGAAGCGACGACCTGATCGCGGGTGCTGTTGAAGAGGGGGAAGCCTTCACCGAAGGCGACTTCAACACGCGGATCATCATTGAAGAGCGAGAGCTCAGCCGCGTGAAGGAATTCATGAGCCAGATTGATCAGCGTCAAAAGACGTTGGTTTTTTGTGCCACCCAAGATCATGCGGCGCTTGTGCGTGACCTGATCAATCAGGTGAAGGGCAGCACCAATCCGAACTATTGTCACCGGGTCACTGCCGACGACGGCACAGTCGGTGAACAGCACCTTCGTGATTTCCAAGATAACGATAAAACGATCCCGACTGTACTGACAACCTCGCAGAAACTCTCGACAGGCGTTGATGCTCGAAACATCCGCCACATTGTCTTGATGCGTCCGATCCGCTCTATGATCGAGTTTAAGCAGATCATCGGGCGCGGGACACGCACCTATGAAGGCAAAGACTTCTTCACAATCTGGGATTTTGTGAAGGCGCACGAGAATTTCAACGATCCCGAATGGGACGGTGAGCCGCTTGAACCCGAGGAACCCAAGGGGCCACGCACACCACCTACCGGACCGGAACCAGGCCCGGAAGAACCGCCAGGCGGTGGTGAAGGCCCTGAACCTCCGCAGGAAAAAATCGTAGTGAAGCTTTCAGACGGCAGCGTGCGCAGGATCAAGTACATCGCATCCACAACTTACTGGAGCCCCGAAGGAAAACCGATTTCAGCGCAAGAATTCCTGGAGCGGCTGTTCGGTGATCTGGCGGGCATCGTAGCAGACGAAGACCAACTCCGCGCTGTCTGGAGCGACCCTGACAACCGCGAGCGCTTCTTGGAGCAGCTTTCTGATCGGGGGTATGATCGTGACCGCCTTGATGACATCCGCAGGCTTGTCGACGCACCCGACAGCGATCTGTTCGATGTGCTTAGTTACATCCTGTTCACCAATCCGCCGAAGACGAGAAACGAGCGCGCCGACAACGTTCGACGGGATGGTTTAGGTCAAACGGCAGAAGAAACAAAGGCACTGCTCCTGGCCATTCTTGCGGCCTATGAAGAACGGGGCGAGAGCGAACTAAGAACAAAGAAACTAGGTACATTCCTGACTGCGCGATACGGCAGCGTGAGTGAGGGTAAGGCGAAGCTGGGCGGGCTTGATGCGATCAAGACCGCTTTTCGTGAAATGCAGGGAACGCTTTATAGCGACTAAAGCGCCAAGGGTAATGATACTGTATGGTAATTGAAGGACGATACTTAGATGAAATACTCAGAAAGCTCTATGGGGAGCTTACGAATAGTACGGATACCTTCGAGGCCAGCAAGGGTAAGGGGCAGGATTTACTTGGGCAGAAGATTGTCCTGAAAGACCCCCGCGCAAGGATAAGTGCGACAGCGACACGCGGTATGCTCATCTCTGCTCTTGCGGAGTTTTGCTGGTACATGAGCGGAAGCGCCGACCTCGACTTTATTCGCTTCTATCTAAAAGACTATCCCCCGAAAGATGCGACTGGCTCCATTCAAGAAGCGTATGGTCCACGCCTTAAAGGAACAGGCGAGTTTGGCTACAATATCGACCAGATAAATCGAGTAATTGAGAAGCTGCGAAAGAAACCTGATACGCGCCGCGCTGCTATCACGCTTCTCGAGTCCTCAGATCTAGAACCCAGCCAGAAAGAAGCCCCCTGCACAATCAGCCTACAGTTTATTCGAAGGCGCGAGCGTCTGCACCTCGTGGCAATGATGCGCTCAAACGATGCTTATCTCGGATTTCCTCACGATGTCTTTTGCTTCACGATGATACAAGAACTTGTGGCGCGTTCTCTTGAAATCAGGGTTGGCGACTACCATCATTTCGCAACGAGCTTGCACCTGTATGAAAACGATCAGGAATCTGTGGCAGCCTATCTGGGCGAGGGGTTTCAGAATCCAGTGTTTGCTATGCCGAAGATGCCTTCGGGATGTCAGATGGATAACCTCGCGGACTTTTTGGAAGTAGAGCGTGCCATTCGTCAGGGGAAGATTTCCGACGCAAGACAGATTTCACTGCCCCAGTACTGGCGCGATCTTTCTTTGGTTCTTCTAAGGTGCGCGGACTCGCGTTATAAGAGAGGAACCAAGGTTCGCGAAGATAACTTCGCGCAGATCGGCGACCCATTTTATCGTAATTTTTTCATCAAGCGCCCACAGATTCTACCGAAAGGTGACGCGAAAGTGTTGGTGCAAGATAAACTTGATTTAGGCGAAGAGCAGTCCAATGCGAATTAAAGATCAAGCTAGAACCAATCAAATTTCTACACAGCTCGATTATTTTTCGGCCAACCAAATTCCTCTGGTTGGCATGAACAACGCCAGCCGTAAATCTACCCTAATCGCACAGATCATCGATAGCATTCGGCGAACAGAGTATTTGCTTCAAATCTCGATCCGCTCAAGCTCTGCCAGTTTATACACACCTTACTCAGGGAGTTTTCAACCTTTGGCTGGTGCGGCAGCCCTGCACAAGGCAGGTCAAATTGATGAAGCCTACTGGCTTGTTTACCTGGCGACACATTTCGGGAAGCACAAGCATGACGGTTGGAACCTAACCGAAGACATCTATGGCAGGTTCGGGCAAGGAGGCGTTTGGGATTGGAACGCCGTCAGCCAGAACCCGCAGGCGATAGCCAACTGGCTTCAAGCCAACTATCCCCATGTCACAAGTGCCGGCAGATCAAGGCGTTTTGGAAACCATCGAAAGTATGAAACCTTGAAGCCCGGACCGAAAGGCACTGGACACGCCGTGGCCACTTACATTGAGTGGATCAATGCTCATGGCTCACATGCCGCGCTCATACAAAGCGCTCAGGCGAGTGTTGGTCAGAACCCACAAGAGGTTTTCGCATTTCTCTATAAAGACCTGAACAATGTCGCCAAGATGGGCAGGCTTGGGAAGTTCGATTTGCTTTGCAATCTCAGCAATCTACAGATCGCACCGATCTTTCCAGACAAGGGGTATATCAAAGAAGCTACCGGACCGAAATCAGGGGCACAGTTGCTGTTCGGAAATGCGCTCAACGTATCTCAACTGGAGGACGCTTGCGTCGATTTGGCGACGCATTTGAACGTGAGCGCTCAAGTCATTGAGGATTCACTGTGCAATTGGCAGAAGAGTCCCGATAACTATATCTATTTCAATGGCTAGTTTACCCAACGATATCGCCGTTTGAGGTGCTGCATTTGATTGAAGCCAATGATCCTGGCGTGTTGAAGCTGACCGACAATCAAACCGGGAGCGATACCGATCTTCTTGGCAAAATCTATGATGAGCGACTTTGATGAGGCGAGCCCGAAAAGCTCTTCCTGGTGCATCATGGGGACAATTACATGAGATGCGAATTCATTGGCTTCGCTCTCGCATTCTTCTTCCTGCAGGTCCGAGTTTTCGAGGATTGGCATTTTGTCAAAGTGCAAAAGTAGGTGGCCGATCTCATGAAACAGCGAGAACCAGAACTGATCATCGGATAAGTACCTAAAGCTCAACTGGATATGCGGTGTGTCGTCAGCCAATATCCTTACCGCACCGCTAGCCGAGCATCCTTTTGGCGCTCTTACGATTGCGAATTTTACACCGGCTCTGGCCAGTCCCTCTTTGAGCTTGGGCAAGAACAGCGAAGGGCTCTTATACCAAGTCAGCCGTCGAAACCCGTCGAGTTCACGCCTAAGCTGTTCGGGCGACCATTCGGCAACCTCGTCGGCTTGTGTTTCTATTTCACCTTGGCGGAGCCATGCTGTTGTTGCGATTTCACAGGAGGCATAGGCCGTCGCGCGGCGGTAAGCTGCGCCGCGAAACGCGTTCTCGTATCGCCCCTGCCACTGCGCTATCGTCGACACACCGAAAAACTCCATACTTTCGGCAATCTTATCCTCCCGGCTCCTGACATTTTCAATCCAGCCGAATTTCTTCATGTCAGCCAGGGGCAATGTGCTGATTAGGTCTTCGAAGCTGTTTACGCTGACCTTCTCCGGTAGCTCCATGCTGGCACGATAGTCATGCTCCCGTGCCATCCAGAAACTCTCGGAAGCGCCAAAGACGTCCGTGAGTTGCCTTGCCAATTGGACATCAATCGCATGCTTGCCGTCCAACAGCTTTTGGGTGACACTTTTCGTGTGACCGATACGTTCGGCAAAATCTTCAACGGTCAGTTCGTTCTGTTCCAAAAGAGAAATTATTGTATGGCCGGGTGGTGATACCCAATCCGGCTTCTCCATTAATTCATTACCTGACATCGTTGATCCCCATGAGCTTGACCCGAGCGACTGTTGACCAGTCATATTGTGATCCATCCACCAAGGCTGGATAGTTTGGCACCATCTGGATTGAAAGAAGGCTTGGCATTTCCAAAGTGCATCGATTTGCATCGATTAAAACCTGACCGACCAGGAGCTCGTGGACACTGCTCGCGGCCTGAATATCTGAATGCCGTGCCTGTAAAGATGCTGCCGCCTCCTCACCCAAATATTGTATAGCAGTCGGTGTGCGAAAGCAAATCTCCTGAAGCAGTTCTGAATTGTACGAAATCAACAAATGGCTCTCTCTTTTTCTTTATTATTAATAGATTAGCCAATGACCAAGGGTCAAGCATCGCATGGTCCAAATCTGTGTACTGTCCTCAGTGTCACCTCAACGTGAGCCATGCTTAAAGGCAAGGCAAAATTCAGATTTTGGCGCACCCTTTGCGGGTCGGGCTGTCGTGAACCGAGCCCGCCTTTGGCGGTCTCGGCCCTGCGGCTTCCATCCCTTGCGCAGCTATAGCCAGCCGTGAACGGCTGACACTTTTTCCTTTCATTGGGGCCTTGCAGGCCCGTCCTCCGTCAAGACCAAGCCCCTTTGCTATGGCTTCGGGCGCAGCCAGCGGTCTCCCCGTCCTTCCGCACTTCGTTTGTGCAGGACGGGCGATCCCCCTCCGCTGTCTGCGGTCTGTGACGGTCTCCCCCCGCTCATTGGCGCGGGCCTAGTCCGGTTGCATGCGCAACCGACTACCCGACGAAAGGGGAAAGCCAATGAAAACCGATATTTATGAAAGAGTGACCAACAAGATTATTGCCGATCTGGAGCAGGGCGAGCTGACTTGGCTCAAGCCTTGGAGCAGCGGCAACCTTGAAGGCAAGATTACCAAGCCCCTGCGGCACAATGGCGTGCCCTATAACGGCATCAACATCCTGATGCTGTGGGGCGCAGCCGTGGAGTCGGGGTATCTCTCCCCGTTCTGGATGACCTTCAAACAGGCCAAGGAGCTTGGCGCGCATGTGAAGAAAGGCGAGCGCGGTAATCTGGTGGTCTATGCCAACACCATCACCAAGACCGAAGAGCAGGACGACAGCAGCGAGGAAGAACGCAAAATCCCCTTCATGAAGGGATACAGCGTGTTCAATGTCGAGCAGATCGAAGGCTTGCCCGAGCACTACTATGCCACGCCCGAACCTGTGATTGATCCGGCCACGCGCATCGATCACGCCGAAGAGTTTTTCGGGCATGTCGGCGCGGATATCCGCCATGGTGGGAACAGCGCTCATTATGCGGGCGGTAGCGATCATGTGCAGATGCCGATATTTGAGAGCTTCCGCAGCCCCGAAGCCTACTACGCGACCCTTGCCCATGAACTGACGCATTGGACCAAGCACAAGAGCCGCCTTGATCGTGAATTCGGGCGCAAGCGTTGGGGCGATGAAGGCTACGCGCGCGAAGAGCTGGTCGCCGAGCTGGGCGCAGCGTTCCTGTGCGCCGATCTCGAGCTGACCCCCGAACCCGGCACCGATCACGCCGCCTATATTCAAAGCTGGCTGAAAGTGCTGAAGGATGACAAGCGGGCGATTTTCAACGCTGCCTCCCATGCGCAGCGTGCGGCGGATTTCCTGCACGGATGCCAGCCGATGGTCGAGGCGGACAGCAAGGAAGAAGTCGCCGCATAGAGACAAAGTTCAATGAAAATCTTTTGGCTGGCGATTTCGCCAGCCAAAGTCACTCTGCTTTCTCATTAGTCCGCATTTCTTTATCTATATGCGCGACGATACGTATTGCGGTATCAAGGGCATCCTGCAAATAAGGTTTATCGAATTGGACAAGCTTCTTTCCGTCCTTGGTTTCACCATTTCTATGCACACAATCATGGCGTAGCGCTGCATAATCCCGAAGTGCCGCCAAATCAGCATCAGTAGGCGTTAGTCTAAACCCAAAGGCCATCGCGTACCACAACACAACACCCTCTGGTTTTTCCTTGCCGCCTTTGTCCTTCTTTCCGCTGCCGAACTGGTGATAGAGCCGGTTCTTTAGATTATATTCAATCCAGTTTTGCACTGCATTTGGGTCACGCAGGACACTAGAAGCGGCTATACTTGCATCTTTGATTGCACCGTCCTTCTCCGAGAATGAAACAAGTAAAGCTGGATGTTCTCGCAAACCCTTGATCAAATTGTCGCAGAAATAGGCTTCGAGGAATGTCAATATCTGCGCAAATATCATGCGGTTGATCAATGCTCCCCCAGATTCGCAGGCCTGCGCTTTGATGATTTCACGCAGTTCGTCGGCGTTCAGGTCAAATACATCTTTCGGATGCTCGGGTATCTCCCAGTCATCCAACCATTCTTCCGGCGGCCTATCATAGCCCGGCGGATCGCAACTGACATGGGTGCTTTCGTACTCTCGAATCGTCATATCGCAATGGGCCGGTCCTGCCCAAACATCGGCAGAAAATAAATTTTCGCATCCCTCGCAATACAACTCGGCTTCACCTTCGGAGGTCATTTCGCTGGACTTTTCGGCCATATAATTTGGCTCGGGCACATCAACATCCTGATGGTTATCATGTCCGCAAGCAGGACAAGTAAACTGTACTCTCGACACCCACCTTTGAGCATTCAGGACATTGTCGATCATATAGTCTTTCATTCGTCCCATCTTCGGAGGCCTCGTCTTTTTCAACTGCAAATGTGTCGATCCAAAAGAAGCTTAATCTAGGTGAATTAGCTTGCAAAGACAACAGTTTATGAGTGGAGTGCGGCTGACCGATAGGCCAGCCGCGAGCCCGTTAATGACCTGGCGAGCGTGTTGCCAGTTCATCTTCGATATTGCGCATGCTCTGAAGAGCATCATAGCGCTCCGCGCTACTGCGCGGCGCTGCGCAAAAGGCGTTGAATGCTTCGGCCAACAGGCCGTGCAATTCTGCTGTGCTTCGGGATGCCGCTTCAAATCGTGAAACGAGTTTCATCGCTATCCTCCTTTTGTTTCAAGGAGGCCCCGAACCGCTCAGGGCCTTTCGGCCTCGCACACATCATCCATGGCCCATGAAGGCCCTGATGGATCGGGATAGACTCTCTTGGATTAGTTGGAGAACAGCGTTTGAAGCACGCCGCTACCGGTTTGACGAGCGTGACCGCAGCCACGGCTGACACGCATTCGGAACGAGCGGCACGAAGCTGTCATGCCGATGGGCACGCGCCCGTGCGCTCAGTGCGGCGCGATCTTGTTCAAAGCATTGCGTTTATTATCGAAGGTGAAGTGGTGACACGCAGAAGGCCGGTGCGCTCGCGGAGGCGTTTGGTAGGCCTGCGCGTTTTTCGAGGCGGCACTGATCATCCTTGCCTGTGGGGGCTTGCACCAAGAGCCCTTAAATCCCTGGCCGAATGCGGCTCAGCATTCAATGTCCTGCCCGCACCACCTGTCTTCGACAGCCGTGTCGAACATGAACCCTGATCCTTTGCCTTCGGCGCGACGGGAGGGCGTTAGCAAGCCAACCCAAGCAAAGGAGACAAACCATGGCACGCGAAAACACCAACCAGACCCAACCGCTCAACGCGCCCGATTACCTGGCGTGGCACGTCACCAACAAAAACGATAAATCCTTCTGGAACAAGGTCGGGGCCGTATGGGGGCACAAAGACGGGCGGGGCTACACCCTTCAGCTCGACACCTGTCCGATCAATGGCCGGATCGTCCTGCGCCTGCCGCTCGAAGACGCACCAGAGACCGCAAACGATGCGGGGCGCTCATGAGCGCCCCAGATACGGGCGGCTACGCTCCCGGTCATCCATGGTACTATCTGCTTGGCGGCGATATTTTACCACCGAAGGCTATCCGTATTGAGGCACGTCTCGCCGAGTACAAAGGATATAGGCAAGAGGAAATTTTGAACGCGGCTGCCAAGCCAGAACCACAGCGGTCAAAGTTTCTTCACAAAATTCGCGCAGAAGTGCAGCAGTCGTTGAAGGACAACATCTCGCGCTACCGCGAAGTCGCACGAGAACTTCATACTTATCGCCGAAGCCATTCACGAGAGCCGACCCCGAATTGCAGCGAATCCGTCCACATGTCGATGAGCCTGAAATACGCGCATATCTACAATGACTTCGCGCATCTTGACCTGCTGGATAGCCTGCCTCAGCAAGCCAGCTTGTTCGATCTGCTTTAGCGACCTGCGCCGCCAATATTGGCGGCGCTTTTTCTTGCTGTTAACGCTCAGGCTCCGGCCCTCTATCGGGAGGATCGCGCCTGTTCTCCCGCAGGCGGCGCAAGCGCTCTTGCGTCCGGTCCTCGTGACGCGCGGCTTCGGGGGTCTTTTCGCGGAGTTGATCGAGCCAAACCTTGTTTTGATCTTTTGGCGGTTGCAGCGATGGAGGGCGGGTCTGTTCGAAGGACGGCTTGGCTTTGGGCTCTTGACCGCGCTTCATCAAACGGTAGTGGGTCGCATCAAAATGAATCTCGCGCAGCGCCTGGGCGTGCCGCGCCCGCGCGGCCTTGATTTCATCTTGGAGCTTTTGGCGCTCTTGAAGCTGGGCATCGATGATCGTCTGCCGTTGATCCTGATCACGCCGCAGCGCCCACAGGGCTTCCATCTCGTTTTGCTTTTGTGCTTTGGCGCGTTGTCCGATCAAGCGATCCCAAAGCCCCTTCATACCTGTGCCCAGCCGTTCGGCCCGTTGCCGTGCCTCTTTTTCGGCTCGGGCTTTCTGTCCTGCATCAAGCTTGGCGCGTTCATCAAGATGGCCTTGCGCCAACTCTTGCCGCCGCTCATCGAGCTTCGCTTTGTCCTGATTGGCTTTGGCCCGCGCCTCATCTATATGCGATTTGAGACGCGGCAGGATATCTTCGCCGATCCGCTTGCGGGTGTCTTCGACGCTGCGTAGGCGTTCGGGCTGTCCAAGCCGCGATTTGAGGTCGTTAGCCTTGATGCCTGTCGCCCGCGCGATGGAGATGACTTCACCTTCGAACGTCACAGCGACATGACCGCGCCGATCAGCGCGCGCTAGGAAAAGCCCCCGCTCTTCGAGCGCATGCGAAAAGCTGTTCCGGCTGTCCGAGATCGCCCAGGCTTCCTGAATGTCGGCTTTGAGGTCTCCGGCATGCCGCCCGACGCGTTTGGCTTGCTGCCATTCGGTTAGGGTGAAGTTGCGGGGATCACGGTCCTTGTTGTTGGCAAAGCCTCTCGGCATCTGCCAGCCATGTTCCAGATAGAGTTGTTTGGAGACTTCCATCAGCTTATTCTTGAAGAAAGGAAGCGGCTTGGCCGTCATGGTTTCGGCATCGATCCGGCTCCACACAGCATGGCAGTGCCGCCGCCCCTCTTTCTCATGGAAAACGATCACACGGGGTTGTTCAGTTAGACCGTGTTTTTCTTCGATGGCCGCAATCGCCTGTTCGAAGGTCTCGATCCGAACGGATTCGGTCTCAGGCGGGTTGAGCGAGACCGAAAACAGAAACTGACGGCACTTCGTGCCTTTCGATACGGCTTCAGCTTCGCGGAGCGCACCGACGACATCATCGGTCATGAAGCCTCTGACATCATGGATTTCGACGTGCTCGTTCTCGGTTGTCTTCAAGAGATGAAGCCCGAGCTGCTTCGCACCGCCACGTTGAGAGCCTTTGAGGATCATGACGCCCCCGCATCGCTCCGCTGCCCGAGTGCGCGCAGCAGCTCTTCGCGCATCGCAGCAACGTCCGAGCAGGCGCTGCGGATGTCTTTTTCGGTTTCAGCCAGTACAGGCAGGGAGCCAATGTTCACAGCCTTGGCGAGTTGGTTGAGATTGTTGGCGATGCGCGAGCTTCCCAGCATAGCCAGAAGCTTTGCCAGGCTTGCATCATCCTTGACGGGCCGTCTCAGCTTTGAGCGGGCACGCTTGTGCGATGCACCATGCCCGTCGAAGAGTTTGCGCTTGATGTAGCTGCCAAGCGGCTCATCGCCTGCCAGTTCCTCCAAGCGGCTTCTTTCCTCGAAAGTCAGGCGCAGCGAGAATGGTGCGGGCTTCTTCTTTGCCTGCTTTCTCGCTATCGCATTGAATTTATTGCCTGATGTGCTCATCGTCGCACCTCAGATCGCTTGGATCATGTTGTGCGAGATGGGTTTCCCATTCGAGAAGGACGTCAAACAGAGAGTTCAAACTATCTCTCTGTAACTGCACCATCCCGCCTTTTCCGGAGAAAACGGAGCGCCCTGAACGGCAGGGGCATTTCTGTTGTTCCGGGCATGCGCGGCCTTGGCCCTGCCCGCCCGCTCCCCTAACATCACACGGCATCCGCGGGAGAGCCAGAAGTGCTGAAATTCATCGTCGTGTCGGATCTTCACCTCGTGCCGGAAGGCAAGCTCAGCCACGGGATCGACACGTCGGTCCGGCTGCGGATGGCGATCGAGCATATCAACGCGCATCACCACGACGCAGAATTCTGCATCCTCGCGGGCGATCTGGCCGATCATGGCGATCCCGCCGCCTATGCCCGCCTGTCCGAGATGCTGCCCGCGCTCCGGCTTCGCCCTGTTCTGACGCTTGGAAACCATGACGATCGCGGCAGCTTCGCCGATGTGTTCGGCGCGGGGTACCTTGCCGAAACCGGCTGTGCGGATCATGTGATCGACGCCGGCGGCTACCGCGTGCTGGTTCTGGATACGCTTGTGGAAGGCACCCATGAGGGCGCGCTGTCGGATGCGCAATATGATTGGCTGGCCAACCGGCTGGATGCGGCGCGGGGTCGCCCGGTCATCGTCGTTGTGCATCACGCCATCGCCGATCTCGGCGTGCCGACCGATTTCATCAATCTGCGCGACAAGCCGCGCTTCGCCGCCGCGCTGAACGCGCATGGCGATGTGCGTCAGGTGATCTCGGGCCATGTGCACATGTCTACGGCCGGCAGCTATCGCGGGATTCCGTTCACCACCATCTCGGGCTGCCACTACAATATCTTCCCGCAGCTGCACGGGCCGCTCGATTCCATCCCCCGGCTGGAGGGGCCGGGGCAGATCGGCGTGGTTCTGGCCACCGAAGACGGCGTCGTCGTGCATCACGAGAACTTTCTGGATCGCCACCCCCGCCAACCCCCGGAGCTTTTCCGCTGGGACCGCGACGGAGACTGACCCGCGATCAGGTCTTGAACAACCGGTAGATCGCCGGAATCACCAGCACCGTCAGCGCGGTCGAAGACGCCAGACCGAACAGGAGAGATATCGCCAGCCCCTGAAAGATCGGGTCGGCCAGAATCACCGCCGCGCCGATCATCGCCGCGATCGCGGTCAGCAGGATCGGCTTGAACCGCGTCGCCCCCGCCTCGATCAGCGTGTCGACACTGACCTTCCGACCGGGATCGGCATGGCGGATGAAATCCACCAGCAGGATCGAGTTGCGCACGATGATCCCCGCCAGCGCGATGAAGCCGATCATCGAGGTGGCCGAAAACGGCGCGCTGAACAGCCAGTGCCCCAGCATGATGCCCAGAAAGGTCAGCGGCACCGGCGTCAGCACCACCAGCGGCAGGCGGAACGATCCGAACTGCGCCACCACCAGAATGTAGATCCCCAGAAGCGCCACGCCAAAGGCCGCGCCCATGTCGCGGAACGTCACCCATGTGACCTCCCATTCGCCATCCCACAGAAGGGTCGGGGCGGCCTCGCTCTGCGGCTGGCCGTGCAGGCTGATCCGGGGCTTGTCCAGCCCGGCCCAATCCATCGCGTCCAGCTTTTCCCGCACCGCCATCATGCCGTAAAGCGGCGCTTCGAAATCCCCGGCCAGCTCGGCGGTGACCATCTCTGTAAAGCGGCCGTTGTGGCGGAAGATCGGGAAGGACGCGTACTCCTGCGTCAGCGTCACCACATCGCCCAGTTCCACCACCCCGCGCCCGCCGGGCAAGGCATTGGCGGGCACCGGCGTGGAGAGGGCGCGCTCGTCCATCACCCGGTCGGCCCTGTCGCGGCTCATCACGATGGGAATGGGCTGCCGCCCTTCGCCGCGATGGGAATAGCCCACCGTCGTCTCGCCGTTCAGCAGTTGCAGGGTTTGCAGCGCGTCGGCTTCCTGCACACGGAAGAAATCCAGATCGCCGGGCGAAAGTTCGGCCCGCAGGCGGCGCGGCCGGATGCCGAAACTGTCATCGACATCCACCACGAAGGGCACCTCTTCGAACGCGGCGCGCACCCGGGTCGCCACGGCGCGGCGGGTGTCGGGATCTGGGCCGTAAACCTCGGCCAGCAGCGTCGAAATGACCGGCGGGCCGGGGGGCGGCTCCACCACTTTCGTCGTGGTGCCGGGCGGCGCATCCATCTGCGCCTCCAGCATCCGCCGCAATTCCAGTGCGATGTCGTGGCTGGCGCGATTCCGTTCGCTCTTGGGTTTCAGGTTCAGTTGCACCTCGCCCAGTTCCGGCGTCTGGCGCTGGAAATAATGGCGCACGAGGCCGTTGAAGTTGAACGGCGCGGCGGTGCCCGCATGGGTCTGCGCCGAGACCACCTCGGCCAGTTGCAGCGCCACCCGCGCGGCATCCTGCGCCACCGCGTCGGTCGCCTCGGTCGAGGCGCCTTCGGGCAGGTCGATGACGATGGACAGTTCGGATTTGTTGTCGAAGGGCAGCAGCTTCACGGTCACGTCCCGCGTGTAAAGCGCGCCGAGCGATCCGAAGGAAAGCACCACGACCATCAGCAAAAACAGCGCGCTGGTCGATTTGCGCCGCAGCAGCGGGCGGGCGATTGCCGCATAAAACACGCCCGGCCGCCCCCCGGCCTGCGCCCCTTCGCCGTGATGCAACGGTGCGCGGCCCGCGATTTTCAGCATCAGCCAGGGCGTGATGATCACCGCCACGAAAAAGGAAAAGATCATCGCCGCCGAGGCGTTGGCTGGAATCGGGCTCATGTAGGGGCCCATCATGCCCGACACGAACAGCATCGGCAGCAGCGCGACCACCACCGTCAGCGTGGCGACGATGGTGGGGTTGCCCACCTCCGCCACCGCCGCCACGGCACCGTCCAGCCGCGTCTTGTGCGGGTCCTTCGCCCAGTGCCGCGCGATGTTCTCGATCACCACGATGGCGTCGTCCACCAGAATGCCGATGGAAAAGATCAGCGCGAACAGCGAGACGCGGTTCAGCGTGTAGCCCATGATATAGGCGGCAAACAGCGTGAGCAGAATCGTGACCGGGATCACCACGGCCACCACCAGCGCCTCGCGCCAGCCGATGGCGAACAGCACCAGCGCAACGATGGAAACGGTCGCCAGCCCGAGGTGGAACAGCAGTTCGTTGGCCTTTTCATTGGCGGTCTCGCCATAGTCGCGCGTCAACTCGACAGTGACGCTGTCGGGGATGGTGCGCCCCTCCATGAGATGCACCTGATGCAGGATGTTCTCGGCCACCAGCACGGCATTCGCCCCCGCCCGCTTGGCCAGCGCCAGGGTAACGGCGGGCGTGCGGAACACGGTGCCATCGGCATCGCGCCGCAGGCTGGCCACATGGTGTTCGTCCAGATCGGAGACAAAGCCGACTTCGGCCAGATCGCGTACATAAACGGTGCGCCCGTCCCGTGCCGCAACCTCCAGATTGCCGATTTCCTCGGGCGCTTTCAGGGTTTTGCCCAGAACCAGCCCGATCTGTTCGCCCGCGTCGCGCACCAGCCCGGCGGGGGCCGCACTGTTGGCGCCCTCGATCTTGCCGGCAAGCTGTTGCAGCGTGACACCGTAAAGCGCCAGCTTTTCGGGATCGGGCGCGATCCGCAGCGCCTCTTCGGTTCCGCCGACCATATAGGTCAGCCCGACATCCTCGATCTTGGCCAGTTCCACCTCGACCTCGCGCGCGATGCGGGTCAGGCCGGCGGCGGTCACCCCGCCCTGCCCCGGCGCCGGCGCGAAGGTCAGCGCGACGATGGCAACGTCATTGATACCGCGCCCCACCACAAGCGGCTGCGGGACGCCCTTGGGGATACGGTCGAGGTTCGACAATATCTTGTCGCGCACCCGCAGGATGGCCGTATCCGACGGCAGGCCGACCGTGAAGCGGGCGGTCACCATCACCTGATCGTCGCGGGTCGAGGAATAGACATGTTCGACCTCGTCGATACCCTTGACGATGGTCTCCAGCGGCTCGGTGATCAGCTTGACCGCATCCTCGGCGTTCAGCCCGGCGGCCTGCACATGGATGCCCACCAGCGGCACGGAAATCTGCGGCTCTTCCTCGCGCGGCAGGGCCATCAGCGCGATCAGGCCAACGGCCAGCGACGCCAGCAAGAACAGCGGCGTCAGCGGCGAGGCGATGAAGCCACGTGTCAGCCGCCCGGCGATGCCCAGCGGCACGCCCTGATCCGCGCGCTCACTCATCGCCGTGCACCACCTTGTCGCCCGCGCGCAGGCCCGACAGGATTTCCAGCCAGACCGCGCCGTCACGCATCGTTTCCTGGCCCGGAACGACGGCGCGCTGCACCGCGCCCGTGCTGGTCTCAACCGTCACGAAATCCAGGCCCGCGCGATGCGTCACCGCGTCCTTGGGCACCAGCAGAGCCTGGCGCGTACCGACAGGCAGGCGAACCGGCACGCGGCGGCCGACAAAACGGTCGTCGAGCCCGGCAACCTCGACATCGGCCAGAACCCGGCCGCCCTCGATCTGCGGATATACCTTGGCCAGCCGCCCGGTCTGGCCATCGCCATCAGTGCCGATGGCAATCTCGTCGCCCACCACCAGGGTTGCCGCGTGGCGCTCCGGCAGGGCCAGCCGCAGGAACACGCCGCCGCCACCGATCCGGGCGACCTCCTCTCCCGGCGTGATCACCGACCCGCGGGCCACCGGCACCGACAGCACGACCCCCGCCACGGGTGACAGCACCGCGCCCTCGGCCACCTGCTGTTCGATCACAAGCCGCTCGGCCTCGGCGCCCTTGATCTGGCCGTCCAGCACATCCACCGCCGTCTGCAACTGCTCCAGCCGCTGAACGGTGATCACGCCGCGCTCGCGCAGCGATTCGCCGCGCAGCAGATCCGCCCGCGCGGTGACAAGCTGGGTGCGCAACGATCCGAGTTGCGCGTCGATCGCATCGCGCTGAAAGGTCAGCTTGTCGTCCACCACCACGGCCACACGCGCGCCTGCCGTGACCATGTCTCCCGCCGTCACGTCCAGATCCACCACGGTGCCCCCGATCCGGGCCCGCGCCGGGATCAGGTCGCGCGGCTCGACCTCGCCATAGACCGCTTTCCATTCGGTGATGGCCTGCGGCCGCAGTTCGAGGATCTCCGCCCGGGCAACCGCCCCCGCGAAAACGGCGGCCAGAAAAAAAATCACTTTCAACATTGCCGGGCTCCTGCAAACTTCGGCCATAATTCCGGGTGGACGATCATCCGTCCCTGCTCGAGAACAACATATTTCTGCCCGCGATACATCCCGCCGGGCAATATATATTCAATAGAGGGAATGCATATGGCCCGATTTTCCGACCATGCCCGACGTTGTTCGCCCTGCCAGTGCGAGGTGGGCCGGTGACGGTGGCAAAGCCGGGGGGCGGTGCGTTTGGCAATGCCTGAAGCCCCGGTCGATCAACTGACCCGCGCCGCGCTCGAGGCGCTGCTGAAAGGCCCTGACGGATGGCGCCATGTGGTGCGCGACCTCGCCCGCGAGGCGCCGGACGCGTCACCCCTGGCACTGATCTTCGCGCTTGTCGCCGCCGCCTCGACGATCGAGGAATTCTTTGCCCCCGGCAGCCCCTCACGTCCCGCCGCCGACCATGCGCTGCGGCTTGCCGCGATCCTGGGAACCGACCTTTACGCGATGGAGGCGCTCGGCCTGCCCCACGCCACCGCTGCCGAGCTTATGGCCTATTGGCAGGCGCATGATCCCTATTTCCTGACCCTCTGACCCTGCGGCCCGTCTTGCCATCCGCCCCGCCCCATGCGACCTTCCCAAGGCAACGGACGGGAGGCGAGGTACCGTGCAGACCGACCCCAAAACCCTTCAGGCCACCGCCACCGGCGCCGGGTCGCTGCCGCAGCTCAGCCATGCGCGCAACCCCGGAATGGCGCTGGACATGGATTGGGTGAAGGGCGTGCAGGCCAACACGTCGGCCATCGAACGCCGCACCGCCTCGCTGCCCGGCCGGCGGTCGGTGAAGAAAGACTATCAGGCGGCGTGGCTGCTGAAGGCCATTACCCTGATCGACCTCACGACGCTGGCAGGCGATGATACCGCGGGGCGCGTCCGCCGCCTGTGCGCCAAGGCGCGGCAACCGGTGCGTGCCGATCTGCTCGAGGCGCTCGGCATGGGGCCGATCCACACCGGCGCCGTCTGTGTCTATCACGCGATGATCGAGCCCGCTGTCGAGGCGCTGAGGGGCACGGGAATCCCCGTCGCCGCTGTTTCCACCGGCTTTCCCGCGGGCCTGTCGCCCTTTCCGCTGCGGGTGCAGGAGATCCGCGAAAGCGTTAAGGCCGGGGCGGCCGAAATCGACATCGTGATTTCCCGCCGCCACGTGCTCACCGGCGACTGGCAGGCCCTCTATGACGAGATGCGCCTCTTCCGCGAGGCCTGCGGCGACGCCCATGTAAAGGCGATCCTGGCCACCGGAGAGCTTGGCACCCTGCGCAACGTCGCCCGCGCCAGCCTGGTCTGCATGATGGCGGGGGCGGATTTCATCAAGACCTCCACCGGCAAGGAAAGCGTCAATGCCACCCTGCCGGTGTCGCTCGTGATGATCCGCGCCATCCGCGACTATCATCAGCGCACCGGCCACCGCGTCGGCTACAAACCCGCCGGGGGCATTTCCACGGCCAAGGACGCGCTGAACTACCTCGCGCTACTGAAGGATGAGCTGGGCACGCGCTGGCTCCAGCCCGATCTGTTCCGCTTCGGCGCCTCGTCGCTTCTGGGCGATATCGAGCGTCAGCTTGAACACCATGTCACCGGCCAGTATTCGGCCGGCTACCGCCACCCGATGGGATGACGCCATGACCGTTTCCGAGATTTTCAGCACCATGGACTATGGCCCCGCCCCCGAAAGCGCGGCCGAGGCGCTGGCCTGGCTGGTGGATGGCGGCGACCGGTTCGGCCATTTCATCGGCGGCGGCTTCACCGCCCCCGGCGACGGGTTCGAAAGCCGCAACCCCGCCACCGGCGAGGTTCTGGCCACGCTGTCACAGGCCAGCACCGAAGACGTTGACGCCGCCGTAGCCGCCGCCCGCAAGGCGCAGGGCAAATGGGCCCGCCTGTCCAGCCACGAGCGGGCCAAGTATCTTTACGCGCTGGCACGGCTGATCCAGAAACACGCACGCCTTTTCGCGGTGCTGGAAACGCTCGACAACGGCAAGCCGATCCGCGAAAGCCGCGATATCGACATCCCGCTGGTGCACCGGCACTTCTATTACCACGCGGGTCTCGCCCAGCTGATGGAAACCGAACTGCCGGGGCATGAACCGCTGGGCGTCTGCGGCCAGATCATCCCGTGGAACTTCCCGCTGCTGATGCTGGCGTGGAAGGTGGCCCCGGCGCTGGCGGCGGGCAATACGGTGGTGCTGAAACCGGCCGAATACACCTCGCTCACCGCGCTGCTCTTCGCCGATATCTGCCGCGAAGCCGGCCTGCCCAAGGGCGTGGTGAACATCGTCACCGGCGATGGCGCGGTGGGCGAAATGATCGTGAACCACCCCGGCATCGACAAGATCGCCTTCACCGGCTCGACCGAGGTCGGCCGCAAGATCCGCGAAGCCACCGCAGGCAGCGGCAAGGCGCTGACGCTGGAGCTGGGCGGCAAATCCCCCTACATCGTGTTCGAGGATTCCGACATCGACAGCGCCGTCGAAGGGCTGGTCGATGCGATCTGGTTCAACCAGGGCCAGGTCTGCTGCGCCGGCTCGCGTCTTCTGGTGCAGGAAGGTATCGCCGAACGATTCTACGACAAGCTTCGCGCCCGGATGGACGGCCTGCGCCTGGGCGACCCGCTGGACAAATGCATCGACGTGGGCGCCGTCGTCGACCCGGTCCAGCTTGAGCGGATCACCGCGATGGTCGCCGAGGCCGGGCCAGAGGGTACGGTCTATCACGCCCGCTGCCCCCTGCCCGATCAGGGCTGTTTCTACCCGCCCACGCTGATCACCGGCCTGTCGCCGGCCGCCCGCCTGATGCAGGAGGAAATCTTCGGCCCCGTTCTGGTCGGCTGCACCTTCCGCACACCGGACGAGGCGGTGCAGCTTGCCAACAACACCCGCTACGGCCTGGCCGCCAGCGTCTGGACCGAGAACATCAACCTCGCGCTGGACATCGCGCCGAAACTGGTGGCCGGCGTCGTCTGGATCAACGCCACCAACCTGTTCGACGCCGCCGCCGGCTTTGGCGGCATGCGCGAAAGCGGTTTCGGCCGCGAAGGCGGCTGGGAAGGCATCCACGCCTATCTCAAACCCGCCCGCGCCAGCAAGCCGCTGAAACCCGTCCTGCCCGAAGCCAAAGCCGAAGAGCCCGAAATCGCCGACCCGCTCGACCGGACCGCCAAACTCTATATCGGCGGCAAGCAGGCCCGGCCCGATGGCGGCTACTCGCGCCCGGTCTTCGGCCCGCGGGGCCGCCTGCTCGGGCATATGGGCCTCGGCAGCCGCAAGGACATCCGCAACGCGGTGGAAACCGCCCGCAAAGCCTCCGGGTGGGGCAAGACCACCGGCCACCTGCGCGCGCAGATCCTCTATTTCATCGCCGAAAACCTGTCGGCCCGGCGCGGCGAATTCGCCGACCGCCTGCGCAGCCTGACCGGCCAGCACGGCAAGACGGCGCAGGCCGAAGTCGACGCCGCCATCGCGCGGCTTTTCACCTATGCCGCCTGGGCCGACAAATACGACGGCGCCGTCCACTCCGTACCGATCCGCGGCGTGGCTCTGGCGATGCACGAACCCGTCGGGGTCATCGGCGCGCTCTGTGCCGACGACGCGCCGCTGTTGGGCCTCGTCTCGGTCATGGCCCCCGCCATCGCCATGGGCAACACCTGCGTCCTGATCCCGTCGGAACCCTATCCGCTGGCCGCCACCGACTTCTATCAGGTGCTCGACACATCCGACCTGCCGGGCGGCGTGGTGAACATCGTCACAGGCAGCCATGCGGAACTGGCCCCGCCGCTCGCGGGCCATCTGGATGTGGATGCGATCTGGTCGTTCTCCTCATCCGACCTGTCGGCGGTCATCGAGAAGGCCGCCGCAGGCAACCTCAAGCGCAGCTGGGTCAACAACGCCCGCTCCCGCGACTGGGTGACCGACGAAGGCGAAGGCCGCGAATTCCTGCGCGCCGCGACCGAAGTGCAGAATATCTGGATCCCCTACGGCGAATAGAAAACACCCTGCCCCGCTCTGGCCGGACAGGGTGCCTTCACCTTTCACGGCCATCGGCGTCCCCGCCTGTACCGCAGGTCCGACACCACCTGATATTGGTTTCATCTTTCTTAAAATATCCCCGCCGGAGGCAAGAAATCTCACGGCGCACCGGAAAAACATTATTGCCTCCGGCGGGGATATTTAGGGAAAGATGAAGGGGCCGGCGTTTACTTGTGCGGCGGTTTTCTTGCTCCGGACAGGCGGTCGCGCATGCGCCCCCACCAGCCTTTGGCACGGTCGCGCGCGGCATCGGCGCGGTCATCCACCGCATCCCAGGTTTCCTCGACATCTTCCAGAAGCGGGTCAATGGTGCGCTCGCGGAATTGCGCCCAGAGACGCCACAGGAAAACAAGCGCCAGCGCCAGCAGTATCAGAACGAACAGGCTGGTCCAGGGGATCAGCCGCACATCCGGCCCCGCGACCTGTTTCACGCCCACAGCGTTCGGGTAGATGGTCAGGAATTCGCTGCGCCACCCATAGTGTTTCAGCGCCACCCATTTCGGATTGTCGGAGGTGGACACCATGTCGCGCGCTTCGGCCTGAAGGTTGGAACTGTCGAGCTTGAAATAGGGTGGCCAGCCCCAGCCGGTATCTTCATTGCGATAGACGATGGGCTTGCCATTGGGGCGGATCGCCTCGATGAAACGCACATCGCGGTTCGCGCTCGTGGTGTCGGTTCCCACGTCGGGCGATGCCCAGAAGATCGAGTTCTCGCCGAAATCGATCCGCCGGACATCGGTATTCACGATCCGCACGATATCGCGCTGCGGCAGCGTGTAGTGCAGGAAGCCGAAAACAAAGAGCCCCAGCAGGGTCAGGACAGTCCATTTGACGTAGCGCATCGGTTCCTCACATGAAATTCGTCGCAACAACAATTGCGATCACGGCAATCACCGGCACCACGAAGACCCCCAGGATCAGCTTGCGGCGAAGGGATTCTTCGTAGTCGCGCATTCCTTTTTCGATAAAGGCCTCTCGCCGTGATTCCTCAAGGTCTCCTTCGGCAATCTTTTCCGCGGCGCGCTCTTCCAGCCTCTCCCGTCGCACCGAGCGCGAATAGAGCGAGACCACCACATAGACCACAGTCAGCCCGACAAACCCGGCAACGGCAAGGCGTATCAACCCAAGCATGCGCCATCCTTCCATCAACTCAGTGAACTGTGCCGTCCGGCGGCCCGTCTTGTCCACCGCCTATTCCGCCGCACGCCGCGGCCTTGCCGCTCCGTCGCCCGCCCGCTAGGGTTTCGCCATGGGCGACGCAATCGAATACAGGCTGCAAACGGCGGTGGACGCACGGCGCGATGATCTGGTGGCGCTTTGCCGGGATCTGATCCGCATCCCCACCCTCAACCCGCCGGGACTGAACTACCGCGAGATCTGCGGCTATCTCGCCGAGCGGCTTGCGCGGTCGGGGTTCGGCGTGGAACTGGTCCGCGCCGAAGGCACCCCCGCCGACAGCTCCAAACACCCCCGCTGGAACATCATCGCCCGCCACGAAGGCGCGCGGCCCGGCGAATGCGTGCATTTCAACTCACACCACGACGTGGTCGAGATCGGCCATGGCTGGAGCGTTGATCCCTTTGAAGGCGTCATGAAGGACGGGCGGATCTATGGCCGGGGCGCCTGCGACATGAAAGGGGGTCTGGCGGCCTCCGTCATCGCGGCCGAGGCCTTCATCGCAACCTGCCCCAACTATACCGGCGCCGTGGAAATCTCCGCCACGGCGGACGAGGAATCGGGCGGCTACGGCGGCGTGGCCCATCTGGCCGAAAAAGGCTACTTCGATCCGTCGCGGGTGCAGCATGTCATCATCCCCGAGCCGCTGAACAAAGACCGTATCTGCCTGGGCCACCGCGGCGTATGGTGGGCCGAGATCGAAACCAAGGGGCGCATCGCCCACGGCTCGATGCCCTTCCTTGGCGACAGCGCCATCCGCCACATGGGCGCGGTGCTGGAGGAAATCGAGCAGACTCTCTATCCGCTGCTGGCCACCAAACACACGGCCATGCCAGTCGTCCCCGAAGGCGCCCGGCAATCAACGCTGAACATCAACTCCATCCACGGTGGCGAGCCCGAGCAGGAGCCCGGCTATACCGGCCTGCCCGCGCCCTGCGTCGCCGACCGTTGCCGCATCATCCTCGACCGCCGGTTCCTGATCGAAGAGGATGTCACCGAGGTGAAGCGTGAGGTCACTGCGCTGCTCGAGCGGGTAAAGGCACAGCGCCCGAGCTTCCAGTACGAAATCCGCGACCTCTTCGAAGTGCAGCCGACAATGACGGAACGCGACGCGCCGGTGGTGAAGACCGTGGCCGAGGCCATCGAGAAAGTGCTGGCGAAACAGCCCGCCTATGTCGTCTCGCCCGGCACCTATGACCAGAAACATATCGACAGGATCGGGCGGCTGAAGAACTGCATCGCCTATGGCCCCGGCATTCTGGATCTGGCGCATCAGCCCGATGAATGGGTCGGCATCGATGACATGCTGGACAGCGCCAAGGTCATGGCGCTCACCCTCGCCGAATTGCTGACCGGCTGATCCTTCATCTTTCCCGAAATATCCCCGCCGGAGGCATGAAACTCTTTCCCGCGCGCGCTCAGCCCGCCGGCGCCGCCGGGATATTGTCGATCAGCCGCACCCCGTCAAGCCACGCCGCTGCCAGCAGGCGCGCGGGGGCGGTCAGCGCTGGCAGGGGCGCGAGCCCGTCTTCGGCACGCAGTTCGAGGTATTCCACCTCGGCGAACCCCGCCTTGAGGATCTCGGCCTTCGCCCGATCCAGCTCAGAGGCAACCGGCGCGCCCGCCGCGATCCGGCCTGCCGCCGCCGACATCGCCGCGAACAGCGCCGGCGCGATGCCGCGCGCCCGGGCCGACAGCCGGAGGTTGCGCGATGACAGCGCCAGCCCGTCCGCCTCGCGCACGGTCGGGCAGCCGGTGACCTGCACCGGAACATCCAGATCGCGCGCCAGCCGCGTCACCACCTGAAGCTGCTGAAAATCCTTCTCGCCGAAAAATGCCAGATCGGCGCCGGTTTGCAGGAACAGCTTGGTTACAACCGTCGCCACCCCGTCGAAATGCCCGGGCCGGTTGGCGCCGCACAGCCCCTCGCTGACACCCGAAACGCTGATATTGGTCGAAAACCCGTCAGGATAGACCTGATCCAGATCCGGCACGTAAAGCGCATCCACCGAAAACGGCGCCAGCTTGCGGGCGTCTTCCTGCTCTGTCCTGGGATAGCTTTCCAGATCCTGCGCATTGTTGAACTGCCGGGGATTGACGAAGATCGTCACGATCACCCGGTCTGCCGCGGCCCGGGCCGCCTTCACAAGGCTCAGATGCCCCTCATGCAGTGCGCCCATGGTGGGCACCACCGCCACCCGTTCGCCCGCGCGGCGCCATTCGGCCGTCACGCCGCGCAGATCGGCCCGCTGGCGCAGGATCGGTGTGGTCATTCCTTTGCCTCCGGCAGGGCGTCGCCGAACAGGTGCTCGGGCGCGGGGAAACTGCGGGCGCGCACTTCTTCGGCATAGGCCGCGATGGCCTTGTCGGCATCCGCGCCCAGCATGGCATAGCGCTTGGCGAACTTGGGTTTGAACGCGGTAAACAGGCCGAGCATGTCATCCACCACCAGAATCTGACCGTCGCACCCGGCCGACGCGCCGATGCCGATGGTCGGAATCGCAAGCCGCGCGGTGATCTCGTCGGCAAGCCGCTCGGGCACCTTCTCCAGCACCACCGAGAACGCGCCGGCATCGGCCACGGCATCGGCATCGGCCAGCACCCGCGCCGCATCCTCGCCCCGGCCCTGCACGCGGTAGCCGCCCAGCGTATTGATCGCCTGCGGCGTCAGCCCGATATGCGCCATCACCGGGATGCTGCGGCGGGTCAGATGGCGGATCGTCGGCGCCATCTCGACCCCGCCCTCCAGCTTGACCGCGGCGCAGCCCGTTTCCGCCACCAGCGCAGCTGCATTGCGAAATGCCTGCCCGGGGCTTTCCTCGTAAGATCCGAAGGGCATGTCGACCACCATCATGGCGCGCGACAGCCCGCGCGCGACGGCCTGCCCGTGCAACACCATCATCTCCATTGTCACACCAAGGGTCGAAGGCAGCCCGTGCAGCACCATGCCCACGCTGTCCCCCACCAGAACGATGTCGCAATGCGGATCGGTCAGCTGCGCCACCGGCGTGGTATAGGCGGTCAGGCAGACCAGCGGCGCCCCGCCCTTCCGTGCCACGATATCCGCCGGCGTCGGCACCTTCAGTTTCGTCGTCGCGCTCAACGGCTCTCCTCCCACGGCTGCCGAAATGTGGGGCGCGTTATACCGCCGCGGCGCGGAAAAGCCAGCCCGCTGTTGCCCTCCACGCCGATATTGCACATGCAAGATGCTTGCTTTGCAGGCCCGCCCGGCGTTTCATGTCGGCAAAGCCGCGCCCAGCGCGGACCGAAAAGGGAGACATGAAATGCGCATCATCCGGATGACGGCGGCGGCACTGGCCCTGGGCGCGGGCCCCGCCCTTGCCGCACAGGATACGATCACGCTGGGTATGCAGCTGGAGCCGCCCAACCTCGACCCGACAGGCGGCGCCGCCGCCGCGATCGACGAAGTAACCTATGCCAACATCTTCGAAGGCCTCACCCGCTTCGCCGCCGATGGCGCGATCATCCCCGGCCTCGCGCGCAGCTGGGACATCAGCGAAGACGGCCTGACCTATACCTTCCACCTGGCGCCCGGCGTGACATTCCACGATGGCACCGCGATGGATGCCGGGGATGTGAAATTCTCGCTCGATCGCGCCCGGGCGGAGGATTCGACCAATGCGCAGAAGGCGCTCTTTGCCGGGATCGCCGATGTCGCGGTCATCGATCCGCTGACGGTTCGCATCACCCTGTCCGCCCCCGATGGCGGCTTTGCGTTCAAGATGGCCTGGGGCGATGCGGTGATCGTGGCCCCCGAAAGCGCCGAAACCAACGCCGCCGCGCCCGTCGGCACCGGGCCGTTCAAGCTCGCCCGCTGGGTCCAGGGCGACCGGATAGAACTAGAGCGTCACCCCGATTACTGGGGCGCCGCCCCCGCCCTATCGAAAGCCACGTTCCGGTTCATCTCCGATCCCAACGCCGCCTTCGCCGCGATGATGGCGGGCGATGTGGATGCCTTCCCGGTGTTCCCGGCGCCCGAAACGCTGGAGCAGTTCAAGGCCGATCCGCGCTTCACCGTCATCGTCGGCTCGACCGAGGGCGAGACGGTGCTGGCGATGAACAACAAGCAAAAGCCGCTGGATGACGTGCGCGTGCGTGCCGCCGTCGCCCATGCCATCAACCGGCAGGATATCATCGACGGCGCGATGTTCGGCTATGGCACCCCCATCGGCACCCATTTCGCGCCGCATAACCCCGACTATATCGACCTGACCGGCATCTCGGCCTATGACCCCGAGAAATCGAAGGCCCTGCTGAAAGCGGCCGGCGTGTCGGATCTGACCCTGCGCATGGCCCTGCCGCCGCCCACCTATGCCCGGCGCGGCGGCGAGATCATCGCGGCCCAGCTGCGCGAGATCGGGATCACGACCGAGATCACCAACATGGAATGGGCGCAATGGCTGGAGCAGGCGTTCCGGGGCAAGGATTTCGATCTGACCATCGTCAGCCATACCGAACCGATGGATATCGGCATCTACGCCCGGCCGGATTACTATTTCCAGTATGACGACCTGGGCTTTCAGGCGCTGCTGGCGCTGCTGGATAACACCTCGGCGCCAGAGGCACGTTCGGGCCTTCTGAAAGCCGCGCAGGGAAAAATCGCGATGGATTATGTCAACGGTTATCTTTTTCAGCTTGCCAAGACCGGGGTCGCCAATGCCAAGATAAAGGGCCTATGGGAGAACGCGCCCACACAGGCGAATGACCTGACGGGTGTTACCTGGGAGGAGTGACACCCTACGCGGGCATTCGGGGAAGGGCGCCGATATTACGGCGCCCTTTTTCCGTTCCCGCCCGAGGCGCAATCGCTCTGGCGCGCGGGGCGGTCCCTCTCTAACCTCCGGCACATGCTTCGCTTCGCCGCCACACGCCTTGTTTCCCTCGGCCTCAGCCTGATCGCCGCGAGCCTCGTGATCTTCGCGGTGATCGAGGTTGTTCCCGGCGATCCGGCGGCCTTCATGCTCGGGCTCAACGCCGAGCCCGAGGCGGTGGCCGCCCTGCGCGACGAGCTGGGCCTGAACGGCTCGCGCGCCGCGCGCTATCTGTCATGGGTCGGCGGCATGGTGACGGGCGATTTCGGGCAATCCTACACCTACCGGGTGCCGGTGTCGCAACTGGTGCTGCAACGGCTCTGGGTTTCGCTGCCGCTCGCGCTCTACGCGCTCGGTCTGTCGACGCTCATCGCCTTCCCCATCGGGCTGATCGCGGCGTCGCGGCGGGGCAGGCCCGCCGATTACGGCATCATGGCGGCCACCCAGCTGGGCGTGGCGGTGCCGAATTTCTGGTTTGCCATGCTGCTGGTGCTGGTCTTTGCGGTGAACCTGCGCTGGTTCTCGGCCGGCGGCTTTCCCGGCTGGGAGGCGGGCGCCTTTGCGGCGCTCAAGGCGCTGACCCTGCCGGCCGTGTCGCTTGCCCTGCCGCAGGCCTCGATCCTGGCGCGGGTCATGCGCTCGGCGCTGATCGAAACGCTGGGGCAGGATTACATCCGCACCGCGCGGGCCAAGGGCCTGTCGCGCCGTCAGGCGATCACCCGCCATGCGCTGCGCAACGCACTGATCCCGGTGCTGACGATCATCGGGCTGCAATTCTCGTTCCTGCTGGCCGGGGCGATCATCATCGAAAACGTGTTCTTCCTGCCCGGTCTGGGGCGGCTGATCTTTCAGGGCATCACCCAGCGCGATCTCGTGGTGGTGGAAAGTGTGGTGATGCTGCTGGTCTTCGCGGTGATCCTTGTGACGTTCCTTGTCGATCTGGCCTATGCCGCGGCCGATCCGCGCCTGAGGCACCGGCGATGAGATGGCCGGTGCAACTGATAATCGGCGCCATCCTGTCGGGGCTGTTCGTGCTGGCGGCAGCGGCCTCGTTCCTGTGGGTGCCGCATGAGGTGAGCACGCTGAGCATCGCCGACAGGCTGAAGCCGCCCTCGGCCCGCTACCTGCTGGGCACGGATCACTTCGGCCGCGACATCCTGTCGATGCTGATGGTCGGCGCGCGCACCTCGATCGCGGTGGCGCTGGTGGCGGTGGGCATCGGCGTGGCGGCGGGGGTGCCGCTGGGCCTTGCCGCCGCCGCGCGCCGGGGCAGCCTGCTGGACGAGATCATCATGCGCGGCAATGACCTGATCTTCGCCTTCCCTTCGCTTGTCATCGCCATCCTGATCACCGCCGTCTTCGGGCCTTCGGCGCTGAACGCGATTCTGGCGATCGGCATATTCAACATCCCGGTCTTCGCCCGCGTCACCCGCGGCGGCGCGCTGTCGATCTGGACGCTCGACTATATCCTCGCCGCGCGCGTTGCGGGCAAGAACGCGCTGCGCATCAGTGCCGAGCATATCCTGCCCAACATCCTGAACCTGCTGATCGTGCAGGGCACCATCCAGTTTTCGCTCGGCATTCTGGCCGAGGCGGGCCTGTCATACGTCGGGCTTGGCGCGCAGCCGCCGACGCCGAGCTGGGGCCGGATGCTGGCCGATGCGCAGACGATGATCTACACCGCGCCGCGCCTTGCGATCCTGCCGGGGCTGGCGATCGTCGGCATGGTTCTGGGGCTGAACCTGATGGGCGACGGGCTGCGCGACGCGCTGGACCCCCGCCTGCGGAGGGCGCGCGAATGATCGCGGTCGAAGGGCTTTCGCTGGCGATCCACGGCCAGCCGATCCTGCGCGATGTCACGTTCCGCGTGGCGCCGGGCAAGGTGTTCGGGCTGGTCGGCGAAAGCGGCTCTGGCAAATCGCTGACGGCGCTGGCGCTGCTGCAACTGGCGCCCGAGGGCAGCACGCTGAGCGGGCGGGCGATGATGGGCGATACCGATCTGCTGTCGCTGCCCGAACGCGGGATGTGCGCCATTCGCGGCAACCGCATCGGCATGATCTTTCAGGAGCCGATGACCGCGCTGAACCCGGTTCAGACAATCGGCGAACAAGTGGCCGAAACGCTGGTGATCCATGGCCGGGCCAACCGCCACGAGGCGCTGGCGATGGCGCGCGAACGGCTGGACAGGGTCGGCCTGCCCGCCGCGAAATTCCCGCTGTCGCGCTATCCGCACGCGCTTTCGGGCGGGCAGCGGCAGCGGGTCTGCATCGCCATGGCCATCGCCCTGCGCCCCGAACTGCTGATCGCCGACGAGCCCACCACGGCGCTGGACGTGACCACACAGGCGCAGATTCTGGATCTGCTGAAGGAACTGGTGGAGCAGGAGCAGATGGGCCTTCTGCTGATCACCCACGATCTGGCGGTGGTGGCGGGCATGGCCGATGATCTGGCGGTGATGCAGCAGGGCAGGATCGTCGAACAGGGCCCGACCGAAGAACTGTTTCGCCACATGCGCCACCCCTACACCCGGCAGCTGTTCGAGGCCTCCGGCCACCGCCCCCCGCAGACTGCCGTGCCGCAGGAGGGCCCGCTTTTGCGTGTTCACGGCGTGATTCGGGAATATCCCCGGCCCCGCGCGGCGCTTTTGCGGCGGCCGCCGCCCTTTCGCGCGGTCAACGAGGTCAGCTTCGACATCCGGCGTGGCGAAAGCCTGGGGCTGGTTGGCGAATCCGGGTGCGGCAAATCCACCCTGACCCGTGCCATTCTGGGGCTGGAGCCGCTGCAGGGCGGCGAGATCCGGCTGGATGGCGAAGCGGTGCACGCGGGCGAGCCGATGCCGGCGCATATGCGGCGCAAGATGCAGGTGGTGTTTCAGGACCCCTATGGCAGCTTCAATCCGCGCCACCGGGTGCGGCGGCTGATCGCCGAGCCGTTCCACCTTGCCGGGCGCCCCGACGATGCCGGGGCGCGGATCGACGCGGCGCTTGAGGCGGTCGGGCTGCGGCCTTCGGATGCGGACAGGTTCATCCATGAGTTTTCCGGCGGCCAGCGCCAGCGCATCGCCATCGCCCGCGCCCTGATCACCCGGCCGGAGCTGATCATTCTGGACGAGGCCGTCTCGGCACTGGATGTGCGGGTGCGGGCGCAGATCCTGGATCTGCTGGCAGCGCTTCGGGCGGAGTTCGGGCTGACCTATCTGTTCATCAGCCATGATCTGAGTGTCGTACGCAGCATCACCGACCGGGTGATGGTCATGAAGGCCGGCGAGATCGTCGAGCAGGGGCCGACCGAGGCGGTGTTCGGCGCGCCCCGGCATGCCTATACGCAGATGCTGATTGCCGCGGCGCCGGTGATTCCGGCAGGGTGGCGGGGCGACGGCGAGGCGCGGCCCGGGGGCTGATCCCCGGCGGGCCGTTTGCGGTGGGCGCCGGGGGCTTCGCGCCCCCGGACCCCGCGGGATATTTGGACGAAAAAGAAGGAGCATGCGCGAGATGCAACAGGGGCCACGCAACCTGATCACCGATGTGCCCGGGCTGCGCGTCGGCAATGCCGAAGACCTGGAGATCAAGACCGGTGTCACCGTTCTGATCGGCGACAGGCCGTTCACGGCGGCGGTGCATATCATGGGCGGCGCGCCCGGCACACGCGAGACCGATCTGTTGCAGCCCGACCGGCTGGTGCAGGAGGTCGATGCGCTGGTGCTTTCGGGGGGCTCTGCCTTCGGGCTGGACGCGGGATCGGGGGTGGCCGATGCGCTGCGCGAGCAGGGGCGCGGATTTTTGGTGGGCGATCAGCCGGTGCCGATCGTGCCCGGCGCGATCCTGTTCGATCTGATGAACGGCGGCGCGAAGGACTGGGTGGAGAACCCCTACAGGGCGCTGGGGCGCGCGGCGCTGGATCAGGCCAGCGAGACATTCGCGCTTGGCACCAAGGGGGCGGGCACCGGTGCGACCACCGCCAATCTGAAGGGCGGCCTTGGTTCGGCCTCCGTGGTGCTGGCCTGTGGTGTGACTGTCGGCGCGCTGGTTGCGGTCAACCCGGTGGGGGCGGTCACGATGGGCGACGGGCCGGAATTCTGGGCAGCGCCGTTCGAGATGGGGGCGGAGTTCGGCGGCCGGGGATATGGCCGCCACGACCCTGGCCGGACACCACGGTACAAGGGGGATCAGGGCGGGAACACGACGATCGCCATCGTGGCGACCGATGCGGCCCTGACCCAAGCCCAGGCCGCGCGGGTGGCGATTGCCGCGCATGACGGGATGGCCCGGGCCATCCTGCCCAGCCACACACAGTTCGACGGCGATCTGGTGTTCGCCGCCGCCACCGGGGCCATGCCCCTGCCCGATCCGGCGCGCGATGCGCTGCAGCTTGGCCATGCAGCCGCCACCTGCCTTGCCCGGGCCATCGCGCGCGGCGTCTATCATGCGACCCCGGCGCCGGGCGACAGCCTGCCGACCTGGCAGGACAGGTTCGGGTGATGCGGCGGCTGGACAAGGCCCGCGGCGCGTGATTTGCCATGGGTAACCCAAGGGGAGGATGACCGATGCCCGCAACCGAACTTCGCAGCCTTTTGCGCGATCCCGGCCTTCTGGAGACGAGGGCCTATCTGGCCGGGGAATGGGCCGATGCCGACAATGGCGCCACGTTCGAGGTGACCAACCCGGCGCGCGGCGATGTGATCTGCACCGTGCCCGATCTGGGCCGGGCCGAGACCGCCCGCGCGATCGGCGCCGCGCAGGTGGCGCAAAAGGACTGGGCCGCCCGCACCGCCAGGGAGCGCGCCACAATCCTGCGGCGCTGGTATGATCTGATGATGGCGCATCAGGATGATCTGGCCACGATCCTGACCGCCGAGATGGGCAAGCCGCTGGCCGAGGCGAAGGGCGAGATCGCCTATGGCGCTGCGTTCATCGAATGGTTCGCCGAAGAGGGCAAGCGCATCTATGGCGAGACCATCCCCGGCCATCAGCCCGACAAGCGGCTGATGGTGATCCGTCAGCCGGTGGGCGTGGTCGGCGCGATCACGCCATGGAACTTTCCCAACGCGATGATCACCCGCAAGGCGGGCCCGGCGCTGGCCGCCGGCTGTGCCTTCATCTCCAAGCCCGCCGCCGAAACGCCACTGTCGGCGCTGGCGCTGGCGGTGCTGGCCGACCGGGCCGGGCTGCCGAAGGGGCTGTTTTCGGTCATTCCGGGAACGGATGCCGCCGGGATCGGGCAGGAGTTCTGCGAGAACCCGCTGGTGCGCAAGATCACCTTCACCGGTTCCACCAATGTCGGGCGCATCCTGTTGCGGCAGGCGGCGGATCAGGTCAAGAAATGTTCGATGGAGCTGGGCGGCAACGCGCCCTTCATCGTGTTCGACGACGCCGATCTGGACGAGGCCGTGATCGGTGCCATCGCCTGCAAGTTCCGCAACAACGGCCAGACCTGCGTCTGCGCCAACCGCATCTATGTGCAGGCTGGCGTCTACGATGCCTTCGCCGCGAAACTGGCAGAGGCGGTGGCCGCGCTGAAGGTGGGCGACGGGTTGCAGGAGGGCACTGATCTGGGCCCGCTGATCACTGACAAGGCGGTGCAGAAGGTCGAGGAACATCTGGCCGACGCCACCGCCAGGGGCGCGACGATCCTGCGGGGCGGCCGGCGGCATGGCAACGGCGGCACCTTCTTCGAACCCACCGTGGTGACGGGCGCCACGCAGGCAATGCAATTCGCCACCGAAGAAACCTTCGGCCCGCTGGCCCCCCTGTTCAAGTTCGATACTGTCGAGGATGTGATCGCGATGGCGAATGACACGATCTTCGGTCTCGCATCTTACTTCTATGCGCGGGATCTGAGCCGGGTCTACAAGGTGGCCGAGGCGCTGGAGTACGGAATCGTCGGTGTGAATACCGGCATCATCTCGACCGAGGTGGCGCCATTCGGCGGCGTGAAACAGTCCGGTCTGGGCCGCGAAGGCTCGCGCCACGGGATCGAGGACTACCTGGAGATGAAATACATCTGCATGTCGGTCTGAGACGTCTCTATTTTACAGAACTGACATTCAAACGTTACCGGGCGGTCATGGAAAATCGCCAATCCGATCAGGCAAAATACTGCATTTGGGGGACATATTCCATGACCGCACGCCTTCTGGGCCTCACCTCGGTACTGGCGCTTAGTGCTGGCGCCGCCACCGCCGAAATGAATTTCAACCGCATCGCCTCTTTTCCGACCATCGCCAACATGGCGGCGGGCGAGGACACGGGCCGCGAAACCTCGGCCGAGATCATCGCCGCCACCGATGACGGCATGATGCTGGCCTATACCGACAGCCCGCTGGGCGTGCTGGGCCTGGTCGATATCACCGATCCCAAGGCACCAAAGCCGCTGGGCAATATCGACACGGGCGGCGAGCCGACCTCTGTGGCGATCATCGGCAAGGTGGCCTTTGTCGGCGTGAACACCTCGGAAAGCTATGTGGCCCCGTCGGGCATTCTGAAAGCCATCGACCTGACCACCAAGGCCGAACTGGGCGCCTGCGATCTGGGCGGCCAGCCGGATTCGGTGGCCAAGGCCAAGGACGGCAGCTTTATCACCGTGGCGATCGAGAACGAGCGCGATGAGGACCTCAACGATGGCGTCATCCCGCAGATGCCCGCCGGGGCGCTGGTGATGGTCGGCGTCAAGGATGGCGCGCTGGATTGCGGCACCCTGAAGACTGTCGACATGACCGGTCTGGCAGAGATTGCCCCTTCGGACCCCGAGCCCGAATTCGTCGACGTCAACAGCCTGGGCGAAACCGTCGTCACGATGCAGGAGAACAACCACCTGGCGGTGGTGGCGAAAGACGGCACCGTCATCGCGCATTTCCCGGCCGGCACGGTTGATCTGGAAGGCGTCGACGCCACCGACGAGCGCGGCGCGCTGCTCTTCACCGAAAGCCAGCCGGGCCGCAAACGCGAACCCGATGCGGTGAAATGGATCGACGACACCCATTTCGCCATCGCCAATGAAGGTGACTACGAAGGCGGCTCGCGCGGCTGGACGATCTTCGCCAAGGACGGCACCGTGGTTTACGAATCCGGCACCTCTTTCGAGCAGGCGGTGATCCAGATCGGCCACTACCCCGACAAGCGGTCGGACGCCAAAGGCATCGAGCCCGAGTCGATCGAGGTGGGCACATTCGGCGGCACGCCGCTGGTCTTTGTGGGCGCCGAGCGCGCCTCGGTCGTCGGCGTCTATGACGTGACCGATCCCGCCGCCCCGGTGCTGAAGCAGATCCTGCCCTCGGGCATCGCGCCCGAAGGCTATGTGGCGATCCCGTCGCGCAACCTGATGGTGTCCGCCAACGAGGCCGACCTGATCGAGGATGGCGGCGTGCGCAGCCATGTCATGCTTTACGAATATCAGGATGCACCGGCGGCCTATCCGCAGCTGACATCGGCCGGCGCCGACAGGCTGATCGGCTGGGGCGCGATTTCCGGCATGGTCGCCGATGGCGAAAGCACCGTCTGGGCGGTGAACGACAGCTTCTATGGCTATCAGCCCACGATATTCAAGATCGACGTCGGCGCCACTCCGGCCCGCATCACCGACGCCATCTATGTCACCCGCGCCGGCATGCCCGCGCAGAAGCTGGACATGGAAGGCATCACACTGGACGGCAACGGCGGCTTCTGGGTCGCCTCCGAAGGGCGGACCGACCGGGTTGTGCCGCACGCGCTTTACAACGTGAACGCCAAGGGCGAAATCAAGAAAGAGATCGGCCTGCCGGCCGAATTGATGGCGGTCGAGAAACGCTTCGGCTTTGAGGGCGTCACCATGGTTGGCGACACACTCTGGATGGCGGTTCAGCGCGAGTGGAACGATGATCCGGCGAACCACGTGAAACTGGTCGCCTATAACACCGGCACCCAGGAATGGGGCGCGGTTCTTTACCCCAAGGCCGAGCCCGCCAAAGGCTGGACGGGCCTTTCGGAAATCGTGGCGCATGGCGACTGGTTCTATGTCATCGAGCGTGACAACCAGATCGGCGCGGCCGCGGTGACCAAGAAGATCTACCGCATCCCCGCCGCCGAGATGGTACCGGCGCCGCTGGGCGGCGATCTGCCGGTGGTCAACAAGGAAGAGGTGCGCGACCTGATCCCCGATCTGCAATCCTTCGGCGGCTATGTGGTGGACAAGATCGAAGGTCTGGCGATCATGCCGGATGGCGAGATCTTCGTTTCCACCGACAATGACGGTGTCGACGACAGCTCGGGCGAGACCTTCTTCTGGTCGATCGGCAAGGCCGAATAAAACCGGCCCCAGCCAATGGAAAAGGCGCGCGGCCCGATGGCCGCGCGCCCTGCGTTTCAGTTCAGCTTCTGGCGAAAAGGATCAGGCCTGCGCCTCGACCGCCTGCGCCTCGATCGCACCGCCACTGGCAATCTCGATCCGGCGCGGCTTTAGCGCTTCGGGTACTTCCCGCACAAGGTCGATATGCAGCATGCCGTCGGCATGGGTGGCGCCGCTGACCTTCACATGGTCGGCAAGCTGAAAGCGGCGTTCGAACGCACGCGTCGCGATGCCGCGATGCAGATAGGTCCGTTCACCTTCCTCGGGCGCCTTGCGCGCGGCAATGATCAGCGCGTTGTCTTTCACGTCAACCGACAGTTCGTCGGCCGTGAATCCGGCGACGGCCAGGGTAATCCGATAGCCGTTGTCCGAGGTTTTTTCGATGTTGTAAGGTGGATAGGTCGACTGGGCGACATCATTGGTCAGAACCCGGTCCATCATGTCGGCCACGCGGTCGAAACCGACGGTGGCACGGTAAAGCGGCGAAAGGTCAAAGCTTCGCATATCATCATCCTCCGTTGAGCGATGCAGTTATCCAGCCCTCCCCTCGGGGACGGGCAATCGTCGAAAACAGGCCCGTATGGCACCTGCACGGCTTAAATGTGGGAAGGTCATTTTCCGGTTTCAAGCCCGGCGCGCGAGGCGCCGTTCGGCCCCTTCAGGGCCGGACGAATTTCGCACCGCCCGCGCTGCGCACCCCGTCTTGCGAAAAGCGCCGCGCCAGCGGCAGGCTGTCGGCGGTCTGCCCCTCGCCCGCGGCCAGACGGCTGCGCATCAGATCGAGCGACCCCGCCAGAGACGCCACCAGAGCCACCGGCCTGTCTCCGACCTCCGCCTTTGACGACACCACGGAAACAATCCTGGGTACGCCATCTTCGAAGGTAAAGACCGGCGCCCCGGAAGAGCCGAAATTCACGCTGCAAGACAGCATCAAGACACCGGCCCGCCCCGCCAGAACGTGGCACACCTCCTGCAGTGAAGGCGCTTCGGCCCGGTCTTCGGCATAGGAAACCACGCCCACCTCATCACCCTTGCGCGGGCGCCGGGCCGTATCGAAGGGCGTTACCCCCGTCAGCCGGATCGGCCGCTCCAGCTCCACGAGCGCCAGATCATAGGCAACCCGGTCAACGCGGTCTGCCGTGGCGAAACTATAGCGCGGATGCTCCACCACCCGCCGCACCCGGCGATAGGCCTCTGCCCGGCCGTTGCGCCAGCCCGCCAGAAACTCCAGATCCTCGAGGCTCACCTGCCGGCCGGTGGATTTGTCGTAAAGACAATGCGCCGCCGTCAACACCAGATCGGGCGCGACAAGGGCACCGGTGCAAAACCCGCGGGTGCCGATGTTCAGCCGCCCGACCGCTTCCCAGCCCTTGCCGTCATTCGCCGTCTGCAACGATCGCAGGGTGCTTTCCTGCGCCTGAAGCGCCGAGCCGCAAAGGGCCAGAACCAAAAGCATGAGTGTCAGGTAACCGCGCATGTCATCTCCCTGCCCGCGGCACCGGCCTAGCAGCGGGATTGGGCAGGATTAAGGCTGGTTTTCGGTCAAAGCGCGCGGTTTTTGCCCGCCCGTCGCCCAATCCACAAGCTCGACCGTATGCACGACCGGCACCGCGGTGCCCGACCCGATCTGCATCATGCAGCCGATATTGCCCGCGGCAATCAGATCGGGCTGCCGGGCCTCCAGCGTTTTCACCTTGCGCGCCTTCAGCTGCCCCGAAATCTCCGGCTGCAGCAGGTTGTAGGTTCCGGCCGAGCCGCAGCACAGATGAGGATCGGCAGGTTCCACCACCCGAAACCCCACCCGTTTCAGCAGCTCCTTCGGCGCCGATCTGATCTGCTGCCCGTGCTGCAGCGAACAGGCCGCGTGATAGGCCACGGTCAGCCCCCTGTCGGCCCCCTCGGGCACATCGAGCTTCATCAGAAGCTCCGTGATATCCAGCGCCATCTCCGCCACGGCCTGCGCCTCTGCCTGAAGCGGGTCGGCTTCGAACAGATGCCCGTAATCCTTGACGGTGGTGCCGCAGCCGCTGGTGTTGATCACGACCGCATCCAGCCCTTCGCCCGCCATCTCGGCAGCCCAGGCGCGAATGTTTCTCGCCGCCGTGGCGCGCGCCTCGTCAGACTTGCCCATATGATGGGTCAGCGCGCCGCAACAGCCGATGCCGCGCGCGATCACCACCTCGCAGCCCAGCCGCCGCAGCAGCCGAATGGTGGCATCGTTGATATCCGTGTTCAGCGCCCGCTGCGCGCATCCGGTCATCAGCGCCACGCGCATCCGGCGCGCGCCGATGGCCGCAAACACCTGCGGGGCGTCATTGCGGCTGACCGGCGGGATGCGCCTGGGCGCCATCGCCAACATCGCCTTCAACCGCGCATCGGGCATCAGAAAGGCGAATGGCCGCCCGATCCTCGCGCCCAGAAGCGCCAGCCGGAACCGCGACGGATAGGGCAGGATCCGCGCCAGCAGCCAGCGCAGCGCCCGATCGGAAAACGGCCGGCGATAGGTCTTCTCGATATGCGCGCGCGCGTGATCGACCAGATGCATGTAATGCACCCCCGACGGGCAGGTCGTCATGCAGGCCAGGCAACTCAGGCACCGGTCGACATGCCGCACGGTCTTTTCATCCGCCGGCCGTCCGCTTTCCAGCATGTCCTTGATCAGATAGATCCGGCCGCGCGGGCTGTCCAGCTCGTCGCCCAGCAGCTGATAGGTGGGGCAGGTGGCGGTGCAGAACCCGCAATGCACGCAGGCGCGCAAAATCTTGTTCGACCGTGCGATCGCCGGGTCTTTCAACTGCTCGGGGGTGAATGTCGTCTGCATCGGCTCAGCCCATCAATCCGGGGTTCAGAATGCCGCGCGGATCGAACTGCGCGCGCAGCCCGGCGCTGATCGCGGCCAGCGGCGCCGGTTCGGGCGGGAACACCGGCCGCGCGGCACGGGTCTCTGCCCCGGCGCGGATCAGCGTGGCATGGCCCCCGATCCCCGCCAGCGCGGGGCGAATGTCACGCCCCTCGGGCACCAGCGCCCAGATCAAACCGCCGCCCCAGTCATACATCACCTCGCGGGCACCGATGGCCGCCGCCGCGCGCGGCCCGTCGGTGGGTTTCACCGAAATCCGACAGACATCGCCGGGGCGCCCCGCAAACGCCTCGACATCGCGCACCCGCTTCCATCCAGCATTCACGGCCTCCGGCTCTGTTTCCACAACCACATCCCCATAGGGCAACAACAACGCCCGCAACTGCGCCACACGATAGGATACCGACGCCGCGAACCCCTCGACACGGATCATCACCCCCGGCCCGCCCGGCACATGGGCCGCCCCCGAAACCTCGAAGGGAGAGCCCAGGGCGGCGCACAGCACGCGCACCGCCGCCTCGTCGTCCAACCCCTCCATCCTCAGCGTGGCCGCCATCTCGGGCCGCGGCAGAACCTTGAACGCAACCTCGCTCAACACCCCGATCGTGCCGAAACTCCCGGCCATCAGCTTGACCAGATCATAGCCGGTGACATTCTTCATCACCCGCCCGCCGTTCTTGATCACATCGCCGCGCCCGTCAACGAACCGCACCCCGATCAGGCTGTCGCGGCAGGCCCCGGCCTGTATCCGGCGCGGCCCCGACGCATTCACCGCCACCACGCCGCCGATCGTCGGCGCCCCCGCCGTACCCAGCAGCGCCCGGTGATCCATCGGCTCGAACGGCAGGCGCTGCCCCTCCGCCGCCAGCGCCGCCTCGACCTCCGCCAAAGGCGTGCCGGCCCGTGCCACAAGGGTCAGCGCGCCCGGCTCATACAGCGTGATCCCCGCCAGCCCGGCCAGCGAAAGCACCTCCCCCGCCACCGGCCGGCCAATCCCCCGCGTGCCGCCGCCGACAATGCGCAGGGGCCCGCCCGCGCCCGCAATGGCCTCGGCCAGATCGGCCTCTGTCTCAGGATGCATCATTCTTTTCCGTCCCAATATCCTCGGGGGTGAATTGCCGCAGGCAAGAGGGGGCAGACAGCCCCCTTACGCCGCCCTCCGCCCCGCGGTCAGCGCCAGCGGGAACACCTTCGCCGGGTTCAGCAACCACTGCGGATCGAACACATCCTTCACCCGCAACTGCGCCTCCATGTCTGCCGCCGTGAACTGCGTTCCCATCAGATCGCGCTTTTCGATCCCCACCCCGTGCTCACCGGTCAGGCAACCGCCGACCTCGACACACAGCTTCAGGATCTCGGCACCAAAGGCCTCGCATTTTTCAAGATCGCCGGGCTTGTTGGCATCGAACAGGATCAGCGGATGCATGTTGCCGTCGCCCGCGTGGAACACATTGCCCACGCCCAACCCGTATTCGGCCGACATCTCTGCGATCCGCTTCAGCACATGCGGCAGCGCTGAAACCGGGATCGTCCCGTCAAGGCAGATGTAGTCGTTGATCTGCCCCATCGCGCCAAAGGCCGATTTGCGCCCCAGCCAGATTCGCGCGCTTTCCTCGGCCGATCCGCTTTCGCGCAGCTCCACCGGATTGTGCCGGCGCGCGATCGCGGTGATCAGGTCAAGCTGTTCGGTGATCTCATCCGCAGCGCCCTCTACCTCGACAATCAGCAGCGCCTCGCAATCGGGATATCCGGCATGGGCGAAGGCCTCCGTCGCGCGGATGCAGGGCCTGTCCATGAACTCGATCGCCACCGGCAGTACGCCGGCCTTGATGATGTCCGACACGCATTGCCCGGCCACCTCGCTGCTGTCATAGCCGATCAGCACCGGTCGCGCGCCCTCGGGCTTGCGCAGGATGCGCAGGGTCGCCTCGGTCACCACGCCCAGCTGCCCTTCAGAGCCGCAGATCACACCCAGCAGATCCAGCCCGCCCGCATCCAGATGCGCGCCGCCGATCTCCACCACGGTGCCATCCATCAGCACGAGGGTCACCCCCAGCAGGTTGTTGGTCGTCACGCCGTATTTCAGGCAATGTGCGCCGCCTGAATTCATCGCGATATTCCCCGCGATGGCACAGGCAAGCTGCGACGACGGGTCGGGCGCGTAGAAGAAATCCTCTTCCTCGACCGCGCCGGTAACCGAAAGATTGGTACGCCCCGTCTGCACCCGGATGAACCGGTTCCGGTAATCGGTTTCCAGAACATCGTTCATGCGCGCCACGCCCAGAATCACGCTGTCGGCGGTCGGCAGCGCCCCGCCCGCCAGCGATGTGCCCGATCCGCGCGGCACCACCGGCACACCTTCTTCGTGGCAGATCCGCAGGATGGCAGACACCTCGGCGGTCGAGGAGGGCAGCACCGCGCAGAGCGGCGGGCAGCGATAGGCGGTCAGGGCGTCGCATTCATACGCCCGCGTTTCCGTTTCGTCATGGATGACCGCGTCGGCGGGCAACACCGAGAGGAACCGTGCCACCAGCCGTGCCTTTTTCGACAAAACCGCCGGGTTCGGATCTGGCATCTGCATGTCAGGCCTCCTCGCCTTATTGGTAATTTTTTATAACCAATTTTTCGGGGTGGCAAGGCGAATTCCGGTGTATAGGCTCAGCTCCATGGACCTTCTGAGCCACATATCCCTGTTCGGCGCGCTGGATGCGATCGCCCTGCTGTTCTGGGTCGCGGCCTGGGTCGGCATCGGCTTCGCGATCGAGCGGCCCCCGGCCAGCCGCCCCTCCGTTTCGGTACTTATGACCCAGTACCGGCGCGACTGGATGCAGGAAATGGTAACCCGCCAGCCCCGCCTGTTCGATTCCAGCATCCTGGCCTCGCTGCGCCAGGGCACCACCTTTTTCGCCTCGGCCTCGATGATCTCCATCGGGGGCGGGCTCGCCCTCATCGGCAATACCGAACGCCTGCTGGGGCTGGCCGAGGATCTGACGCTGGAAACCGCCCCCGCCGTGGTGTGGGAGGTGAAAATCCTGGCCGTGCTGCTGCTGGTCGCCAACGCCTTTCTGAAATTCGTCTGGTCGCATCGCCTGTTCGGCTATTGCGCCGTGGTCATGGCCGCCGTTCCCAATGATCCCGAACACCCCGATGCCCGGCGCCGGGCCCGGCAGGCGGCCGGGGTCAACATCTATGCCGCGCGCAGCTTCAACCGCGGCATGAGATCGATTTACTTCGCGCTTGGCGGGCTGGCCTGGCTGCTGGGGGCGGTGCCGCTGATGGTGGCGGCGGCGGTCACCCTGCTGGTGCTGTGGCGGCGCGAGTTCGCATCGGATTCCCGCCTCGCACTTCTGGATCGCACGCCAATGTGACCCCACCGGAGCCGCCGGATCTGACAGGCTGGGCATGAAGGGAGACCGACATGCGAATCCTTGCCCCCCTGCTGCTGATCGCCACCACCTCTGCCCGGGCCGATGGCCCGGTGATCGAGGATGCACAGGCCCGCAGCACCGCGCAGGGCTGGCGCTTCGACGTGACCATGCGCCACCCCGATACCGGCTGGGATCATTATGCCGACGGGTGGGAGGTGCTGGCCCCCGACGGCACCCGCCTTGGCCTGCGCCCGTTGACCCATCCGCATGAAACCGAACAGCCCTTTACCCGCTCGCTGTCCGGCATCGTCATCCCGGACGGCATCACCACGGTCACGCTGCGCGCCCGCTGCAGCGTCGATGGCTGGGCGGGAACAACGTTCACACTGCCTTTGCCGGAATAGCCGCGCGGCCGCTAGCGCCGCCCCTCGCGCAGCCAGGCACCGACGCTCAGCAGTGCCGCCAGCAACAGAAAAGCCCAGGCGGGCGCCAGCGGCACGATGGTTACATCCGCCGTCAGATAGGCATCGCGCGGGGTGATCCCGATCCAGCCGCGGCCGGCGGCCACCCGGCCTTCGCGCACCTGCCGGATATCGGGCGCGCCACGCTCAAGCGGCAGGATGCCGCCCCGCGTCGCCCGGACCGCCGCCTCAAGCTTGTCGCCGGTGGCGATGGTTTCCTCGAACTCACGCGGCGCGGCGGGGCCGAGCCCCACGACGGTTTCCAGCGCCTCGTCGCGCAGACGGTAAAGGCCGATCTCGGGCCCCTCGAACACGCCGGTGTACTTCCCCGGCTGGGTTTCCTCCAGCGGCAGCACCGTCACGGCACCGTCCGGCCCCGTAATCTCGACCGAGCGGGGCGCGTCCTGCAACGAACGGCGGGTGATGGTGAGGGTCTGCCCCTCGGCCACGGCGCTCAGCGCCTCTTCCTCCAGCTCGGGCTCCTTCATCATCCAGTGGGCCAGGCGGCGCAGCAGTTCCAGTTGCGGCCCCCCACCCTCGAACCCGCGGTTCCACAGCCAGGCGTGATCCGACGCCATCAGCGCCACGCGCCCCTCGCCGACCCGATCCAGCACCAAAAGCGGCCGGCCGCCGACCCCGCCAAGAACGGTCTGGCCGCGATTGGCCTCCAGCTCGATCAGGCGGAACCAGCGGCCCCATTCCCCGCCATTGCCTGTCCAGGCATCCTTCAGCCCCTCGGTCACGGGATGCCGCGCGCCGAGATCGGTGATTTCGGGGCGGTACCCCTCTTCGATCACCCGGGCGGTGGGCGCGGCCGGCAGGATCTCGGACAGGGGCGAGCGATAGAGGCTGTCGGCGCTGGCGAAATCCGGCCCGGCGGCGATCAGCACCGCCCCGCCTTTTTCGACATAATCGCGCACGTTATCCAGATAGATGCTGGGCAGGATCCCCCGCCGCTTGTAGCGGTCGAAGATGATCAGGTCGAATTCATCGACCTTCTCCAGAAACAACTCGCGCGTCGGAAAGGCGATCAGAGACAGTTCCGTCACCGGCACGCCATCCTGCTTCTCGGGTGGGCGCAGAATGGTGAAATGCACCAGATCGACCGAACTGTCGGATTTCAGCAGATTGCGCCAGGTGCGTTCGCCCGGATGCGGCTCGCCCGATACCAGCAACACCCGCAGCCGGTCGCGCACCCCGTTGATCTGGATCACGGCGGCATTGTTGCGATCGGTCAGTTCGCCCTCCGCCTCGGCCAGCTGAAACTGGATCACGTTCATGCCGCCATGGCTCAGCGTCACCGGCAGATCCAGATCGCGGCCCACGGGCACGGTGTAAACCTCGGGCGCGCCGCCATCCACCGCGATCGACAGTTCCGCAGACGCGCCGGCCGCGTCGGGCACCGCGCCCTGATCGTCGATCCGCAGGGTCAGCTGCACCTCTTCGTCGATGATGGCGAAGGCAGGCGCGTTCTTCACGATCAGGCGGCGGTCCCAGTCGCTCTGCCGCCCGGTCAGCAGGGTCTGCAGCGGCGCGGGCATGTCCGGGGCGTGGTCGATATCGTGGAGCTGCCCGTCGGTCAGAAGGATCGCGCCGGCCAGCCGCGCGCGCGGAACTTCTGCCATCGCCTCTGACAGCGCAGTCATCAAAAGGGTGCCGCCGTCGTCCTGCGCATCCTCCAGCGTGACCACCCGCAGCTCGGTATTGTCCATCGCCGCGATCTCGGCGCGCACCCGGTCGATCGCGTCTTCGGTCTGGGCCGGCCGGTCGGACAGTTGCTGGCTGGCGCTTTCATCGACGATCAGCAGCACGATATCGCTGAGCGGGGCGCGTTCTTCGCGCTGAAGCGACGGGTTGGCGATGGCCAGCAGCAGCGCCAGCGCCGACAGCCCGCGCAACCACCAGCCCGACAGGCCGCGCCAGACCGCAAGGACCAGAAACGCCGCCGCCAGCAGCGCCGCGCCCGACAGCACCGCCCAGGGCAACAGCGGGTCGAAGATCACCGCGCCGTTCATTGTCCCAACCTGTCAAGCAGGGCGGGCACGTGCACCTGATCGGATTTGTAGTTTCCGGTCAGCACATGCATCACCAGATTGATACCGAAGCGATAGGCGATCTCGCGCTGCCGCTCGCCCGCATAGCCACGCCCCACCGGGAACATCTGCAGCCCCCGGTCATCCACCGCCCAGGCGGCGGCCCAGTCGTTGCCGCCGATCACCACCGGCGTCACCCCGTCGTTGAGGTTGCGAAACGGCATGCCCTCGGCCAGTTCGGCGTCCGGGGGCGCAGCCTCGACCCACACATCGCGCGCGGCGAACCGGCCCGGGAAATCCTGCAGCAGGTAGAAGGTACGGGTCAGCACGTGATCCTCCGGGATCGGCTCCAGCGGCGGAATGTCCAGCGGCCGGGCCAGCTCCTGCAGCTTGCGCGCCTCGGGCGATCCGCCGCCGAACTGCGCCACATCCGCGTCGCGCGTATCCATCAGGATCATTCCGCCGGTACGCAGATAGCGGTTGAGCCTCGCATAGGCCGCGGCCGAGGGGCGCGGCTGATTTGCGGTGATCGGCCAGTAGAGGAACGGGAAGAATGACAATTCATCGGTTTCCAGGCTGACGGCGATCGGCGCGGCGGGCTCCACCGATGTGCGTTGCGCCAGCTTTTCCGACAGGCCCCGCAGCCCGGCCGCGGCGATCCTGTCCACCCGCGCGTCCCCCGACAGCACATGGGCCAGCACCACCTCTGACGTCGCCGCCAGCGCCAATGTATCATCCGCCGTCTGCGCCGGGGCATCCGTGGGCAGCACCAGCACCAGCATCAGCACCGCCGCAACCCCCGCGCGCGGCCCGCGCAACCGGCCCGACAGGAACAGCGAGGCGATGATATCAAGCGCCAGGAGCACCAGCGCCGCCGCCAGGAAAGCCCCTTTCAGGAAGGTTTCGCGCGCCACGCTCAGCCCCTCGATCACGATCCGGGCGGGCCAGCTTGCGGCGGCCAATCTCTTGTCGGCGGAAAAGATGTTGAGCGCGATGCGCCGGTCTTCGCCCGCGTAAAGGCCGGGCGGCAGGCGGTGCGACGGCAGGCCCGAGGCCAACGCCTCGCCCGGAACGCCGGGCATGTTGCCCGCGCCGCCGATCTCGCCGAAGGCGTTCAGCAGATCCTCGGGCACCCAGACGGTGCCGGCCAGATCCTCGGCCGAGGGCTGCGCCGGGCGGGTCGAGATCGCCAGCCGCTCCAGCATCTGCACGAAAAGGCCCGACAGCGGCAAGCTCGACCATTCGGCATTCGCGGTGACGTGGAACAGCACGATCTGCCCCTGCCCCACCCGTTTGCGCGTGACCAGCGGCGTGCCGTCGGCCAGCGCCGCGATCGAGCGTTCGGCCAGTTCCGGCCCCGGCTGCGCCATCACCTGCGCCGAAACCGTAACATCCGCCGGCACCGGCAGTCCGAAAAACGGCGAGTTGTCGGGGAACGGGCGCAGCGCCTTGGGCGCGCCCCAGCTCATCGCGCCGCCCACGGTGCGGCCCCCGGCACGCAGGCGCACCGGCATCAGCGCATCCTCGGCATCGCGGCTGACATCGCTGGCGGCAAGACGCGGCCCGGCGAACCGCACCAGCAGCCCGCCCTGATCCAGCCACTCCAGCAGCGCGGCCTCTTCCGTTTCGGTGACCTTCGCCACATCGGCCAGCACGATCACATCGGGGTTGGCCAGCAGGATATCCACCAGATCACCCCCGATCAGATCGGCACTGGGTTCCAGCGCCTGATGCAGGAAATGCAGCGGCGACAACAGCTCCAGCCCCTCGCGGTCTTCGCGCCCGGCGATCAGCGCGACCTCGCGCCGTTTCAGGCTGTCGTCGGTCAGCGTCACCGCCGCCGCCGACCGCACGCCCGACACCGCGAAGCGGGTGATCCGGTTGCGCAATTCGGGCGGCAGAACCAGCGCCACCTCGGCCGCGTCCTCTCCCAGCTCGAACTCCGCCGTCGCGCGGGCCAGGTCACGCTCTACCCCGTTGGGGTCCAACCCGGTGGCGGTGACGGTCACCTCGGCCACCTCGTCCGCGCGGGCGCGCAGGGCGGTCAGGGCGATTTGCCCGTCTTCGAACCGGGCCGGGCGCAGCGCGTAGATCGGGCGCGGGCTTTCGAACACGGTGACCGTGCCGTGGCGTTCCAGCGCCTCCAGCAGCGGCAGGCGCGTATCCCGCGCCGCCCCGTCCGACAGCCAGAACGTATCGAACCGCCCCGACAGCGCGGCGGCCCATGCGGCCAGATCCTCGGCATCCGGCTCCCACGCGGCGGGGGTCAGGCCGGGCAGCCGCGCCTGCCACGCGTCGGCGGCCTGAAACGGTACGCCGCCTTCCGGCAGATCGGTGGTCTGGACAAGGGCAACCGGGCGCGCGTTCCGCGCCGCCTCGGCCAACAGCGCCTCGACCCGATCGATGCGGCGCGGCCAGTCGCGCGCGTCGGCCCAGGTGCCGTCGATCAGCACCAGCAGCGGGCCGGTGCCCGCACGCTCTTGCTGTGGGTTCAGGATCGGGCCGGCGAAGCCGACGATGACGGCGGCAATCGCCAGCATCCGCAGCAGCAAAAGCCACCATGGCGTCTTGTCGGTCTGGCTTTCGTCATCGGTCAGGCCCAGCAGCAGCGCCACGCCGGGAAACCGCCTGCGGATCGGCGCGGGCGGCACCGCGCGCAGCACCAGCCACAGCACCGGCAGCGCGAGCAGCCCCAGCAACAGCCAGGGCGCGGTGAAACCGAGGGGACCCAGCATGAACATCAGCGCACCCGTTCCAGCGCCCGGAACAGCCACAAAAGCGCCCCCTGCGCGCTTTCCCCCGTGTGGTGACAATCGTAGTGCCAGCCGGCGATGCGGGTCAGATCGGCCAGCCGTGCCTTGCGCTGCGCCAGCCGTTCCAGATAGCGGCCGCGCAGATCGCCCGCCTTCAGCGTCTCATGGCGCAGGCTGCCCGACATGCTTTCGAAAATCGTGCGCCCGTCGAACGGAAAGGCCTCTTCCTGCGGGTCCAGAACCTGCAGGAGCGCGCCTTTCACACCCCGGTCGGCCGCCTTGGCCAGCGCCGCCTCGACCGGCGCCATGTCGCCCATGAAATCCGACAGGAACAGCGCGCGCGAATGCGGCAGCATCCCCCGCGCTTCGGGCACACCGTAATCGGGCGCCGCGCCCTCGTGGCTGAACGCCTCGGCCAGGCGCAGCAGCTGCAACTCGCCGCGGCGCGGCGGCAGATCGAAACCCGAAAGTCCCACACGCTCGCCCCCGCGGATCAGCAGCACCGACAGTGCCAGCGCCAGAACCCGCGCGCGGCCGGCCTTGCTCACACGACCGGCATCCCCGGCAAACCGCATCGACTGGGCGTCGTCGACCCAGATCAGCACCGATTGCGCCGCCTGCCATTCCTTTTCCCGCACGAAATGCTGATCCGACCGGCCCGAGCGGCGCCAGTCGATGCTGCGCGCCTCGTCGCCGGGCGTGGCCGGGCGGTATTGCCAGAATTCGTCGCCCATGCCCGCCCGCCGGCGCCCGTGTTCGCCCAGCAGCACCGTGGCGGCCAGATGCTCGGCCTCGGCCAGCAGCGGGGGCAGCGGCGCGGCCAGATCCTCGGCACGGGAACGAAGGGCGGCGGGAGTGCTCACGCGGCGGCCTCGATCCTGGTCACGCTGTCGCAGACGCCTTGAATGATGTCATCCAGATTTTCGCCCCGCGCCCGCGCCGCAAAGCTCAGCGCCATGCGGTGCTTCAGCACCGGCCCGGCCATTTTCAGCACATCCTCGGCGGATGGCACCAGCCGCCCTTCCAGCAGGGCCTGTGCCCGCACCGTCAGCATCAGCGATTGCGCCGCGCGCGGGCCGGGGCCCCAGGCCACATTGTCGCGCACCACCTGCGGCGCGTCGGCATCGCCGGGGCGGCAGGCGCGCACCAGATCGAGGATCAGCGCCACCACAGCCTCGCCCACCGGCATCCGGCGCACGGTGTTCTGCGCGGCGATCAGCTCGGCGGCGGTGAACACGGCATGGGCGTCATCCTCTGACACGCCGGTGGTGGCGATCAGGATCTCATGCTCGGTCTTACGGTCGGGATAGGGCACGTCGATCTGCACAAGAAACCGGTCGAGCTGCGCCTCGGGCAGCGGATAGGTGCCCTCCTGCTCGATCGGGTTCTGCGTCGCCAGAACGTGAAACGGCTGATCCAGCGCGTGTTCTTGTCCGGCGATGGTCACCGATTTTTCCTGCATCGCCTGCAGCAGCGCCGATTGCGTCCGTGGGCTGGCGCGGTTGATCTCGTCGGCCATCAGAAGCTGACAGAAGATCGGCCCCCGGACAAAGCGGAACGCGCGGCTGCCGTCACCGGCGGTTTCCAGAACTTCCGAGCCCAGAATATCGGCCGGCATCAGATCCGGCGTGAACTGGATGCGCGCGCCCTGCAACCCCATCACCGTGGACAGCGTGTTGACCAGCCGCGTCTTGCCCAGCCCCGGCAGGCCGATCAGCAACCCGTGCCCGCCGCACAAAAGCGCGCTGAGCGTCAGCTCCACAACCCTGGGCTGTCCGATGAACCGCCTGGAGATGCTCGCCTTCGCCTCTGCCAGCTTGATGCCCAGCGTTTCGATCTCCGCCACCAGTTGCGCGTCATCGCTCATGACATCTCTCCTTGCGGTCATATATGATCCCATTAAAGGCAAGTATGGCGCCGGGCACAAATGGCAAAAAGCAGTAGCGGACAAATGATCGTGAAACCGACAGTGGAAAATCTGGCAGACGCCGCAAAACAGGCGGGCAAGAAGGGGCCGCCGCCGGTGCATCTATGGAATCCGCCGTTCTGCGGTGATCTCGACATGCGTATCGCGCGGGACGGCACGTGGTTCTATCTTGGCACGCCGATCGGCCGTCCGGGCCTAGTGAAGCTGTTTTCATCGATTCTGCGCAAGGACGGCGAAGACTATTTCCTCGTCACCCCGGTGGAAAAAGTTGGCATCACGGTCGAGGATGCCCCCTTCGTCGCCCAGGATTTCGAAACGGAAGGCGCTGATAAAGAGCAGAATATCACCTTCTTCACCCATGTCGGCGATGCCGCCACCGCCGGCCCCGACCACCCGATCCGGGTGGCGCGCGATTCCGAAACCGGCGAACCCTCGCCCTACGTCACCATCCGCGCCAACCTCGAGGCGCTGATCGACCGCAAGAGCTTTTACCGGCTGGTCGATATCGGCAGCCATGCGCCGCATGAGGGGCAAAGCTGGTTCGGCCTGTGGTCCGGCGGGGTGTTTTTTCCGATCATCCCATCGGCGGAACTGCGCTGAAAAATGTTCCGCTTTGCCGCGAATCTAAGCTTTCTGTTCACCGAGCATGCCTTCCCCGACAGGTTCGCCGCCGCCCGCACCGCCGGATTCGGCGCCGTGGAGATGCTGTTTCCCTATGCCCATTCCATCGATGACATCCGTACCTGGCTGGATGCCGAAACGCTCGACCTGGCGCTGTTCAACACGCCGGTGCATGACTGGGCCGAGGGCGGGCGCGGGGTGGCGGCGATCCCCGGAGAGACCGGCCGCTTCCGCGATGAGTTCGATCTGGCGCTCAGCTATGCCGAAGAGCTGCGCCCGGCCCATATCCACATCATGTCCGGCCTGAGCGCCGGCAGCGCCGCCCGCGATTGCCTGATCGACAATCTGGCCTGGGCCGCCCGCCACGCCCCCGACCAGAGCCTGACCATCGAACCGATCAACCGCGCCGACATGCCGGGCTATTTCCTGAACGATTTCGCCGCCGCCGCCCGGATCATCACCGAGGTCGGCGCCCCCAACCTGGCCCTGCAGTTCGACGCCTATCACGCCCACCGCATCCACGGCGATCTGACGGCCCTGTGGGCGCGTTTCGGTCCGATCACCCGGCATGTGCAGATCGCCGGTGCCCCGGGCCGGCACGAACCAGCCGGCGGCACGATCGACTACACCGCCTTCTTCGGCCAGCTTGCCCAGAGCGGCTATGACGGCTTTGTCGGCGCGGAATATCATCCGGCGGGCACCACCACGGCCGGGCTGGCATGGTTTTACCGCGCGCCGAGCTGACTCGAGGGTTGCAGACCCGCCGCGCCGCGCCATACTGCGCGCGGCAACACGAGGCTCCCATGATCCCCAAACGGTTTGAATTCGTCGTCTTCGGCCTGGTTCTGTCGGGGCTGATGTCCTTTCTGGTGTCGGGTATCGCCACCGCCCGCACGACGGGCCTTGTCGAGAGCTTTCCCGGCCTCTGGATCGGCGCCTGGCTGACGTCCTGGCTGGTGGCCTTCCCGGCGGTGCTGGTTGTGGCCCCGATCGCCCGGCGCCTTGTTCACCGCCTGATCAGACAGGACTGACAGCCTCAGTCAGGCCGCCGCTGATCGGCACAGCCAGAGGCGGCCGTCTCCAGCTCCAGCGTCGCGTGAAAAATCCCGAACCGTTCGGCCAGCATCGTCTTGATCCGCTCGGTCAGCTCGGCGAAATCCGCGCCGTCGCGCACCACAAGATGCGTCTCGAAGGCGGTCCTGTGCTCATCGATCTGCCACAGATGGGTGTGATGGATATCCTCGACCCCCTCCTGCGCGGCAACGCCGGCCCGAACCGCCGCGATATCCGGCGAGGCGGGGCTGCCCAGCATCAGGATCCGAACCACCGGCATCACCTCGCGCCCGGCATGCCACAGGATGTACCCGGCAATCCCCAGCGTCACCAGCGGATCGATCAGCCGCCAGTCATAGATCAGGATCAGCGTGCCCGCAAAGATCACGGCGACCGAACTGAGCGCATCCGCGAGATTGTGCAGGAACGCGGCGCGGATGTTCACACTGTCTTTCGACATCGCATAGGTCAGCGCGGCGGTCACAGCGTCCACCAAAAGCGCAACACCGGCCACGATGACCACGGTCCAGCCCTCCACCCCCGGCGGATCGAGCAGCCGCATCACCGCCTCGGCGATCAGATAGAACGCAATGACAAACAGCGTGGTATAGTTCACCAGCGCCGCCACCACCTCGGCCCGGCCATAGCCGAAGGTCATGCGCGCGTCCCGCGGCCGCCGCGCGATCCGCCGCGCCACCAGCGCGATGATCAGCGAAACCGCATCGGAAAAATTATGGATCGCATCGGCGATCAGCGCCAGAGAGCCCGAAAGCACCCCGCCGACAATCTGCACCAGCGTCAGCGCCATGTTCACCACCACCGCCCAGGCCACGCGCCTGTCGCCCGCACCCGGATCGATATGGTGATGATGATGGTGATCGTGGGGCAAGGGCCGCATCAACTCCAAAGCTGGCACCAGCTATCCGACAGCCTCGGCCCGATTACAAGCGCGCAGGGGTGCAAAGAACGCCGCACCCCCGCCTTCATCTTTCCGCAAATATCCCCGCCGGAGGCACCCGCGCGCCCGACAGGGCGCGCGGCACAAACCGGTCCGGAACCGCCCTCAATGCGCCTCGGCCCAGTTCGCCCCCTGCCCCGCATCCACCGTCAGCGGCACGTCCAGCTTTACGGCGGGCATCGCCGCCCCCTCCATCACCTTGCGCACAACCGCGATGGTATCGTCCACCGCGCCCGCCTCCACCTCGAACAGCAATTCGTCATGCACCTGCAGCAGCATCTTCGCGGGCAGCCCGCAGGTCGCCCGCGGCATCCGGATCATCGCCCGGCGGATCACATCCGCCGCCGTGCCCTGGATCGGCGCGTTGATCGCCGCGCGCCTGGCAAAGCCGGCGCCGGGGCCCTTGGCATTGATCTCGGGCGTGTGGATCTTGCGCCCGAACAGGGTCTCGACAAACCCGTGTTCCTTGGCGAATTTCACCGTGTCATCCATATATTCCCGGATACCGGGAAACCGCTCGAAATAACGGTCGATGAAGCCCTGCGCCTCGCCGCGCGGTATGCGCAGATTGCGCGCCAGGCCGAAGCCCGAAATGCCATAGATCACCCCGAAGTTGATCGCCTTGGCCTGCCGCCGGATGTCCGGCGTCATTTCGTCGAGCGGCACGTCGAACATCTCGGACGCGGTCAGGGCGTGAATGTCCTGCCCCTCGCGAAACGCCTGTTTCAGCTCGTCGATCCCCGCGACATGGGCCAGAATGCGCAGCTCGATCTGGCTGTAGTCGAGCGACACGATCACCTTGCCCGTCTCGGCCACGAAGGCCTCGCGGATGCGGCGGCCCTCTTCGGAGCGTACGGGGATGTTCTGCAGGTTCGGATCGGTCGAGGCCAGCCGCCCGGTGTTCGCCCCAGACTGGATGTAGGAGGTATGCACCCGGCCCGTCTCGGGATTGATATGGTCCTGCAAGGCATCGGTATAGGTCGATTTCAGCTTCGACAGCTGGCGCCAGTCCAGCACCCGCGCGGGCAGGTCGTGCCCCTCGGCCGCCAGGTCCTCCAGCACATCGGCGCCGGTGGCATAGGCGCCGGTCTTGCCCTTCTTGCCGCCCTCCAGCCCCATCTTGTCGAACAGGATCTCGCCCAACTGCTTGGGCGACCCCACGTTGAAGCTCTGGCCGGCCAGGTCGTGGATCTCGGCCTCCAGCCCCGCCATCTTCTGGGCAAAGGCGTTCGACATCCGGCTCAGCGTGTCGCGGTCCACCTTGATGCCGGCCATTTCCATCTCGGCCAGCACCGGCACCAGCGGCCGTTCCAGCGTCTCGTACACCGTGGTCACCCGCCGCTGATGCAGCTGCGGCTTGAACAGTTGCGACAGGCGCAGGGTGATGTCTGCATCCTCGGCCGCGTATTTCACCGCGTCGCCGATCGGCACCCGGTCGAAGGTGATCGCCGACTTGCCGCTGCCCAGCAGCGATTTGATCGGGATCGGCACGTGATCCAGATAGCGCTCCGACAGCGCATCCATGCCATGCCCGTGCAGGCCCGAATTGAGCGCATAGGACATCAGCATCGTGTCGTCGATCGGGGCCACCTGAATCCCGTAGCGCGCGAAGATCTTCGCATCGTATTTCATGTTCTGGCCGATCTTCATCACCGCCGGGTCTTCCAGCAGCGGCTTCAGCAGATCCAGCGCGGCATTCAGCGGCATCTGCCCTTCGGCCAGATTGTCCGAGCCGAACAGATCGTCCGAGCCATCCCTGTGGCCCAGCGGAATATAACACGCCTGCCCAGGCTCGACCGACAACGAGATCCCCACCAGATCGGCGCGCATTTCATCCAGGCTGGTGGTTTCGGTATCGACCGCGACCCAGCCGCGTGCATTGGCGCGCTCGATCCACAGGCCCAGCGCCGCCGCATCGCGGACGCATTCATAGCCTTCGGGCACGAAGGGCAGGTTTTCCGGCGCGTCGGGTTCAGCGCTGGGGTTGGCGCCCGCCGGGTTGGTGTCGGGGATCGCGGGCGGCGCGACCCCGAGGTTCTCGGCCACCCTTTTGCTGAGCGTGCGAAACTCCATCTGCCCCAGAAACCCCAGCAACGCGTCGGGGTCGGGCTCCTGCACCTCGAGCGCGTCCAGCGTGAAATCAAGCGGCGTCTGCGCGTCGAGCTGCACAAGCTGCCGCGACAGGCGGATCTGATCGGCCTTTTCGATCAGGGTCTGGCGCCGCTTGGGCTGTTTGACCTCTTCGGCCCGGGCCAGCAGGCTGTCCAGATCGCCATATTCGTTGATCAGAAGCGCGGCGGTCTTGATCCCGATGCCGGGGGCGCCGGGGATGTTGTCGACACTGTCGCCGGCCAGCGCCTGCACATCCACCACGCGGTCGGGGCCGACGCCGAACTTCTCTGCCACCTCCTCGACGCCGATGCGCTTGTTCTTCATCGCGTCCAGCATCTCGACCCCGCCGCCGACAAGCTGCATCAGATCCTTGTCGGAGCTGATGATCGTCACCCGCCCGCCGGCGTCGCGTGCCTGCACGGTCAGGGTGGCGATGATGTCGTCGGCCTCGTAGCCCTCCTTTTCGATACAGGCGATGTTGAAGGCGCGCGTGGCCTCGCGCGTCAGCGGGATCTGCGGGCGCAGATCCTCGGGCATGTCTTCGCGGTTGGCCTTGTAGAGATCATAAAGATCGTTGCGGAAGGTGTGGCTGCCCTTGTCGAAGATCACCGCCACATGGGTGGGCGCGTCGGGGCCCTTGTTGTCTTCGACATATTTGAAGATCATGTTGCAAAACCCGGCCACGGCGCCAATCGGCAGCCCGTCGGATTTGCGCGTCAGCGGCGGCAGCGCGTGGAAGGCGCGGAAGATGAAGGCCGAACCGTCGATCAGATGCAGATGGCAGCCTTTGCCGAATGCCATTGGGGGTGCTCCCTTCACAGGGGGCGGCTCTTCGCTCTGCTCAACGCCCGGGTCGAAGAGCGCCCGGAAGGGAGCGATGAGATGCCCGCCTCACTTCACCTTGTCGGCGAAACTTTCGTGGATGAATTTCTTGTCGCAATAGCCGCATTCGACGAAGCCTTCGTCTTGCGGAATCATCAGCCAGACGCGCGGATGGCCAAGCGCCCCCTCGCCCCCGTCGCAGGCGACGCGCCAGGTGCTTACAACTTCGGTTTCGGGGGCTTCGATCGTCATGCGCGGGGCTCCGTATTGCCGGGCGGCGGTATCGCCTCTGGTCGCCGGGCATGATAGCGGAACCGCGCGCGGGAGCAACCGCCGAAACCGTCGCGCGGCACCGGCAAAACGTTGACATCGGCGCAGGCGCGCTAACGTTGACATCGGCGCAGGCGCGCTGTTGCTTGGCCACGTCAACCACCAGGAGGCGCGTTCGCGCATGTGGATCACCCTGCGCACCCTTGCGATCGCCGCCCTCAGCGCGGGCCTGGCCTATCTTCTGCACGTGCCCGCGCCGTTCCTGACCGGACCCGCATTCTGCGTCACCCTCGCCGCGCTTCTGGGGCTGCGCGCGGTGATCCCCGACCGGCTGCGCGATGCGATCTTTCTGGTGATCGGAATCAACATGGGCACGTCTGTCACCCCTGCCGCCGTCGCCACCGCCGCACAGTGGCCGGGCAGCCTTTTGATGCTTTGCCTGTCGGTCACGGTCATCCTTGTCGGCGGCGCGTGGCTGTTGCGCGCGGTGTTCGGGATGGACAGGATGTCATCGCTGCTGGCCGCCACGCCCGGCCATCTGAGCTTTGTCATCAGCCTGTCGGGCGACATGAAGACCGACCTGCCGAGGGTGACGATGATCCAGACCATGCGGGTGCTGCTGCTCACGCTGCTGGTGCCCTTCGTCGCGCCGTTGCTGGCCGACCACCCGCTGCCCGCGATGCGCCAGACCGGCACGGCGATGTCGCTGCCGGCGCTTGCGGTGCTGGCCGCGCTGTCGGGTCTCGCGGGGCTGGCCTTCACGCGCCTGCGGGTGCCCGCCGCGCTGCTGCTGGGCGGGATGGCGGTGTCTTCGGTGGCACACGGGGCCGGGATCACCGAAGGGGCGGTGCCGCGCTGGCTGTCGCTTCCGGCTTTCGTGATCATGGGCGCGCTGATCGGCACCCGTTTCACCGGCATCACCTTCCGCATGGTGGCGCAATCCTTCGGCGCGACTTCGTTGCTCACCGGATTTGCCGCGCTCACCTCGCTTGCCGCATCGGTTATCGTGGCGCGGCTGATCCATCTGCCGGTGGTGACGGTTCTGATCGCCTTTGCCCCCGGCGGGCTGGAAACGATGATGGCCATGTCGGTGCTGATGGATGCGAACCCGGCCTATGTGGCGGCGCATCACGTGTTCCGGCTGATCTTCCTGACCTTCGCGTTGCCGGTGGTGGTGTCACGCTTCGGCGCGCGGGCCTAGCGCGGCCCGGTCATGTCATTTCATTCGCGCGCGCGCAGCACCCGCGCGGGGCGCGCCGCCAGGGGACGCAGGGCAAAGCCCAGCCCGGCCAGCAGTGTCGCCAGCACCCCGCCCGACACGATCAGCAGCGCCGATACCGGCTCGAACGTGTAATCCGCCTCCATCACGAAGGTCATCACCGCCCAGCCGGCCAGACCGCCCGCGAAGACAGCCACCAGCCCCGCCGCCGCCCCGAGGATGGCCGAGCGCAGGGCGAAATAGGCCAGCACCTGGCCACGCACCGCCCCCACCGTTTTCAACACCGCCGCCTCGAACACCCGCGCACGCTCGCCCGCCGCGGCGGCGCCGATCAGCACGAAGAGGCCGGTCACAAGCGTGGCCATCGCGCCATAAGTGACGGCGGCGGCCAGTCCGCGCAGCACCTCGGACACCCGGTCGATCGCGTCGCGCACCCGGATTGCGGTGATGTTGGGATAGGCCGCCGCGAGATCACGCAACAGCGGCGCCTCGGCGGCCGCGTCGGCATAGATCGTCGAGATTGCGGTATGCGGCGCCCCCTGCAGCGCGCCGGGGTTCATCGACAGCACGAAGCCGATGCCGGCGGTGGAAAAATCCACCACCCGGAAACTGGTGATCGTTGCGGTGATGTCGCGGCCGAGGATGTTCACCGTCACCGCATCGCCCAGCTTCAGCCCCATCTCGCGCGCCTCTTCGTCGGCGAAGCTCATCACCGGGGGGCCGTCATAGCCCTCGGGCCACCATGCGCCCTGGGTGATGACGGTGCCCTCGGGCGCGCTGTCCGAAGAGGTCACGCCCCGGTCACCGTTCAGCACCCAGTGATCGCCGGCCACCTCGCGCGCGGGGCGGCCGTTGATGCGGGTGATCACCCCGCGCAGCATCGGCGCGGTCTGTACCTTGTGAACGCCGGGGTCACGCTCGACCCGCGCCAGATAGCCGGGCAACTGGTCGGGCTGGATATCGACGATGAAATACGAGGGCGCCACGCCCGGCAGCTCCTCGGCAATCGCGGCCTGCATATTGGCGTTGATCTGCCCCACCGCCGCCAGCACCGACAGGCCAAGGCCCAGCGACAGCACGACAGACGTTGCCTCGCCCCCCGGCCCGCCGACCGCGCCAAGCGCCAGCCGCAGCGCGCTGTGGCCGCGCAACGCCTTTGCCCGCGCGCCGCGCCGCGCCAGCCAGCGCACCGCCCGCGCGGCCGCCACCAGCAGCAACAGCGCCCCCAGGATGCCCGCCGCAGCCCAAAGCGCCAGATCCGGCACGCCCGACAGCACCGCCGCCGCGCCGACCAGCAGCGCCGCAAGGGCCACCAGCGCCGCCAGGACGCGCGGCCCCGGCATCGCCCGCACCGGGCCCGAGGCATCGCGAAACAGGGCCGCCGCCCGCACCTCGGCCGTTCGCGCCAGCGGCCAGAGGGTGAACAGCAGTGCCGTCAGCGCGCCGTAAAGCGCCGCCTCGGCCAGCGGGCCGGGATGAAAGCGGATGTCGGCGGGCACCGGCAGCTGCGCCTCGATCAACGGCGCCAGCAACAGCGGCACCGCCCCGCCCAGCACAAGGCCGAGCCCGATGCCCAACGCCGCCAGCACCCCGATCTGCATCAGATAGGCCATGAAGATGGTGCGCCCCTCGGCCCCCAGCGTTTTCAGCGTGGCGATCACCGCGGTCTTGCCATCCAGATAGGCGCGCACGGCGGCCGATACCCCAACCCCGCCCACCGCCAGCCCCGCCAGCCCGACCAGCACCAGAAACGCGCCCACGCGCTCGACGAACATCGTCATCCCCGGTGCGGCGTTGCGGCTGTCGCGCCAGCGCATCCCGCTGTCACGAAAGCGGCGCGTGGCCTCTGCCTCCAGCGCCGCCAGATCGGCGCCGGCGGGCAGCGCGAGGCGGTAATCGGTGTCAAACAGCGTGCCCGGCGCCAACAGGCCCGCGCCTTCCAGCGCCGCGCGACGCAGGATCGTCGGCGGGCCGAGGCCGAAGCCGCCCGCCGCATCATCCGGCGCGCGGATCAGGATCGCGCGCAGCGTGAACGCCTTTTCTCCCAGGCGGAATCCGTCGCCCACCGACAGGCCCAGCCGGTCGGCCAGCACCCGCGCCATCACCGCGCCGTCGCCGGTCAGCGCGGCGTCCAGCGGCAGCGCCGGTTCCAGCTCCACCGCGCCATAGAGCGGATAAAGCCCGTCGACGGCCTTTACCTCTGTCAGCGCGCGTTCGGCCACGCCATCGCGCTCGACCACGGCCATCGAGCGGAAATCCACCGTCTCCGACACCCGCGTGGCGATCCCGGCCATCCAGGCCCGTTCCGCCGCGTCGGCAGAGCGATAGGTGAAAGACATCTGCGCATCGCCGCCCAGCAGCACCGCGCCGTTCCTGCGCAGCCCGTCCTGGATGCTTTCGCGCACCGAACCCACCGCCGCGATCGCGGCAACGCCAAGCGCCAGGCAGGCCAGAAACACGCGGAACCCGCTGAGCCCGCCGCGCAGTTCGCGCCGCGCGATCCGGGCGGCGACGGCGACGCTCATTCCGCCGCCTTGCGGGCGCGATCCACACGCCCGTCGAGCAACCCGACGATCCTGTCGCAGCGCGCCGCAAGTTCGGGCGCATGTGTCACCAGAACCAGGGTCGCGCCGTGCCGGTCGCGCAGGCCGAACAGCAGATCCATGATCGCCGCGCCATTGGCGCCGTCCAGATTGCCCGTGGGCTCATCGGCCAGCAGAGTGTCCGGCCGCGGCGCCGCGGCGCGGGCCAGCGCCACGCGCTGCTGTTCGCCGCCCGACATCTGGCCGGGGTAATGATCCATCCGTGTGGCCAGCCCGACCGCGCGCAGCTCTTCCTCGGCCCGCTCGAACGCGTCGGGCGCGCCCGCCAGTTCCAGCGGCGTGGCGACATTTTCCAGCGCGGTCATGGTCGGGATCAGGTGGAAAGACTGGAACACCACCCCCATATGCTGCCTGCGGAAGCGGGCAAGCTGATCCTCGTTCATCGCGGTCAGGTCCTGGCCCATTGCCATGACCGTGCCCGAGGTGGCACGCTCGAGCCCGCCCATGAGCATCAGGAGTGACGATTTGCCCGATCCCGACGGCCCGACCAGCCCCAGCGTTTCGCCCCGCTGCACGTCCAGCGAGACGCCGTGCAGAATCTCCACCGCACCGGCATTGCCTTTCAGGGTCAGGGTCACATCTTTCAAAGCGAGGATCGGCGCGGCCATGGCGGGCTTTCTGTCTGGTTTTCCTTTCAGCCGATATGGGGCAAAGCGCCGGCTGGACAAGCACGCGGCGGCGCTTGTGGCCCTGCTGTTGCTGGCCGGCCCCGCAATCGCCGGAAACGTCACCATCGCCGCGCTGGGCGACAGCCTGACCCAGGGCTATGGCTTGCCGCAGGAACAGGGTTTCGTGCCCCGGCTTCAGGCCTGGCTGCGCGACAATGGCGCCGATGTGACCGTGCTGAATGCCGGCGTGTCGGGCGACACCACCGCCGGCGGGCTGTCGCGCGTCGGCTGGACGCTGAGCGACGAGGTGGATGCGATGATCGTGGCCCTTGGCGGCAATGACATGCTGCGCGGGATCGATCCCGCCGTCAGCCGCGCCAACCTTGCCGGTATCCTCGACGCCGCGCGCGACAGGGACGTGCCCGTCCTGCTGGTCGGGATTTCGGCGCCGGGGAACTATGGGCCAAGCTACAAGGCCGCCTTTGACGCGATCTATCCCGACCTTGCCGCCGCTTACGGCACGCTGCTGCACGAAGACTTCCTGTCCGCCATCGCCGCCAGGGCCGATCTGCAGGGCGCCATGCGGCTTTACATGCAGCCTGACGGCATCCATCCCAACGCGCGCGGCGTCGATCTGATTGTCGCGGCCATCGGCCCCGGCGTGCTGGAGCTGATCGCCCGCGCCAGGTAGGCGCGCCGCGCTGGTCAAACCCGCGCAATTCCTCGATGCTGCGCGGCAACGCCCGGAGGATGCCGTGGAAATTCTTGAAAAGCTGAAACAGATCGTCGGCCCGGCGCATGTGCTGACCGGCGACATGGCCGCAGGCTATGGCCGCGACTGGACAGGCGCCTACGGCTCCGCCCCGCTGGCCGTTCTGCGCCCCGGCACGCGGGACGAGGCCGCCGCCATCCTGCGGCTGGCGCATGACGCGCGCCTGCCGGTGGTGCCTGTGGCGGGCAACACCGGGCTGGCGGGTGGCACATTTGCAGAGGGCGCGCTGATGATTTCGGTCGAGCGGATGAACCGCATCCGCGACATCCGCCCCGGCGCGCGGGTGGCGGTTGTCGAGGCCGGGGTGATTCTGTCTGCCCTGCATGACGCGGCCGAGGCGCAGGGGCTGATCTTCCCGCTGTTCTTCGGCGCGCGCGGCTCGGCGATGATCGGCGGCGTGCTTTCCACCAACGCGGGCGGATCGAACGTGCTGCGCTATGGCAACACCCGCGCGCTGTGCCTGGGGCTGGAGGTCGTTCTGCCCGACGGCCGGGTGATGGATCTGATGGGGGCGCTGCACAAGGACAATACGGGCTATGACCTGAAGGACCTGTTCATCGGCGCCGAGGGCACGCTGGGCCTGATCACCGCCGCGGTGCTGAAGCTGATGCCCAAGCCGCGCGCCCATGCCACCGCCATGGTGGCGGTGCCCGCCCTGCCCGACGCGCTGATGCTGCTCAACCGCCTGCAGGACGAGACCGGCGGCGCGGTCGAGGCGTTCGAATACATGCCAGCCGACTATATGGCGCGGCTGGCCGCCTGCCGCCCCGACCTGCGCCCGCCCTTCGCCACGCCGCATGCGGTGAACATCCTCGTCGAGGTCGGCGCCACCGCCCCGCGCGATGCCACGCCGCTGCCCGACGGCAGCCTGCCTGTCGTTACCCATCTGGAAGAAACGCTGGCCGCGATGATGGCGGATGGCGCGGTGCTGGACGCCGTCGTCGCCCGGTCAGAGGCGCAGCGCGCCGAAATCTGGGAGCGGCGGGAAGCGGCGGCGGAGATCACCTTTTCGCGCGGCCCGATCGTGGACAGCGACATCGCCCTGCCGCTGGACGGGGTGGTGCCGTTTCTGGAGCGGATGCAGGTGCTGCTGCCCCGGATCGACCCCGGCGCCGAAACCATCACCGTGGGCCATCTGGGCGACGGCAATCTGCATTACGCGGTCTGGCCTTCGCGCGATGACGCGGCGCTGAAAGACGCGATCCGCGAAACGGTCGAGGATGTGGTGGCGGAGCTTGGCGGCAGTTTTTCGGCCGAACACGGGATCGGCCTGTCGAAGAAATCCACGATGGCGCGGCGCAAGGATCCCGTGGCGCTGGCGGTGATGGCGCAGATCAAGGCGGCGCTCGATCCGCAAGGCATCATGAACCCCGGCAAGCTGCTTCCGGAGTGAGGCGCACCATCCGGCCCCGCCGCCTGTGACCGGCGGGGGATGAGTATTTGGGCCGAGAAGAAACGGAAGGTGTTTTTTCGGGTTTGCGGGCTGATATCCGATTATTCGACGAATGCCTTTTCGACGACGAATTCGGCGGGCTTGCTGTTGGCACCCTCGCCCAGGCCGGCGGCCTTGCACAGGCTCATGATATCGGTGTTGAGCCCCATCGACCCGCAGATCATGACCCGGTCGGCGGCGGGCGACCATGCGGGCAGATCGAGGGCGCCGAAGACGCGGCCATCGCGAATATGATCGCTGATCCGGCCTTCTCGGGCGGATGGCGCGCGGGTTGTGGTCGGGTAGTAATGCAGCTTTCCGGTGACCTGCTCTCCGATCAGCGGATCGTCGGGGAGCGCCGTGACGACGGCGCGGCCATAGGCGAGTTCGGCCGTGTTGCGGCAGGTATGGGCCAGCACCACATTTTCGTAGCGCGCATAGGTATCGGGATCGCGCAGGAGCGAGGCGAAGGGGGCCACGCCGGTTCCGGTGCAGATCATCCAGAGTGTCTTGCCGGGCAGCAGCGCATCGAGCACCAACGTGCCGACCGGCTTGGGCCGCAGGATGATCTGATCGCCCGCGCCGATCTGTTGCAGGCGCGAGGTCAGCGGGCCGTCCGGTACCTTGATCGAATAGAACTCCAGTTCTTCGTCCCAGCTGGGCGATGCGATGGAATAGGCGCGCAGAAGCGGTTTTCCATCTTCCTTCGGAAGCCCGATCATCACGAATTCGCCGGAGCGAAAGCGCAGGCTGCGCGGTCGGGTGACGCGGAAGGAGAAGAGCGTATCCGTCCAGTGGGTGACCGCGGTGACGGTCTGGGCATCGGGCAGGGCCGGGGTTTGGGGGCGTTGCATGTTCATCTGGGAAATCCTGTCAGGCGGTCTGGGGGTCCGGGTCGGGAGAAAAGATCGTGTCGCGCTTGCCCGGCAGGCCATCGTTCGCCTCGGCCCCCGGGAGCGGTTCCTTGGCCGCGGCGATAACGGGCCAGAGGCTGGCGTAGCGGGCGTTGAACGCGACCCATTTCGCGCCTTCCTCATCGGTATCGGCGCGGATCGCGTCGGCGGGGCATTCCGGTTCGCAGACGCCGCAATCGATGCATTCCTCGGGATTGATCACCAGCATGTTGACGCCCTCGTAGAAGCAATCGACAGGGCAGACCGACACGCAATCGGTATATTTGCAGCCGATACAGTTATCGGTCACGGCATAGGTCATCTGTGCAGCCTTTCGTTGTTGCCCCGGTAGAGCACCGCGCGGCAGGCCGCGTCCGTCAATAAATTGCTATTGGCCCCGGTCGCGCCGCGCCATCCTGGACAAAACCGGACAAGGAGGCGGACAGGATGCTTGAGGACGTGGCGGCGGTTGACGACGGTGCGGCGCTGATCCTGCGCTGGAGCGACGGGCGGCGGACGCGGCTGAGCGCCGCCACCCTGCGCCGGGCGGCACGCGATGCCGCCAGCCGCCGCGAGGTGATTGACTTCAACGAGATCAGGATCGCCCCCGATCTGACGATCACCCGGTTGCAGCAGGTCGGCGCGGCGGGGCTGAACATCGGGTTTTCCGATGGTCATGACCGCGCGATCTATCCGTTTGCCTATCTGCGGGAATTGTCACGGCCCGATGACAAGTAATTGACATAAGCCATGCCGCATCGCGGCGCACCTTTGACGCACAGCTTGATTCAGGAGACGGGGATGGACGAGATTCTTGACGGGATAACCCAGATCGATTGCGACATTCTTGTGATCGGCGGCGGCACGGCCGGGCCGATGGCCGCACTCAAGGCCAAGCGAAAGAACCCGTCCGCCAATGTCGTCCTGCTCGACAAGGCCAATGTGAAACGCTCGGGCGCGATATCCATGGGGATGGACGGGCTGAACAACAGCGTGATCCCCGGCCACGCGACGCCCGAGCAATATACCAAGGAAATCACCATCGCCAATGACGGCATCTGCGATCAGGCCGCCGTCTATCGCTATGCCCAGGAATGCTACGGCATCATCCAGGAGCTGGACGAATTCGGGATCCGCTTTCAGAAGGATCAGAACGGCGAATACGACGTCAAGAAAGTGCATCACATCGGCACCTACGTGCTGCCGATGCCCAATGGCGACACGGTGAAGAAGGCGCTTTACCGGCAGTTGCGCAAGGCCCGCATCAACATCACCAACCGCTACATGGCGACACGGCTGCTGACAGGCGACGGGCGGGTTGCGGGGGCGATCTGCGTGAACACGCGCACGGCGGAGTTTCTGGTGGTGCGCGCGAAAGCGGTGATCATGTGCCTTGGCGCCGCCGGGCGGCTCGGGCTGCCGACATCCGGTTACCTCTATGGCACCTATGAGAACGCGTCGAACTCTGGCGAGGGATACACGATGGCCTATCACGCAGGGGCGGGGCTGGCCAATCTCGAGTGCTATCAGATCAACCCGCTGATCAAGGATTACAACGGCCCGGCCTGTGCCTATGTCGCAGGGCCGATGGGGGGCTATACCGCCAATGCCGCGGGCGAGCGGTTCATCGAATGCGATTACTGGTCCGGCCAGATGATGCAGGAGTTCTTTGACGAGCTGCAATCGGGCAAGGGGCCGGTGTTCCTGAAGCTCAACCATCTGGCGGGCGAGACGATTTCCGAGATCGAACGGGTGCTGCATATCGTCGAGCGCCCGACCCGCGGGCATTTCCATGCCGGGCGCGGTACCGATTACCGCAAGCAGATGATCGAGATGCATATTTCCGAGATCGGCTTTTGCTCGGGGCATTCGGCATCGGGGGTCTATGTGGATGAAAACGCCCGCACCACGGTTCCCGGGCTCTACGCGGCGGGCGACATGGCCAACGTGCCGCATAACTACATGCTCGGCGCCTTCACGCACGGGGCCTTCGCCGGCGAGGACGCTGTCGATTACATCGCCGATGTCGATTTCGCCGGTTTCGACCAGGGCATGGTAGAGGCCGAGCGAACCCGTGTTCTGGCGCCCACCAAGCGCGACGACGGTATTCCGCCCAACCAGATCGAATACAAGACCCGCCGGCTGGTAAACGACTATCTCCAGCCGCCGAAGGTGACCGCCAAGATGGAACTTGCCCAGAGCCGTTTTGCCGAGGTGCGCGCCGATATGGAAAGCGCGATGTATGTGCGCGATGCGCATGAGTTGATGCGCGCGCTGGAGGCATCGACCATTCTGGACTGTGCCGACATGGCCGCCGCCGCCTCGCTCTATCGCACCGAGAGCCGCTGGGGGCTGTATCACAACCGGGTCGAATACGAAAAAGACGACGAAAACTGGTTCTGCCACACGATCATGACGAAGGGCGCCGACGGTCTGCCGAGCAGCCGCAAGCAGGCCGTGCAGCCCTATGTCGTGGAGATCGGCGAGGACGAGAAAGATGCCTATAGCCGCCAGCGCGTCGGCGCCGGCGTCGCGGCCGAATAAGGAGATCACGCCATGCCCCTCGCCCAGACCGCCACAACCGTGCCCGTGACCGTGGACCAGGCGCTTTGCATCGCCGACAAGGGCTGCACGGTCTGTGTCGATGTCTGCCCTCTCGACGTGCTGCGCATCGCCGAGACCGACGCGGGCAAGACCGCCTACATGAAATATGACGAGTGCTGGTACTGCATGCCCTGCGAGGCCGATTGCCCCACCGGCGCGGTCACCGTCAATCTGCCCTATCTGCTGAAGTGAGACCGGGAATGAACGGCGTTTTCGAAGGTTTTGACGATATCGCGGATCTGGCCGAGGGGCTGGACGATCCGGAACCCGGCGCACGGATCATGGCGGTGATCGAGCTGACCGACAGCGCCGATCCCGCGGCGCTGCCCCATCTTGCCCGCGCGATCAGGGATCCGGATGCGGGCGTGCGACTGCTCGCCGCCCAGGGGCTGACCGATTTCGATGGCCCGGAAACGGCCGAGGCCCTTGTCGGAGCGCTTTTGGATGATGATCAAAAGGTGCGCCTGGCCGCGGCCACGAGCCTGACAGAGCTGAAAGACCCCGAAGCCGGCACGCCGCTTATTCCCCTGCTGACCGCACCGGCGGAGTTCGTTCAGGTGGCCTGTCTGAACGGACTCAAGGAATTGCGCCGCACCGATGCGCTCGGCCCCGCCATCGAGGCGCTTGAAAGCGGGTCGCCGGCGGTGCGCTGCGCGGCCGTTGGCGTGATCGGCTGGCTGCAGGACGAAGCTGCCCTGCCCGCGCTGATCAGGGCGGCGGCGGATACCGATCCGGCCGTGCGGCGCGCGGCCGTTGCCGCGTTCGGGTTTTCCGGCTCGGACTACGCCGAAAAGGCGCTGATCGCCGCACTGAGGGATGATGACTGGCAGGTCCGCGAAAGCGCGGCCGAGACGCTGGCGAAATCCGGATCACCCGGCTGCGCCGGGCCGCTCATGGGCGCGCTGGAGGATGATTTCTGGCAGGTCCGTCTCAAGGCTGTCCGTTCGCTGGGGAAACTCGGCATGCGCGGGGCGGCGATGCGGATCGGGCCGATGATGAACATGCCCATCCCGAACCTGCGCAAGGAATGCGCGGCGGTGCTCGGCGAACTGGCCGTGGCCGAGAGCGTGGTCTTCCTCGCAGACCATGAAAACGATAGCGACCCGGACGTACGCAAGAACGTCCGCTGGGCGCTGGAGCGGATTGCCAGAGGCGCCGCCTAGCACCCGAACCCATCGCGGTTTCGCCTGCCTGCCGATGAACGCATCGGCGGGCAAATCGTGCCCGAAAATTTCCGCGTATATACTTGTTTTTAAACAATAAAATAGAATCGTAGAGCCGCCTCGAATCACCAGATTCACGTTGCGTAAGCGGCAGTTTTTGCCGCGCCAGCCGGGAATGGCGCACAAATTTCAAACATTTTCGGAAACCCGCCAAAACGGGCTTTCGCCGCGCTTGGAGGCCGGAGTTTCCATCGCCGATACTCAGCTACAGCACATCAGATGCGCACCAACAGGAGAGTAAGGATGAAACATCAAAGCTGCTTTCGCGGCGCCGTTCTGGCCATGGGGCTGACGTCCCTCGGCGGGATGGCAATGGCCGAGAAGATCACAATTGCCATCGGGCACCAGTCGATGTGCACCGATACCTATACCGCCGGCATCGTGGTCAAAGAGCTCGGCCTGCTGGAGAAGTACCTGCCGACCGATGGCAAATATGCCGATGCCGAATATGATGTCAGCTGGGCCGATTATTCCTCGGGCGGGCCGATCACCAACCAGATGCTCGCCAACAAGCTCAATTTCGGCGTGATGGGGGATTACCCGCTGATCGTGAACGGCGCCAAGTTCCAGGAAACGGAGTCGCTGCGCACGCTCTATGTCGCGGGTACGGGCTACAACCTCAAGGGGTCGGGCAACGCGATCGTCGTGCCGGTGGGCAGCGACATCTATTCGATCGATCAGCTCAAGGGCAAATCGGTCTCGACGCCGGTGGGCTCCGCCGCCTGGGGGATGCTGCTCAAGGCGATGCAGGACAATTCGATCCCCAGCGCGGAATACGCGCTCAAGAACCAGTCGCCCGCCGTGGGTGCGGCCAATATCGCCGCCGGCAAGATCGACGCGCATTCCGATTTCTGCCCGTGGTCGGAGATCATGGAATTCCGCGGTACCGGCCGCAAGATCTATGACGGCTCGGAAACCAACGTGCCTTACCTGCACGGCGTGGTCGTGCGCCAGGATTTCGCCGAGATGTATCCCGAGGTGGTCGAGGCCTTCATCAAGGCGGTCTGGGCTGCGGGCGAGTGGATTCGCGAGGATCCGATGAAGGCGGTATCGCTGATGGAAGGCTGGACCGGAGTAGAGAAAGAGGTGCTCTATCTCTATTTCTCCAAAGGCGGGCATCTGACGCTTGATCCGACGATCAAGACGGAATGGGTTGACGCGCTGAAGTTCAACCACGGCGTTCTGGTCAAGGAAAAGGCCATCCCGCCGCTCGACTTCGACGCATGGATCACCGAGGATTACGTCAAGGCTGCCTATGCCGATCTGGGGCTCGACTATGCGGCGGACAAGGCAATGATGGTCGATCCGGCCGAGGCCAATGCCGGCATGCCGCTGGAGATCTGGCACGCGCGCGACGGCATCTCGTCCTATCCCGACATGCCCGCCTTCCTGACCGCGATGGCAGAGATGACCGGCACCGGCGCCAAGCTCAACGCCACCTATGTCTATGACGTGGAAACCGGGCTCAAGCTCTTTGGCAAGACCGCTTTCTGGGTCAAGGCCGGCGAGGACTACGCGACCTTCCTGCGCAAGGGTGAGGCCGAAACCTTTGCCACGGCCCACGACGGCGCGCTCATCACCTTCGACGATGCCATTTCCGACTTCGTGACCGAAGGCTGAACCGTTTCCACTCACGGAACGCACCGGCGGGGCCTTCGGGGCCCGCCACATTGCCAGTTGAAAGGCCCGACCATGCCAAGCGCCGCCACAGAACGCCCCCTCGCCGCCGCGACCGGCCCCGAGACGGCGCCCGACGCAAGCACCCCCGCGCCCCGGACGCCTTCGGTTGCGGCCGCCCGCCCAAGGCTCCGGCCGGGCGGCGAGGTGGCACGCTCTGCCGGGATCGCGGTTCTTTCGCTCTCGCTCGGGGTGCTGCTGTGGCACTGGGCCTCTGCGGTGAACCTGGATTTCTACATCAATTTCGAAAATGTACCCTCGCCGGGAAAGGTGTTTGCCTCTTTCCTGAACCACCTGGGAACCGAGATTTTCTTTGTCCATATCGCCGTGTCGATGCGGCGTATCCTGATTTCCTATTCCATCGCCGCCGCGTTCGGCATTTCGATCGGGCTGATCATGGGCCGGTCCCGGATCGCGCGGGCCGTTGTCATGCCCTATATCGAAGTGGTGCGGCCCATCCCCGCCGTGGCCTGGATCCCGCTCGCGATCCTGATGTGGCCCACCGAGGAAGCCTCGATCATCTACATCACATTCCTCGGCGCGTTGTTTCCGATCGTTCTCAACACACTCCACGGGGTCGAGCAGACGCCCGAGGTTCTGGTCCGGGCGGCCCAGTCGCTCGGCGCGTCGCGGCTGGCGATCTTCCGGCATGTCGTGCTTCCCGCCGCGCTGCCCTCGATCTCGGCGGGGCTGGCGATCGGGATGGGCGTGTCGTGGTTTTCCCTGCTCGCGGGCGAGATCATCTCGGGGCAGTACGGTATCGGCTATTTCACCTGGAACGCCTACAGCCTGATCAACTATCCCGATATCGTGGTGGGCATGCTGGTGATCGGCTTTCTCGGCACCGGCTCCACCGCCGCTGTCAGGCTGCTGACCCGGCCACTTCTCAAATGGCAGAAGCGGACGAGATGACCGGGGCGCTTCATATCCTTATTGGCGTGGCGCGCGCGCAATGGCGCCGGCTGATGCTCTGGGGCTTTGCCTTCATGGTGCTGTCTCAGGTGGCGATGCTGGCGGCCCTGATCCTGCGGTTTCAGGCGCTGCCCAATTACCAGACCTTCTACAACTGGCCCGGCAACGTGGCCCGGATCATCCGCTCGACGCCGGCCCTCTCGGACATGCCGGGCATCATCGCCGAGGAATGGTTGGTCGAGATCGGGCGGATGAACTACGATTACGGCACCGGCATTTCCGAGTGGAGCCTGAATGTCATCCCGTCACGGCTTGTGGTGATGTTCGTGCTCGGCATTCTGGTGGGTCTTTGCGCGGCGCTGATGCGGGTGGAACGCTGTTCCCTGCCGGTGCGGGGCAGCGCGCGCGCCGTCACCGGGCTGGGCGCCGGTCTGATCGCCATGACCAATGCCACGATGAGTTGGGTCGTGTGCTGCGCGACGCCAAGCTGGGTCGTGGGGCTGGCGATGATGGGGCTGGGCGTGTCATCCTCGCTGGCGCTCGAAACCCTCGGGCCGTGGCTGAACTTTGGGGGCTTCGGCCTTTTGCTCGCCCTCGCCCTCTGTCTTGCCTGGCGGAGCTCCCGCCGGGCCACGATCCTAGCGGAGCCTGCCCATGCTTGACGTTCTGAAATACCGCCGCCCCGAAGAAGCCGGCTCTCGTGGCAAGGGCAGGATCGAGATCGACGATGTCTCGATCACGTTCGGCCGCGGCGCGGCGGCGCACCGGGCTGTCGAACCCACGACGATCACGATCGAACCGGGCCAGTTCGTTTGCATCCTCGGCCCGTCGGGCTGCGGAAAGTCGACGCTGATGAACGCGGTCGCCGGCTACACACGCCCGACCACGGGCCAGGTGCGCGTCGATGGGGCGGTGATCGAAAAGCCGGGGCCAGACCGGGGCATGGTGTTTCAGCAATATTCGCTTCTGCCGTGGAAGACGGTTTACGAAAACGTGGCCTTCGGGCCGAAGATGGCCGGGCACGGCAAGGTCGAGGCAAGCTCGATCGCCAATACGTTTCTCAACATGGTGGGGCTGGCGAAATTCGGCAACCGCTACCCGGCCGAGCTTTCGGGCGGGATGCAGCAGCGGGTCGGCATCGCGCGGGCGCTTGCGAACTACCCTTCGGTTCTTCTGATGGATGAACCCTTCGGCGCGCTCGATGCGCAGACCCGGCTGATGATGCAGGAAAGCCTGCTGGAGATCTGGCGCAAGTTCGGCACCACGGTGCTGTTTGTCACCCATGACGTCGACGAGGCCGTCTTCCTCGCCGACCGGGTGCTGATCATGAGCGCCGCGCCGGGGCGGATCATCGAGGATCTGGCGATCGACCTGCCGCGCCCGCGCCGCCCCGATATCGCTGTCGATCCGGCCTATGTCGCGGCAAAGCAGCATTGCCTGTCGTCAATCCGCACGGAAAGCCGCCGCGCGTTCGAGGAGCAGAACAAATGAGATGGATCCTTGCCCTGGCCACCAGCCTCTTGTGCATGCCGGCGATGGCGCAGGTGCAGGGGGTCGCGCTGGACAGGCCCGTCGCGCTGCCGGCCTTCGTGCTGAGCGATCAGCGCGGCGAGACTTTCACCCAGGCCGATCTGGCCGAACGCTGGACGATCATCATGTTCGGCTTCAACTCCTGCCCCGATGTCTGTCCGTTCACGCTGGGCAATCTCGAACATGCCATCGCCGAAACGGCGTTGCGGGTGCGCCCGGACAACGTGCCGCAGGTTGTCTTCGTCTCGGTCGATCCGGTGCGCGATCATGACACGGTCACCGATTATGCCGAGTTCTTCCATCCCGATTTCCAGGGCGTCACCGGCGCGCGCGATCAGATTGACACGCTGGTCGAGGCGACCGACAGTTTCTATCGCCTGTTGCCGCCCGACGCGACCGGCTATTACGAGGTTCAGCACAGTTCGGCGGTTTCTGTGATCGGCCCCGACGGGATGCTGCGCGCCAAGCTGCAACCGCCATTCGACGCCGGGCTCACGGCCGAATTTCTGGCGCGATTGCAGATCACCTACCGAAGGGAGAACACCCGATGATCCGTCTGCTGACCCTGCTCGCCCTGCTGCTGCCGACTGTCGCCTTCGCCGACGGGATCACGATCGGCGATCCTTGGTCGCCCGCGGCCCCTCCGGGCGCCAGAGCCCATGCCGCCTACATGACGGTCACCAACACCGGGGCCACGCCGCGCGCGCTGATCGGGGTGCGGGCAGAGGGCTATGGCATGGCGCATCTGCATGAAAGCCGCGACAACGAAGGGATCGCCACCATGGTGCCCGTGCACCAGATCGAGATCGCACCGGGGGCGAGCATCGCGCTGGCGCCGGGCGGGTTTCACATCATGCTGATGATGCCCCGGGCGCCGGCCTCTGAAACCATCGCGCTGACGCTTGTGTTCGCCGATGGCGAAGAGGTGGCGGTGCGGGCAGTGGTGCGCCCTCACAATGCGCCTTCTTGACCTTCTGCTCGGGCTTTGCCTCGTCGCGCCGCAGGCCCGGGCCGATATGCTCATGGACGAAGGCCTGCCCCCGCATGAGCGCTGCGCACTGTGCCACGGCCTTTATGGCGACGCCTACCGCGACAAATTCCCCAAGCTGGCCGCGCAGCGCCCGGCCTATATCGAACGACAGATCAACGCCTTCCTGTCAGGCGCCCGCAGCAATGACGGCGGGCAGATGGTCGCCGTCGTGACAGAGATCGCCCCCGAGCACATCCCGCAGGTCGCCGCATGGTTCGCCGCCCAGGATCCGCCCCCGCCCGCCGCGCCGCCCGAAGATCGCAGCGGCGAAATCCTGTACGTCACCTCGGGCTGTCTCGACTGCCATGACGAAACCGCCGCAGGCAAACCCGAGATGCCCTATCTGTCCGCCCAGCACGCGGCCTATCTGGCCAAGCAGATGCGTGAATTCCGTGATGGCGCGCGGCCCGACAGGCCCAAGGAGCGGATGCGCGAAACGCTCCGGCCCTTAAGCGACACACAGATTGCCGCCATCGCCGCCTATCTGGCATCGCGGGAACGGAGCAGCACGCCATGATCGAAAGCGAAGGGCCCGGCGCGATCTACCTTTCCGAATATCTGCTCGAATTGAACGAGGGGGCGGGGTTCCTGTCGGGCCTGAACCGGGAGGATCTTGCCAAGGTTCGCAAATCCGGCACCCGCAGCGTCGTGGCCAAGGGCGACGGGCTGTTCTTTCAGGGCGATCCCCATACCGGGGTCTGGGTTGTCGAAAGCGGGCGCATCCGCACCTTCTATACCGGGCCCTCGGGGCGCGAGATCACCCTCGCCTATTGGACGCCGGGCCATTTCGTGGGCGGGCCAGAGGTTTTTGGCCGGGGCCGCCATATCTGGTCGGCCGACGCGCTTGACGACAGCGAGCTTCTTTTCCTCTCGGGCATGTCGATCCGTACCCTCGTGCGCGAGATCCCCGACGTCGCCGTCAGCGTCATTCAGGGGCTGATCGCCAAGGGAAAGTGCTATTCCGCGCTGATCCAGATGCTTGGCACCCGTTCGGTTGCCGAACGGCTGGAGCAGTTTCTCGTGATCCTCGCCGACACTCATGGGCGCCACGAAAACGGCGCGATCCTGATCGATCGCGCGATCACCTACGAACAACTCGCCTCGATCGTCGGCGCGACGCGGCAATGGGTGACCCAGTCGCTCGACCGGCTGCAGCGCGAAGGCGTGCTCAAGATCTCGCGCAAGGAGATTGCCATCTATCACATTGAACGTCTGTCAGAGTCGGAATGACCCGAGGCGCGTATCTCATTCCGGCCGCCGCACGCGCGCAGCGCCGGATCGCAGAGTTGTGGCGCGGGGTGCTGCTGTCATGCCTGCTGGCGATGGCCGCGCTGTTCCTGGCAGAGCATTACGGCGGCCCGGCGATGCTCTATGCCCTGCTGATCGGCATCGCTTTCAACCACCTGTCCCAAGAGCCCAATTCCGCCGCCGGGATCGAGTTCACCTCGACAACGCTGTTGCGCACCGGGGTCGCGCTGCTCGGGTGCCGGCTGGCGTTTGCGGACATCGCCCAGCTCGGGTGGCTTCATATCGCCGGGATCGCCGGGCTGATGGCGCTGACCATCGGCGCCGGCGTTGTGCTGTCACGGGTGATGGGGCGATCGCTCGGGTTCGGCTTGATCTCAGGTGGCGCGGTGGCGATCTGCGGCGCGTCTGCGGCGCTGGCGATCGCATCGGTCATCCCCAAGGGCTCGTTCCGGAAGGAAGAGCTTCTTTTCACCGTGGTCGGTGTCACCGCGTTTTCGACACTGGCGATGGTCACCTATCCGTTGATCTTCGGAACGCTCGGCCTGTCAGAGGCCGATGTCGGCTATCTGATCGGCGGCACGATCCATGATGTCGCGCAGGTGGTCGGGGCAGGCTATATGATCAGCGATACGGTCGGCGATATCGCAAGCTTTACCAAGCTTCTGCGCGTCGCGCTCTTGCCGGTGGTCCTGCTGGCGATATCGCTGTGGTTCCGCGCAGAGGCCGGGGCGAAAATCCGGCTGCCGTGGTTTGTTGCGGTTTTCGCGATCCTGATGTTGCTGCGCAATCTCGCGCCCCTGCCGGCGGGGCTGATCCTGGGCCTCACCGATATTTCGCGTTTCCTTCTGGTCGCGGCGATCGCCGCGCTTGGCATGAAGACATCGCTGAAAAAGATGTTCGACACCGGCGCGGGCATCATGGCGGCCATCGCGGTGCTGACAGTGGTTCTGCTGACAGGCGCGCTGGGTTTTTTGTGGCTTGCCGTGCGATAGCCGCTTAGGCCGTGAAAAACCCTGCGCCGCCCCGCGCCCGAAGCCCTTCGGCCAGCGCGCGCCCCATCTCGGCGCCATCCTCGATCGGCGCTGTCGCCGCGTCGGCCAGACGTTCGGAGCCGTCGGGGCGCAGGATCTCTCCGCGCAGGCGCAGCGTGCCGCCGTCCAGCTCCGCCAGCCCGCCGATGGGCGTTTCGCACGACCCATCGAGCGCCGCGAGAAACGCGCGCTCCGCGGCCAGGCGCTGTCCGGTGGGGATGTCGTGGATCGCCTCGAGCAACCCGGCGGCACGGGTATCATCGCCGCGCCGCTCGATCCCGATGGCGCCCTGCGCCACGGCCGGCAGCATCTCTTCGGGTTCGATGGCCGACGCCGCGACCTCGGCCATGCCCAGCCGGTTGAGCCCCGCCATCGCGAGGAAGGTGGCCAGCGCCACGCCATCCCCCAGCTTTTTCAGCCGGGTCTGAACATTGCCGCGAAACTCCACCACCTGCAGATCGGGGCGGAAGTTCAGCAATTGCGCCCGTCGCCGCAGGCTAGAGGTGCCGACCACCGCGCCCTCGGCCAGATCGGAAAGCCGCGCGACCGAGGCCGAGACGAAGGCATCGCGCACATCCTCGCGCGGTAGATAACACTCCAGCACCAGCCCGGCGGGTTGATCCACGGGCATGTCCTTCATCGAATGCACGGCGATGTCGATGTCGCCGTCCAGCATCGCCTCTTCGATCTCCTTGGTGAACAGCCCCTTGCCGCCCAGCTCTTTGAGCGGGCGGTCAAGGACGCGGTCGCCCGTGGTCTTGATCACCACGATCTCGAAGGCCTGATGCGGCAGGTCGAAGGCGGCGGCCAGCCGGGCGCGCGTTTCATGCGCCTGGGCAAGGGCAAGCGGCGAGCCGCGGGTGCCGATCTTAAGGGGCGAGGCGGGGGTGGGAAGCATCGGTGTCATGGCCTGTCTCTAATCGCGTCGCGTGGTCCTGACAATGCGCCTGCCCTTGACATGCTGGCACAGCCGGGCGACCACCTCCCGCAGCAATAGACGGGGATGAGCATGGCCGAAACCAAAAAACTGATGCGCGCGCTGGCTGGAGAGACGCAGGCGGTGCCGCCGGTATGGATGATGCGGCAGGCCGGGCGCTATCTGCCGGAGTATCGCGCGACGCGGGCGCAGGCGGGGGATTTCCTGTCGCTGTGCTACAACCCCGAACTCGCCGCCGAGGTGACGCTGCAGCCGATCCGCCGTTACGGGTTCGACGCGGCCATTCTGTTTGCCGATATTCTGCTGGTGCCGCAGGCGCTGGGGGCCGATCTGTGGTTTGTCACCGGCGAGGGGCCGCGCCTTTCGACCATCACTTCGCCCAGCGATTTCAATGCGTTGAAGCCGGTCGAGGAGATCCATGAAACCCTCTCTCCGATCTATGAGACGCTGCGCATCCTGACCGGCGCACTGCCCGCAGAGACCGCGCTGATCGGTTTCGCCGGGGCGCCCTGGACGGTGGCCACCTACATGATCGCCGGGCGCGGCACGCCCGATCAGGGGCCGGCGCACAGGCTGATGGCCGAAGACCCCGCGACATTCGATGCGCTGATGGCGCGGATCACGGCGGCGACGGTCGAATATCTGTCGGCGCAGATCGTGGCCGGGGCCGAGGTCGTCAAGCTGTTCGACAGCTGGGCCGGGTCGCTGAAGGGCGACGCGTTCACCCGCTATGCCCTTGAACCCGCAAGGGAAATTATCGCCGCGCTGAAGGCCCGGCACCCCGAGACTCCGGTCATCGCCTTCCCGCGCGAGGCGGGGGAGAACTATATCGGCTTCGCTAGGGCCACCGGCGCCGATTGCGTGGCGCTGGACAATTCCGTCTCTGCCGAATGGGCCGCCGAACATGTGCAGGTCGATGGCTGCGTGCAGGGAAACCTTGCGCCAAATCATATGGTTACCGGCGGCCAAGCGCTGATCGACGAGACCCGGCGCATCGTGAAGGCCTTCTCCAACGGCCCGCATATCTTCAACCTCGGCCATGGCATCACCCCCGACGCGAACCCCGACAATGTGCAGGTGATGATCGACGCGATCCGGGGCTGAGTTTCGGCCAATCCAGACGTTTCGCCCCCCGAAATCGTCCGAAACGCGGCCCCGGTCTGGTACGAAACCCCGCCGCTCGGCCCGTTAGGGCGGCGTTAACCGCCCTGCCCTAACCTGCCCCTCGTGTTCGACCGAATCCCGAGGTGCCCGATGCCCCACACCGCCACGCTGAGCCAGTTCCGCAATGCGATGGGCCGCCATGTCGCCCGCGTCGCCTGGACGGGCAAACGGCTGATCCTGATGAAACACGGCAAGGCGGTGGCCGGGCTGGTAACGGTGCGCGACCTGGAACTGCTGGACGAGGTGGAGGCGAAATCGCTGGATTACAAACGCTACCAGACCGCCGAGAAACTGATGCGATGGGAGGCGCTGAAAGCGGGGATCGCGGAGGGGGAGTGAGGGGAAATGGCTGGGATGGGAGACTGGGCGGGTTTTATCGTTTGGGTATTTGCGCCAGGAGCGGACATTTGCCGCGGTCGGCATTACGGGGCGCCGAACGCTAGAAGCGGAAGCTGCAAACCGACGCGAATGCCTTTAGCGGACATTTGTTTAACTTATGTGGATGACCCGTCGATGCGTGCTTCTAGATCGCGGGTCCGCACGTTCCCGAATCCAAGTGTAGAAAGGATAAGTAGCCTAGCAACTTGTTGAGTATTGTAGACCTCATATGGGCCTAAGCGCCGTGACTTCGCTCCAAATGCATGCGCAGTGATAAAGTTTCGCAAATAGCTGCACGCATGAATAGCGTCAGGGAGCGAAAATGTCAGATCTCGAACCTGCTGACCCCCGCTTTTGGATGCCGTTTCTCCACGGTTCGGTTCAATTTCAAGTTCCGTTTTATCACCCCTGACAATCCAACAAATTGTTATGTCTGGCGAGATTCCGGCTCGCTGCAAGCGAGATCTAATGTCTGCCAAGACTTCTGGATTCCACTCAAAAGTTTTGCTATTCAACCACCGCTTCTTCTCCGCGCTCGACTTTATCTGAAGATCCAGTTCTTCAATCGACGAGAACGCCAGGTTAATCGCTATCGATGTGCGTACGTGATCTTTAAACTCATTGGAGTGCTTTTCAAATATTTGGCCATAATGCGGGTGCGTTGACCGAGGGGTAATACACTCGGTCTCGTAACTTTTCGCAAGCTTGTGGATCGCGTAAATACTACGCTTGTTTGGCCAAGCTTTCGCAGCGATAGCGACGGCCAAAGGCAGCTCAGAACAAAATGTAAACTTCTCAAAAAAAATGTCTTTCCGCAAAATGCCCGTAAGGATCAATTGCCGCTCAATATCTTCGTAAGGTAGCTTAAATCCGGCAAGATAGCTGACGCTCTGGTCAGCAAACGCCTTTGTTATGATACTTGACGCACGAATAAGGTGGATGATGTTATTGGCCACGGCTTCCTCAGCTTTTATGATTAACAATTCGCCGTACTTTTCGCCGTCTTTGAGCACTCCAGCTTCTTCAGTTTCGCTTGCCTGCGCGCATGTGATCCATGCATCACGATTAATGAAACGGAATCGTCTCGATGGATCAGGGATGAAGCTGACCTTCCAACCTGCTTGCGAACAAAGGGATTTCACCAACTCGGTCTGACACGGCCTGAATACTAAGAAACTACAGAACTCCCCCACAATGCTTACTCCCGAGAATTGCGCTTCAACAGTTTATTTACTGGCTTTCTATCAACAGCTTAAAGTAAAAATCGCGGCACGATATACCCCAACAGTGTGCTTCCCCCACTTTTACACCAAATGCCCGCTTCCCAGACGCTGCGGTGCTGCGTCAGTTCAGTCTTGAGCAGCAGCTCCGCCCCCCAAACTCACCCCGGCGTCACCTCGCGCCAGGTGCCGGTTTCGATCCCCTTCAGCGTCCACTCTCCCACCTGCCAGCGGATCAGCCGCAGGGTCGGGTGGCCGACGGCGGCTGTCATGCGGCGGATCTGGCGGTTGCGGCCTTCGGTGATGGTGATCTCGGCCCATGTGTCGGGCACCGTCTTGCGGAACCGCACCGGGGGCGTGCGGGGCCAGAGCCAGGCCGGGGCCTCAATGCGGCGGGCCCGTGCGGGGCGGGTGGGGCCGTCTTTCAGCGTGACCCCGGCGCGCAGCCGGGCCAGCGCGTCCCGGGTGATCGTGCCCTCGAGCTGCACCAGGTAGGTTTTCGGCAGCTTGTGCTTCGGGCTGGCGATGCGGTTCTGCAGCGCGCCGTCATCGGTGAGCAGCAGCAGCCCCTCGCTGTCCTTGTCGAGCCGGCCGGCGGGATAGACGCCGGGGAGGTCGATGAATTCCGACAGGGTGCGCGCGGGGCTGGTGGAAGTGCTGGCATCGGTGAATTGCGACAGCACGCCGAAGGGTTTGTTGAACAGGATCAGGCGGGGCATGGGCGCGGCCGCTCAACCGCCCGGCGCGGGCACGGGGCGCGCTTTCATACCCATTTGGCCAGCGGCGGCAGGCTCATGAGCACGGCGTTGGCGTCATGGCCGGTTTCGAGGCCGAATTTGGTGCCCCGGTCATAGACCAGGTTGTATTCGGCATAGAGGCCACGGTGGATGAGCTGGGTGTTCCTGTCGTCTTCGGTCCAGGGGGTGTCGCGGCGTTTTTCGGTGACCGGCAGGAAGGCGGGCAGGAAGGCGCGGCCGACGTCCTGGATGAAGGCGAAATCGGCCTCCCAGTCGCCGGTGTTGTGATCGTCGAGGAAGATGCCGCCGACGCCGCGCGCGCGCTGGCGGTGGGGGATGTAGAAATATTCGTCGGCCCAGGCCTTGAAGCGCGGGTAATAGGCCGGGTCGTGGCGATCGCAGTGCTGTTTCTGGACCGCGTGAAAATGGGCGGTATCCTCGGGGTATTCGATGCAGGGGTTGAGGTCGGAGCCGCCGCCGAACCACCAGGCGTGCGGGGTCCAGAACATGCGGGTGTTCATGTGCACGGCGGGGCAATGCGGGTTCTGCATATGCGCGACGAGGGAGATGCCGGAGGCCCAGAAGCGCGGATCGCTTTCCATGCCGGGGATGCCGCGCGCGGCCATCGCCTTTTGCGCGCGGGCGCCGAGCTGGCCGTAGACGGTGGAGATGTTCACGCCGACCTTCTCGAACACGCGGCCGCCGCGCATCACGCTCATCAGCCCGCCGCCGGCATCGGAGCCGTCCTCGGCGCTGCGCGTGGTTTGCGTCACCTCGAACCGGCCGGGGGGAAGCGTGGCGAAGGGGCCGGTGGTTTGCGTGTCTTCGAGCGCTTCGAAGGCGGCGACGATCTGATCGCGCAGGTCGCGGAACCAGGCGGCGGCGCGGGCCTTGCGGTCGTCGAATGGCTGGTTCATCGGGGCCTCCTCGCTTTCGGTGTCGCGCCGGTGCCTAGCAGTTTTGACCCCGGCCTGCCAGCCTGTCGCGCCGCGTGCCAAAGCGTTTTGTATGCGGCACGAGAGCGCCTATATAGGACGGAACCCGAACAGGAGCCCGCCGATGCGTCGCCTTGCCCTTTTGCTGTTGCTGCCACTGGCGGCCTGCGCCACCCCCCGCGAACGCTGTGACAGGGCCGCGACCGAGGATCTGAGGGTGGTGGGCGCGCTGATCGTCGAGACGGAGCAGAATATCGCCCGCGGCTATGCCATTCAGCAGGAAGTGCGCGAACGGCCCAGGCTGACCTACTGCTGGGGCGGGCGTGGCGGCGATGGCCATTTCGGCTATGCCTTCTGCAATGACACCGAGACCTATACGGTGGACAGGCCGGTGGCGATCGATCTGGATGAGGAACGCGCGAAGCTGGCGACGCTGAAGCGGAAATACACGGAGCTGAAGAAACGCTCGGCCCTGGATCTGGCGGCCTGCGCGGTGAACTATCCCGAAACCTAATGCGCCGGGGCGTTGACCGGGTCCAGCAGGGTGCGGCCGCCATCGACGGTGATGATCTGCCCGGTCATGAAGGACGCGCCGTCGGAGGCCAGGAACTGCACCGCCTCGGCCACCTCGCCAGGTTTGGCGATCCGGGCCATGGGCGTGTGTTCCCGGATATCGGTGCGATAATCGGAATTTTCCTTCAGCGTGCTTTTCAGGCTGGAGCTGAGCACCGAGCCGAAGGCGACCGCGTTTACCCGGATGCGTTCGGGAGCCAGCGCCACCGCCAGCGAGCGGGTCATCTGATCCAGCGCGGCGCAGCTGACCGAATAGCCCATCAGTTCCGGGTGGGTGCGGCGCGCGGCGATGGACGACAGGTTGACGATAGCCCCGACACAACTGTCTTCGTTGCCGGCCTCTTCGGCCTGTTTGATCATCCGCCGCGCGATGCACTGGCTGAGCCGCAGGCTTGTGAGCAGGTTTTGCTGCAGCAGCACCTCGACCGCGTCGTCATCCGGGTTCAGCGGATCGGAGGGGATCATCTGGCGGCTGGCGTTGACAAGGATATCGACGCGTTCGAACGCATCCAGCGTGGCCGACAGAAGGTTGGCGATGGTCAGCCTTTCGCGCAGATCCCCGGCGAAGAAGCGGATGTTTTCCTCTTTGGCGGCATCGGCGCCGATCTCTTCGATCAGGCGCGCCTCATCCATATCGGCGAACATCACGTTGGCGCCCTGATCAGCGAAATGGCGGGCGATGGCCAGGCCGACGCCATGTGCGGCGCCGGTCACGATGGCGGTTTTGCCGGCGATGGAGAATGACATGGCCTAAGCTCCTGATTCCTTGGGGTAAGACTAGCGGGTTTCACCGCGCCCGGCGAGGCGGGCCCGAGCGCCGTGCCGCATGCAGCACCTTGAATGCCGTGTCACCGGCCACTTCTTCGACATCGCGGAACAGCGTTTCAAGACTGCGTTCATAGGGCAGATGCCGGTTGGCCACCACCCAAAGCTGACCGGCGGGCGTGAGCATCCGCGCGGCGGCGGCGAGGAACGCCACGCCAAGCGCCGGCTCGGCGGTGCGGCTGGTGTGGAACGGCGGGTTGGAGATGACCACATCGAACAGCGTTTCGGGCTGGAACTGCGTGGCGTCGGCCCAGTGGAACCGGGCACGCGGATCGGTGATATTGGCCTTTGCGCAGGCCAGCGCGGCATGCTCGGCCTCGATCAGATGAATCTCGGTGATGTCGGGCCGGGTGAGCGCCTGCGCCGACAGATAGCCCCAGCCGGCGCCCAGATCGGCCACCCGCCCCTTCAGCCGCGCGGGCAGCGCCGCCGCCAGCATGGCGGAGCCGCGATCGACGCCATCGGCGGAAAACACGCCCGGCGCGGTACAGAAACCTTCGGCAAGGCGGGTCGGCCCATCGGGGGCCCAGTCGGCAAAGGCGTCGGCATCCGCGATGAGCCGGAACAGCTTGCCATGCGCCATCGACAGCGGCGCGCCCACTTCAGCGCGTTTGCGGCAATCGCGGAACAGGCTGTCGACACCGTCGGTCTTTTGCCCGTCTACCAGAACCGGGCCGCCGCCTGTCAGGGCCACCGCCTCGGCCACCAGCGCGCGGGCCTCGGCCTTGGCGCGGGGCACGCAGACCAGCGCGGCGGCATAGGGGCCTTCGGCCGTGGCCGAACAGCGATAGCCGCGCGCGGCCCAGGCATCATGATCGGGCCGGAAGCCCTGAATGATATGCACGCGATCCTTGGGAAGCGCCGACAGATCGGCATCGGCGCGCGGCCGGAACACGGCAATCGCACCTTCACCGGGCAGCGGCAGGCCAGCAAGCGCAAGGGTAAGTCGGCTGTCACGCATGAGCGGGCGCGCGGCGCCCTATTCCTTTTCCATCGTGCATTGCAGCGGATGCTGATGGCGGCGGGCGAAATCCATCACCTGCGCCACTTTCGTCTCGGCCACTTCGAAGGAGAAGACCCCGACCACCGCCAGCCCCTTTTTGTGGACCGTCAGCATCAGCTCGAACGCCTGGGTGTGGCTGAGGCCGAAGAACCGCTCCAGCACATGCACGACGAATTCCATCGGCGTGTAGTCGTCATTCAGGATCAGCACCTTGTAGAGCGGCGGCCGTTCCGTTTTCGGACGGGTCTTGGTGATGACGCCCGCGTCATCATCCGTCTGGCCCTTCTTGTCGGACATCATATGAGGATGGCGTCTGACCACACTCTCGCTCCGCATGTTTCGGATGGTTTCGTCTTGCGACCACATATATATGGCACAAGGCCCATCTGAAAAGGGGGCGGGGGCGATGCGGGCCCCGAACTGGCCCCTGGACCGAAGGAGACCGGCAAAAATGCCCCGGAACCTGACCACAATCGGCTTCGATGCGGATGACACGCTCTGGCAGAACGAACAGTTCTTCCGCATGACCCAGGAGCGATTCGCCGAGCTTCTGGCCGATTTCGCCGAGCCGGACCATCTTCAGGCGCGGCTGCTGGCGGCGGAAAAGCGCAACCTCGGGCATTACGGGTTCGGCGTGAAGGGGTTCGTGCTGTCGATGATCGAAACCGCCATCGAGGTGACCGAAGAGCGCGTGCCCGCCGCCGTGATCGGCAAGCTGCTGGCGGCCGGGCAGGACATGCTGAACCACCCGATCGAGCTGCTGCCCCACGCCCGCGCGGCGATCGAGGATCTGGCGCCCCGGTTCCGCATCCTGCTGATCACCAAGGGCGACCTGCTGGACCAGGAGCGCAAGCTGGCGCAATCGGGGCTGGGCGAGCTGTTCGACGGGGTCGAGATCGTCTCGAACAAGACCGCCGCGATCTATGCCGATATCTTCGCGCGTCACGGCGACGGCGCGGACCGGGCGATGATGGTCGGCAACTCGCTGCGCTCGGACGTGATTCCGGCGCTGGAGGCCGGGGCCTGGGGCGTGTTCGTGCCGCACGGCATAACCTGGGCGCTGGAACATGCCGAACCGCCGCTGGCCCGGCCCCGGTTCCGCGAACTGCCCGATCTGAAAAATCTGCCCCGGCTGATCGAGGAGCTGGCCTGACATCTGGTGGCTGCCCGGCGGCCCGCCCCAAGATGTTGGCCACACGTAAGCTTCGCTCGCAAACACCTTGAATATTTGGTGTTTTCCGGGGCCTTGCCTTGTGGTACGCTGCACTCAATCAAGAAAAAGCCGACCGGAAAAATCCGGCGGCGCGAGGCAGTAAAAGGCGTTAGCCGTGCAGATATTGGGACAGTGCGCCCGCCAAGGGCTTATTTTCATTTTTCTCGGGTTCGTGATGGTGGCCGGCACGATGCCGGGCATGGCCGCGCCCTATGCGGCGATGGTGATCGACGCGCGTTCGGGCGAGGTGCTGCATTCGCGCAACGCCGATACCCCGCTGCACCCCGCCTCGCTGACCAAGATGATGACGCTCTACATCGCGTTCGAGGCGATCGAGAATGGCGAGATCTCGCTCGATACCGCTGTGCGCATCTCGCAAAATGCCGCGGCCGAACCGCCCTCCAAGCTGGGCCTGCGCGCCGGGCAGACGATCAAGCTGCGCTATCTGATCCGGGCGGCGGCGGTGAAATCGGCCAATGACGCGGCCACCGCCATCGGCGAGGCGATCGAGGGCAGCGAAGCCGCCTTCGCCCGCCGCATGAACCGCACCGCCAAGGCCCTGGGGATGAGCAGGACAACCTTCAAGAACGCCAACGGCCTGACCGAGGACGGCCATCTGTCGACCGCGCGCGACATGACGACGCTGGGGCGGCACCTGTTCTACGACTATCCCGATTACTACAACCTGTTCTCGCGCATCACCACCGATGCGGGGATCAAGCAGGTGGCCAGCTCCAACCGCCGCTTCCTGTCCAGCTACAAGGGCGCCGACGGCATCAAGACCGGCTACACCCGCGCCGCCGGGTTCAATCTGGTGGCCTCGGCCGAACGGGGCGGCGAGCGCATCATCGCCACCGTGTTCGGCGGCCGCTCCTCGGCCACGCGCAACGCGCAGGTGGCCGAACTGCTCGATCTGGGCTTCAGCCGCGCCCCCACCCGGGTGGCGGTGCGCAAACCGGCGCGCCCGCCCTATCTCGGCAGCGGCAAATCCGGCGCAACCATCCGCGTGGCCACGACGCTCAGCAGCTCGACCCGGCCCAGAACCCGGCCCGGAACCGGCGCCGCCGAGATGCCGCAGGAACTGCTCATCGCCCTGCGCGACGATATCCGCGATGCGGTGGAGCTGGCCAACAGCACCCCCGCTGCCGCCGCTGCGCCCCCTGCCCCCGAAAGCGCCACTCTTGAACTGGCCGCCGTCTCCATCCCGGCGATCCCGCCCAAACCCCGCCCCGCCGTCGCCACCGCCACCCCGGCCGTCGCGATGACCGCCCCGCCGGAGGCGCCAGAGGTCGTGACCCGCATGTCCAGCTCGAGCGGGCGCCACTGGGGCATCAACGTCGGCCGCTACGGCACCCAGTACGAGGCAGAGCGCGTGCTGCTGGAAACCGCGCTCAAGGAGCTCGGCGCGCTGGACGAAGCCCTGCGCAAGGTCAACCGCTCCAGCCGCGGGTTCGATGCCAATTTCGTGGGCATGACCAAGGAACAGGCCGCACTTGCCTGCCGCCGCCTTCAGGCCTACGGCTCCGATTGCGATACGTTCGGCCCGTCCTGACGGCCGGCCCCTTCATCTTTCCCGAAATATCCCCGCCGGAGGCAGACTCGCGCCCGCAGGGCGCATGAAGCCGTGGCCCGGAACGGGCCTCGATCCGGCGGCGTGCTCAGGGTCTGGGCTGATCGTCCCAGTCATCGCTCAGGATGCGCCGGCTGTCGCCCTCGGGGTCGTCGAACTGCCGGCTGCGCAGCGCCCAGAAGAACGCCGCCAGCCCCAGCCCGCCCAGAAACAGCGAGATCGGGATCAGGTAAACCAGAATCTGCATGTCAGGACCGCAGCCGCAGCGCGTTCAGCGACACGCTGATCGAAGAGGCCGACATCGCAAGCGCCGCCGCCAGCGGCGTGGCAAAGCCCAGAAGCGCGATCGGCACCGCGATCATGTTGTAAAGCGCGGCGATGGTGAAATTCTCCTTGATCCGCCGCGTCGCCTTTTTCGCCGTTACCGCCGCCTCGGCCAGCGGCGCCAGATCCGCGCCCAGCAGCACGATGTCCGACGCGACCCGTGCCGCATCCAGCGCCGTCGCCGGCGACACCGAGACATACGCCGCCGTCAGCGCCGCCGTGTCGTTCAGCCCGTCGCCCACCATCAGCACCCGGTGGCCCGCATCGCCCAGCGCGCGCACCCGCGCGGCCTTGTCGGCGGGCAGCGCCCCGGCCACCCAGTTTTCGATCCCCAGCCGCGCGGCCATATCCGCCACCGGCCCCTCGGCATCGCCCGAGATCAGATGCACCGCCTTGCCCTGCGCGCGCAGGGCGCGCACCGCCTCTTCGGCGCCGGGGCGCAGGCTGTCGGCGAAGGTGAATTCGATCGGGGCCGCCGCGCCGATGCGCAGCCAGGCCGCCGTGTTGCGGCCCGGTTCGGCGCCCAGCCATCCCGCCCGGCCAAAGCGCACCGTCTCGCCCGCCCATGTCCCTTCGACGCCGTAGCCCGGCACCTCGTGCACATCGGTCACCCGTGCGGGCTGAATGCCCGCCCGGCGTGCCGCATCGGCCAGCGCGGCGGCCAGCGGATGCGCCGATCCTGCGGCCAGCGCCAGCGCCACCTCCAGCTCGCGCCGGGGGTGATCGCCCAGATTGGTGGCCTCGGGTGCGCCGAGGGTCAGGGTGCCGGTCTTGTCGAAGACCACGGTATCGACCTCTGCCAGACGTTCCAGCGCGGTGCCGTCCTTGATCAGCATGCCGCGCTTGAAGAGCCGCCCGGAGGCCGCCGTCGTGACCGCCGGCACGGCCAGACCGAGCGCGCAGGGGCAGGTGATGATCAGCACCGCCACCGCGATGTTCAGCGCCAGCCGCACATCGCCGCCCGATTGCACCAGCCAGCCGATGAAGGCGAAGAGCGACAGCAGATGCACCCCCGGCGCATAGATCCGCGCGGCCCTGTCGGCCAGCGAGGTATAGCGGTTGCGCGCGCTTTCGGCCATCGCCACCAGATCGGCCATGCGGTGCAGCGAGCTGTCCTCGCCCGCCGCCGTCACCCGCACCGAGAGCGGGCCGGTCAGGTTGACCTCGCCGGCGCAGACCACGGTGCCCGCCCCGGCGAAGGCGGGCAGGCTTTCGCCGGTCAGAAGCGAACGGTCGATTTCCGACTGCCCGTCGGTGATCACGCCATCCACGGGCACGCGCGCGCCGGGTTTCACCCGGACGATATCGCCCACCGCCAGTTCGGCGATGGAAACGGTCTGCTCGCCCGTATCGGTGATCTTCAGGGCGCGCGGCACTTCGAGCGCCGCCAGCTCCTCGGCTGCGGAACGGGCCACGGCGCGGGTGCGGTGATCGAGATAGCGGCCCGCCAGCAGGAAGAAGGTCAGCGACAGGGCCGCGTCGAAATAGGCATGGGCGCCCGATTGCGTCACCTCGTAGAGCGACATGCCGGCGGCCAGCAGGATCGCCAGCGAGATCGGCACATCCATGTTCAGCCGTTTCGCCGCGAGCGCGCCCCAGGCGTTGCGAAAGAAGGGCTGGGCCGAGAACGCGATGGTGGGCAGGGCGATGGCGGCGGAGACCCAGTGGAACAGGTCGCGCGTGGCGTCAGCGGCGCCCGACCAGACGGCGACCGACAGCAGCATCACGTTCATCATCGCAAAGCCCGCCACGGCCAGCCGCATCAGGATGTCGCGCCCGGCCTTGTCGGTGGCGGTGGCCGACAGCATGCCGGGATCAAGCTCATGCGCCTCATAGCCCAGACGGTCGAGCACGGCGATCAGGCCGGCGGCGGTGACGTCGGGCTCGGCCTCGACGCTGACGCGTTTCAGCGTCAGGTTCACCCGGGCCGAACGGACGCCCGGTTCGGCGGCCAGCCCGCGTTCCACGGCAGAGATGCAGCCCGCGCAATGGATCGTCGGCAGTGACAGCAGCAGCCGCGCCTCGGTGGGGTCGTCGGCCTTTGCCAATGCCTCGGCGGCCGGGGCGACGGCGCAGGCCGGGCAGGCAGCCGGGCGGGGGGGGAAGGCGGCGGTCATGCGGTCAGCCCTTCACGAAAAGATCCAGCCGCTGGCGGAAGGGCGTGCCGTCTTCGGCGGTCGCCTCGAGCAGCATCATCCATTTGCCGCGCCCCAGCGTCACCGGCGCGGTGTAGCGGCCGGCATAGCCGGTGAATTCCGGCCGGATGTCATCGCGCGCTTCGGTGGTGCGGCCGATCAGAACGGTGAAATCCCTGGGCACCACGGTGCCGCCATTGGCCTGGCGGAAGTTCAGCACCAGCTCGCCCTCGGCATAGCCGCTGTCGACGACCCAGCCCAGCCCCTCCTGCGCGTCGCGGCGGGTGTCGAACTCCTGACTGGCGACGTAGGAGTTCTTGACCTCCAGCCCGGGAAAGGTGTCGACGGCCAGAAAGGCCATCACGAGGTTGACGCCGATGATCACCGAAAAGGCCGATACCGTGATGATCAGAACGGTGCGCCCGGTCAGCGGCTTGTCGGTCATTGCTCTCTCCCGTTGAACACGGTGCCGGCAGAGGCGCGCTCCTGCGCTTCCACATCCTCGACCCAGATCTGCAGATCGGTGCGGGCCGATTGCGCGGCGGCGCTGCCTGCGGGGGCGGTGACGTAGACGCGCTGCAGTTTGGTCGCGTCGGCGGGCACGATCACAGTTTGATCGCCCGAGCCTTCCAGATCAACGATGAATTCGGCATCCGATGTCGCAGTGACCAAAAATGCCCGATCCTCGCCCTGCTTGTTGCGCAGGCGCACGTCATAGGTGTTGCGGATCGACCCGTCGGACAGGGTGACGAAGGTCGGGTTACGCACCGGCGACACGGTCAGATCCACCTCGGAGCGGATGAACAGCGCCACCAGAAGCGCCACGCCCACCGAGGACCACAGCGCGGTGTAAAGGATGGTGCGGGGACGGAAGACATGTTTCCAGACCGATTTCGGCGGCTTCCCCGCGCGCTCGCGCGGCTCGTCGGTCAGGGCCATGTAGTCGACCAGCCCGCGCGGCTTGCCGATCTTGTCCATCACGTCGTCGCAGGCGTCGATGCACAGCGCGCAGGTGATGCAGGCAAGCTGTTGCCCGTCGCGGATGTCGATGCCCATGGGGCAGACGTTGACGCAGGCGTTGCAATCGATGCAATCGCCGAGCTGATCGGCATCGGCGGCCTTGCGGTGTTTGCCGCGCGGCTCTCCGCGCCAGTCGCGATAGGCGACGGTCAGGGTGTCTTCGTCCATCATCGCGGCCTGGATGCGCGGCCAGGGACACATGTAGATGCACACCTGTTCGCGCATGAAACCGCCGAAGGTGAAGGTTGTCAGGGTCAGCACCGCGATGGTGCCATAGGCCACGGGGCTGGCATCGAGGGTGACGAGGTTGCGCAGCAGCGTCGGCGCGTCGGTGAAATAGAACACCCAGGCGCCGCCGGTGGCCACGGCGATCATCAGCCACAGCGCCCATTTGGTGATCCGCAGCCGCGCCTTGCGCGCGTCCCAGGGTGCATTCCACAGCTTGACGCGCTTGTTGCGGTCGCCTTCGACCCAGCGCTCGACAAGGATGAACAGATCGGTCCAGACCGTTTGCGGGCAGCCATAGCCGCACCACACCCGCCCCAGCGCCGAGGTGAACAGGAACAACCCCAGCCCCGCCATGATCAGCAGCCCGGCGACGAAGTAGAATTCATGCGGCCAGATCTCGATCCAGAACATGAAGAAGCGCCGGTCGGCCAGATCCACCAGCACCGCCTGATCGGGCAGGTTGGGGCCGCGATCCCAGCGGACCCACGGGGTCAGGTAGTAGATGCCCAAGGTCAGGGCCATCAGCCACCATTTGAGGGTACGGAACGGGCCGCTGACACGGCGCGGAAAAATCGGTTCGCGCGCGGAATAGAGGGGTTCTTCGGTAGGTTCTGTCGTGCTCACGGACGTGCTCCGGCTCCTGTTCGCGGTTCGGCCCTTGTCGCAGCGATACGGGGGCGTCACATTGACCTAAGTCAAAGGTGTATCGCAAAGTCAGGATGCCGCGCCAGCATGGCCCGCGGGTGGACAGAACCGGCCTTGTCCGGTAGAAAATAAACACCGGCCCCCTGGAAACGCGCGAACAGGACGGGGGCCGGTGTTTTCAACCGGGAGCTTGGGTCCCCCTGTTGTATTCCCATGTTATGTGCCGCCGGGGAAGCCGACCTTGATTTGCGTCAAGCCGCGGTTTCCCGCCGCGCGCCTTGCCTGCCCGCCCTGCGATTTGCCGGAATAATCGCACCGGCCCCCTGGAAACGCGCGAACAGGATGGGGACCGGTGCTTTCAACCGGGGGGCTTGCGCCCCCCGGAAGCCGTTTTACTCGCCGCCGCCAAGCTGGTGGACATAGGTGGCCACGGCGCGGATGTCGGCCTCGCTCAGCCGGGCCTGCCATGTCGGCATGACCCCGAACCGGGCGTTGGTGACGGTAAAGGTGATCGCGTCCTCGCTGCCGCCGTAGAGCCAGATCGCGTCGGTCAGGTTGGGCGCGCCCTGGAACCTGTCACCGGTGCCGTCTTCCATATGGCAGGCCGCGCAATTGTCCAGGAACACCGTCTCGCCAGGCGCGGCGAGCGCCGCGTCGTGATCCTGGCCCGAGAGTTTCCGGACATATTGCACGACCTGGGCGATCTCTCCCTCCTCAAGGATCTCGCCGAACACGGGCATCTCGGAATAGCGGGCATCGGGGTCCTGCTCGTTCCGGATACCATGTGTGATGGTCAGGTGGATATCTTCGATCGTGCCGCCCCACAGCCAGTCGTCATCCAGCAGGTTGGGATAGCCCGACGCCTGTACCCCGGCCGCACCCGAGCCGTGGCACTGGGCGCACCAGGTCTGGAACACGGCGGCGCCGGCGTTGACCGAATAGTTCATCAGCTCCGGGTCGCCGGGGATCTCGGTCAGCTCGGCGCTGACCAGCCTGGCCTCGATCGGGGCGTTCATCGCGTCGAACCGCTCGATTTCCTTGGCCACGTTGGCGCGGGTCGAATAGCCCAGGATGCCGGGCGTGGCCTTTTTGACCAGGGGCCAGGCCGGATAGGCGATCGAATAGAGCAGCGCGTAGACGATGCAGGCATAGAAGGTCCAGAGCCACCAGCGCGGCAGCGGGTTGTTGAACTCTTCGATCCCGTCCCAGGAATGGCCGGTGGTTTCGACCTCTCCGGGTTTGTTGTTGGTCTTGTCGGTACTCATGTCCGCGCCTCCTTGATATGCGCGCCGTTCTTTTCGTCGTCGCAGGCGGGTTTCTTCTCGTGGCGGAACGGGATGTTCGCGCTGTCCAGATGTTCGGCGGTGCTGCCGGGGCGGAAGACCCAGATGATCATGCCGACGAAGAACAGCGCCAGGGCAAGCAGCGCCCAGCTGTCGGCGAACATGCGAAGCAGGGAATAGGTATCCATCTTCGCCCCCTACCGGTTCGCCACAGGCTCGAAGGTCGAGAAATCAACCAGCGTGCCGAGCATTTGCAGATAGGCGATCAGCGCATCCATTTCCGAGATGCCCGGCGCGCCGTCGAAGTTGCGCACCTGCGCACCCGGATAACGCTCGAGCAGACCGTCGGTATCGCCCCAGGGGTCGATCTGGACGGTGAAATCGGCCACCGCGTTTTCCAGCATCTCGTCGGTATAGGGCACGCCCACCACGCGATGCGTCTTCATCGAGTCGGCGATATACTTGCCGTCGATCATCTTGCGCTCGAGGAAGGCGTATTTCGGCATCACCGATTCCGGCACGACCGACTGCGGGTTGCGCAGGTGATCCACGTGCCATTCGTCGGAATAGCGGCCGCCCACGCGGGCCAGATCGGGCCCGGTGCGTTTGGAGCCCCACTGGAACGGATGGTCATACATCGATTCCGCGGCGAGGCTGTAGTGGCCGTAACGCTCCACCTCGTCGCGCATCGGGCGGATCATCTGGCTGTGGCAGACATAGCAGCCCTCGCGGACGTAGACATCACGCCCGGCCAGTTCCAGCGGCGAATAGGGGCGCACGCCTTCGACCTCTTCGATGGTGTTTTCGAGGTAGAAGAGCGGTGCGATTTCCACGATCCCGCCGATGGTCACGACCAGAAAGCTGAACACCAGAAGCAGCGACGCGTTCTTCTCGATGATTTTATGTTTGTCGAGGATAGCCATTGCTGTCGTCCTTATTCAGCCGGAACCACACCGGGCGCTTCGGCTTTCGCCGAAACCGAGGTGACGGTTTTCCACAGGTTGACGCACATGATGATGCCGCCGGCAAGGTAGAGCACCCCGCCCAGCCCACGCACCACGTACATCGGGAATTTGGCGGCCACGGTGTCGGCGAAGGAGTTCACCAGGAAGCCCTGCGCGTCGACTTCGCGCCACATCAGGCCTTCCATGATGCCCGACACCCACATCGACGAGGCGTAGAGCACGATGCCGATCGTCGCCAGCCAGAAGTGCCAGGAGACCATGGAGAGGCTGTAGAGCCGCTCGCGGTTCCACAGTTTGGGCACCAGGAAGTAGAGCGCGCCGAAGGTGATCATGCCGTTCCAGCCAAGCGCGCCGGAATGCACGTGGCCGATCGTCCAGTCGGTGTAGTGCGACAGGCTGTTGACCGCCTTGATCGACATCATCGGGCCCTCGAAGGTGGACATGCCGTAGAAGCCGACGGAGACCACCATCATGCGGATGATCGGATCGGTGCGCAGCTTGTCCCATGCGCCCGAAAGCGTCATCAGGCCGTTGATCATCCCCCCCCAGGACGGCATCCACAGCATGATCGAGAACACCATGCCCAGCGTCGAGGCCCAGTCGGGCAGCGCGGTGTAGTGCAGGTGGTGCGGACCGGCCCAGATATACAGGAAGATCAGCGCCCAGAAGTGGATGATCGACAGTTTGTAGGAATAGACGGGGCGTTCGGCCTGTTTCGGCACGAAGTAATACATCATCCCCAGAAAGCCCGCGGTCAGGAAGAAGCCCACGGCGTTATGGCCGTACCACCACTGGGTCATCGCGTCCTGCACACCGGCGAAGACCTGCACCGACTTGGAGCCGAAGATCGACACCGGAACGCTGAGGTTGTTGACCACATGCAGCATGGCGATGGTGACGATGAAGCTCAGGTAGAACCAGTTCGCCACGTAGATGTGCTTTTCCTTGCGCTTGAAGATCGTGCCCATGAACACGGCCAGATAGGTGACCCAGACGATGGTCAGCCACCAGTCGACGTACCATTCGGGCTCGGCGTATTCCTTGGATTGGGTGGCGCCCAGCAGATAGCCGGTGGCGGCCAGCACGATGAACAGGTTGTAGCCCCAGAAGACGAACCAGCCGGCGTTGCCGCCCCACAGCCGCGCCGCCGAGGTACGCTGAACCACGTAGAAGGACGTGCAGATCAGGGCGTTGCCGCCAAAGGCGAAGATCACCGCCGAGGTGTGCAGCGGGCGCAGCCGCCCGAAGTTCGAATAGCCCTGTGCCCAGTCGAAGTTCAGCGCCGGAAAGGCAAGCTGGAATGCGATGAACGTGCCCACGGCAAAGCCGACGACGCCCCAGAAGGCGGTGGCGATGACACCGGCCCGCACGACGCCGTCCATGTAGCCGGTATCCGGCGCCGGTTTCGGCTCTCCGGTGGTGCGTACCGTCCACAGGAACATGCCGCCGGCGACCAGCATCACCGTCAGCGCGTTCACCAGATAGGCGGCATCGCGGGCATAGTTGGCAGCGATCGCGGCAAGCAGCGCGATAATGCCAAATATGGCCAGTTTAAGATAATCCCACATCCTGCGTCCCTTCGTCCTTCCCGTTCCGATTCGTCCCGGCACGGGGCAATTTTCCACATTTTGTGGTATGCCGCTCCGGGCCGGCGGCAACCTTGATCCATGTCAATGCGCCATGGGTTGCCGGTTGATCTCGGTCAAGGCTGCCAATTCGTCGCAGGGATAGGTTATGTCTAGGATGTCAACCAGTCCCAAAGGAGTGTTCCGGTGGCTTACAAGACGATTCTGACGGTTGTGACCGACCCAAAACTTGAAACCGCCGTGCTTGATCAGGCGATCCAGCTTGCCACGCGTGAAGATGCTCATCTGGATATCCTGTGTCTGGGCATCGACCGGACGCAGACCGGCTATTACTACGCCGGCGCGAATGCGATGCTGCTGCAGGAAACCCTGAAGAAGGCGCAGGAGGATTCCGCCGCGATCGAAAAGGCGGTGCGGGCGCGGATGGCGCCGGAAACCGTGCGCTGGTCATCCGAGGCGGCGGTGGCGCAGATTGCCGGCCTGTCGAACCTGGTGGCGCATCGGGCGCGGTTTTCCGATCTCGTGGTGGTTCCCAAACCCTATGGCGAGGGAAAGGGCATCGAGGACGAGGCAACGGTGGAGGCGGCGCTGTTCGACGGCCGCGCGCCGGTTCTGATCATCCCGCCCAAGACCGACGCGGATGCGATGGGCCAGCGCGTCGTCGTTGCCTGGAACGAAAGCACGGAAGCGCTTGCCGCCGTGCGCGCGGCGCTGCCGATGCTGCAGGCGGCGGATGTGGTGAACATCACCGTCATCGACCCGCCGCAGCACGGGCCGGACCGGTCGGACCCCGGCGGGCTGCTGTCGCAGATGCTGGGCCGCCACGGGGTGCGGGCCGAGATCGCGGTGCTGGCCAAGACCATGCCGCGCATTTCAGACGTGCTGAACCGCCATGTGCAGGATATCGAGGCCGACATGGTGGTGATGGGCGCCTACGGCCATTCGCGTTTCCGCGAGGCGATCCTTGGCGGCGCGACCCGCAGCATGCTGGAAAACGCCGAGGTTCCGGTGCTGATGGCCCACTGACCGGGCCGCTGACACAGCGGCCGGCGGCTTTTCAGGCGAAAACGCCGCCGTCCGTATCATCGCCGGTTTCGTCCAGCAGGCGCTCCATGTCGGGAACGGTGACGTGGCGCTTGCCTTCGAGTTCGATCACGCCATCGCGCTTGAGCGCGGAGATCTGGCGGCTGACGGTTTCCAGCGTGAGGCCCAGGTAATCGGCCATCGCCTCACGCGTCAGCGGCAGGTCGAACACGACCTGGCCGCGGGAGTTGGAGAGTTTCAGCGTGGCATCGCGGCGGGCGATGATGGCCAGCAGGCTGGCGATCTTTTCCCGCGCGGTCTTGCGGCCCAGAAGCAGCATCCATTCGCGGGCCGCGTCCAGCTCGTCCAGCGTCATCTCGAGCAGGCGCTGGCCGATATGCGGCGTGTTCATCATCATGTCTTCGAAAGGCTTCTTGCGGAAACAGCACATGGTCAGGCGGGTGGTCGCGGTGACGTCATAGGCGGCCTGGTCGCGGCCGGGGCGGCCGACGAAATCGGAGGGCAGCAGCAGGCCCACCATCTGGGTGCGGCCGTCTTCCATGGTCTGGGTCAGCGTGGCGATCCCCTCGACGACCGACGCGACGAAATCCATCTTGTCACCCGACCAGATGACGGTCTGACCGGCCTCGTAGGTCCGGTAGTACTTCATCTCTTCCAGAAGCTTCAGCTCATCCGATTCGCAGCGCGCGCACACGGCACGGTGGCGAATCGGGCAGTCGCCACAATCTATATGTGTGCGGACATTTTCTTGTAGTGCCATCGCGGTGTCTCACTTGATTTCGATCAAAGTTGTGACCGTTTTCCACCCATACACGTAAGTCAATGACTATAGAATCGCAACTTATGCGGCTCGGTCTATTTGACGCGCGTGTCCCAAGGTATACCAGTTACCCTACGGCACCAAATTTTTCCGCGTCGGTGGACGAGGCTGCCTTTGGGGGGTGGATCGACCAGATCCCGCCCGCGTCGCAGGTTTCCCTTTATATCCACGTTCCGTTCTGCAGCCGTTTGTGCTGGTTTTGCGCCTGCCGGACACAGGGAACGCGCAGCGTCGGGCCGGTGCGGGCCTATCTGGATACGCTGAAGGAAGAGATCGCGCAGCTTGGCCGCCGCCTGCCCGAGGGGCTGCGCCTGGCGCGGCTGCATTGGGGTGGCGGCACGCCCACGCTTTTGTCGGCCGACATGATGCGCGAACTGGCGGATGCGATCTTCGCCGTGCTGCCGCTTGCCGAAAACGCCGAATTCTCGGTCGAGATCGACCCGAACGAGATCGACGCCGGCCGGCTCGACGCGCTGGCGGCGGCGGGGATGAACCGCGCCTCGATCGGGGTGCAGGATTTCGACCCCGAGATTCAATCGGTCATCGGGCGCATTCAAAGCTATGAGGTGACGCGCGACGCGGCGCAGATGATCCGCGACCGCGGCATCGCCAGCCTGAACGCGGATATCCTGTTCGGCCTGCCCCACCAGACCAAGGAGCGGATCGCCGACAGCGTGCAGAAGCTGCTTACGCTCGCGCCCGACCGGGTGGCGCTCTACGGCTATGCCCATGTGCCGTGGATGGCCAAGCGCCAGCAGATGATCCCGTCGGAGGCGCTGCCGACCCCGGAAGAGCGGCTGGGCCTGTTCGAAACCGCCCGGCGGCTGTTCTTGTGGGACAATTACCACGAAATCGGGATCGACCATTTCGCCCGCGCCGGCGACGGGCTGGAGATCGCCCAGCGCACGGGGCGGCTGCGGCGGAATTTTCAGGGCTATACCGATGACACGTCGGAGGTGCTGATCGGGCTTGGCGCCTCTTCGATCTCGCGCTTTCCCGAGGGCTATGCCCAGAACCTGCCCGCGACCTCGGAATATACCGGGCGCATCCGCGAGGGCCGTTTCGCCACCGGGCGCGGCCATGTGTTCAGCGAGGATGACAGGCTGCGCGCGCGGCTGATCGAGGCGCTGATGTGCGACTTCCGCATCGACGCGGCCGAGATCAGGGCGCGGTTCGGCATCGCCGAGGAAAAGCTGAAAGAGCTGTTCCGCACGGTTGCCAGCGGATTTCCCGACATGATCGACCTGAGATCCGGCGGCTTCGCCATTCCGCCCCATGCCCGGCCGTTGACCCGGATGATCGCGCGCGGCTTCGATGCCTATGACCTGTCGAACGCGGGCCACAGCTCGGCCATCTGAGCCGCAGCGGGCGCGCGGTTACGCCTCCAGCGCCTGCCCCGGCTTCAGATCGAAGGCCGCCTGCATCAATGTGCGCGTATAGGCCGATTGCGGATTGTTGAAGATCGTGTGGCTGTCGCCCGACTCGACGATATCGCCCTGTTTCATCACGATCACCTTGTGCGACAGCGCGCGCACCACCTTCAGATCGTGGCTGATGAACAGATAGGCGAGCCGGTACTTCTGCTGCAGCCGCCGCAACAGCTCTACGATCTGCACCTGCACCGTCATGTCGAGCGCCGAGGTCGGCTCGTCGAGCACCAGAAGCCTGGGCCGCAGGATCATCGCGCGGGCGATGGCGATGCGCTGTCGCTGGCCGCCGGAAAACTCATGCGGGTAGCGGTGCATCATCGCCGGGTCCATACCGACCTCTGTCAGGATGTCGGCCACCATCCGGCGCTTGTCCTGGCCCTTCTCGACCCCGTGCACGCCCAGCCCCTCGGCCACGATCTGTTCCACCGTCATCCGCGGCGAGAGAGAGCCGAACGGATCCTGAAACACGATCTGCATGTCGCGGCGCAGCGGGCGAAGCTGCCGGGTTTTCCAGCCCTGGATATCCTGCCCGTCGAAATGAATCCCCCCTTCGGAAGAGATAAGCCGCATGATCGCCAGCGCCAGCGTGGTCTTGCCGGAGCCGCTTTCGCCGACCACGCCCAGCGTTTCGCCGGCCCGCACCGAGATCGACGCCTCGTTCACCGCCTTCACATGGCCCGCGACGTGCCGCATCAGCCCGCGCTGGATCGGAAACCAGATGCGCAGCGCATCGGTGCGCAGCACCTCGGGGGCGCCTTCGGGCACCGGACCGGGCAGGCCCGCCGCCTCTGCCGCCAGCAGCATCTTTGTATAGGGGTGCTGCGGATCGTCGAAAATACGGGAGGTCGGCCCGGATTCGACGATCTCGCCATCCTTCATCACGCAGACCCTGTCGGCAATCTTGCGCACGATGCCAAGGTCATGGGTGATGAACAGCATGCTCATCCCCTCTTCGCGCTTCAGCCCGGCCAGAAGCTCGAGGATCTGGGCCTGGATGGTCACGTCCAGCGCGGTGGTCGGTTCGTCCGCGATCAGCAGGCCCGGACCGTTGGCCAGCGCCATGGCGATCATCACGCGCTGCCGCTGCCCGCCCGAAAGCTGGTGCGGATAGGCGCCCAGCCGGCTTTCGGGATCACGGATGCCGACCTTTTCCAGCAGTTCGAGTATCCGCGCCCGCACCGCCGGGCCGCGCAGGCCCTGATGCAGCACGATGCTTTCGGCCAGTTGCTTTTCCAGCGTGTGCAGCGGGTTGAGCGACGTCATCGGCTCCTGAAAGATGAAGCTGATGTCATTGCCGCGCACCGCGCGCAGCCGGGCCGCATCGGCCCCCACCATCTGATCGCCGTCATAGGTGACAGAGCCGCTGACGCTGGCGCTTTCGGGCAGCAGCGACACGGTGGAAAGCGCGGTGACGGATTTGCCCGACCCGCTTTCACCGACCAGCGCGACGGTTTCGCCCCGGTTCACATCAAAGGACACGCCCCTGACGGCGACATGATCGCGCCCGTCCTGCCGGAAGCTGACGTTCAGGTCGCGGACCTGCAACACACCGCTCATTGAAAGGTCTTTCTGGGGTCGAACGCGTCGCGCACCCCTTCGAAGATGAACACCAGCAGCGACAGCATCAGCGCGAAGGTGACAAAGGCGGTGAAGGCCAGCCAGGGCGCCTGCAGGTTCTGCTTGGCCTGCAGCGTCAGTTCGCCCAGCGACGGGGCCGAGGACGGCAGGCCGAAGCCGAGGAAATCGAGCGAGGCCAGCGTGCCGATGCCGCCGGTGATCAGGAAGGGCAGCATGGTCAGCGTGGCGACCATGGCATTGGGCAGCATGTGCCGGAACATGATCACCCGGTTCGACACCCCCAGCGCGCGCGCGGCGCGGACATATTCGAAATTGCGCGCCCGCAGGAATTCGGCCCGCACCACGCCCACCAGCGCGGGCCAGCCGAACAGCGCCGTCAGGAACACCAGCAGCCAGAAGCTGCGCCCGAGGATCGCGAACAGGATGATGATGATGTAAAGCTGGGGGGTCGATGTCCAGATCTCGATGATCCGCTGAAAGATCAGGTCGGTCCAGCCGCCGAAAAACCCCTGCACCGCCCCCGCGACGATACCGATGGCCGAGGCGACCGTGGTCACGATCAGGGTGAAGATGATCGACAGGCGGAACCCGTAGATCACCCGCGCCAGCACATCGCGCGCGGTATCGTCGGTGCCCAGCAGGTGATCCCGATCGGGGGCCGAGGGCGCGGTGCCGCCGATATCGTTGATCGTGGCATAGCTGTAGGGGATCGGCGGCCACAGCAGGAACCCTTTTTCGATCGGCGCGCCAGCGATGGCGCCGTCCTGCGCATCCTCGATCAGCGCCTCGGGGTCGTCCCAGCACTCGAGCAGGCCGCCGGTGACGATCAGGCACTGGATTTCGATATCGCGGTAGACCGCCTCGGTGCGCAGATCGCCGCCAAAGGCGGTTTCGGGATAGAAATTGTAGATCGGCACGAAGGTTTCGCCGCGATAGCGCACGAGGATCGGCTTGTCGTTGGCCAGCACCTCGGCGAAGAGCGACAGGCCGAACAGCACCGAAAAGATGATCAGCGACCAATAGGCGCGGCGGTTGCGCGTGAAGTTGCGCCAGCGGCGGCGATTGAGCGGCGAGAGGGCGAACATGCTCATGTCTCCCTGCTTTCGAAATCGATGCGCGGATCGACCAGCACATACATCAGATCCGACAGGATCCCGACCAGCAGCCCGATCAGGCCAAACACGTAAAGCGTGGCGAAGATCACCGGGTAATCGCGGGCCACCGCGGCCTCGAACCCCAGCCGGCCCAGCCCGTCGAGCGAGAAGATGGTTTCGATGATGATCGAGGCGCCGAAGAAGACGCTGATGAACAGGCCCGGAAACCCGGCGATGACGATCAGCATCGCGTTGCGGAAGACGTGGCCATAGAGCACGGCCCGCTCGCTCAGCCCCTTGGCGCGGGCGGTGATCACATATTGCTTCTTGATCTCGTCCAGAAAGGAGTTCTTGGTCAGCAGCGTCAGCGTGGCGAAGCTCGAGATCGTCGAGGCGACGACCGGCAGGGTGATGTGCCAGAAGTAATCGCCGATCTTGTGGAGCAGGCTGAAATCCTCCCACCCGTCGGAGGTGAGGCCGCGCAGCGGGAACCAGCGGAAATACGAGCCGCCCGCGAACAGCACCAGCAGCAGGATGGCGAAGAGAAAGCCGGGGATGGCATAGCCCAGGATGATGGCGCCGCTTGTCCAGGTGTCGAACGGGGTGCCGTCCTTGACGGCCTTGCGGATGCCCAGCGGCAGCGAGACCAGATAGGCGATCAGCGTCGACCACAGGCCCAGCGTCAGCGAGACGGGCATTTTCTCGATCACCAGGTCGATCACCGAAACCGAGCGGAAATAGCTCTCTCCGAAATCGAAGGTGATGTAATTGCCCATCAGGATCAGGAAGCGTTCCACGATCGGAATGTCCTGCTTTTCGCATTCGGGCGCGGCGATATCCGGCGCGCCCTCATAGCCCTCGGCGCAGACGATGCGGGCAAAGCCCATCTGTACCTCGAGATCATCCAGGAAATCCTGCGGCAAGCCGCGCGCGCCGACATAGCGGTCTGCCGCCGCCTGCCCCATCGTCTCGCCGACATCGCCGCCCCCGGCGATGCCCTGAAACACATCCCCCTCGCCCTGCACCTGGGCGATGATCTGTTCGATCGGCCCGCCGGGGACAAACTGGGTAAGCGTGAAGTTGATGATCATGATGCCGATCAGCGTCGGGATGATCAGCAACAACCGCCGAAGGATATAGGCGCCCATTGGCTTTTACTGCTCTTTTTATCAGAAGGCCCCTGCGGCCTTCAGTTTTTCTGCCTTTTCGGCACTGTACCACCAGAAATCCAGATGGCCCAGCGCATAGGGCGGCAGCGGATCGGGATGTTCGTACATGTCGTAATAGGCCACCGTGTAGGCATCCTTGTACCACTGCGGGATGCGGAACCGCTCGGCCCGCAGCACCCGGTCGAGCGCCTTGACGGCCACGATCAGCTCTTCGCTGCTTTCCGCCCCGATCACGGTGTCGATCAGGCTGTCCACCGCCGCGCTTTTCAGGCCCATCTTGTTGAACACCGAGGTATCGGCGGTTTCCGAGCCGAAATACTGTTTCAGCCCGTTGCCCGGCACATAACCCATCGCCAGGTGATCGGTGATGATGTCGAAATCATAGCTGCGTTCGCGGTTGGTGGCCTGGGCACTGTCGACCCGCTCCATCCGCGCGTCGACGCCGAGGCGGCGCAGGTTCTCGACATAGGGGTTGATCACCCGGTCGAAGGTCTGGCTGTCGTTCAGGAACTCCACCCGCAGCGTCTCTCCGGCGGCGTTGCGGCGGATGCCGTCATCCCCGACCGGCCAGCCCGCTTCGTCGAGCAGGGCCGAGGCCGCGCGCAGGTTGCCCCGGTCGAGCTGGCGCGAGGCCGAAGACACGGTGGGCGAGACCGGCGGGCCATCCAGCACCCCCTCGGGCAGAAGCTCGGCCAGCGGCTCGAGGATCGCCAGCTCTTCGGGCGAGGGCAGCCCCTCGGCGGCGAGATAGCTATTTTCCCACAGGGAATCGACGCGGCTGTAGATGCCGTAGAACAGGGTTTCGTTGGACCATTCGAAATTGAACATCATCTCGATCGCCTGGCGTACACGCGGATCCTGAAACTGCGGGCGGCGCAGGTTGATCAGGAAGGCCTGGCCGGTGGCGATGGCCCCGTCGGGAAGCTCGGCCTTTTTCACCCAGCCCTTTTCCACGCCGGGGAAATTATAGCCGGTGGCCCAGATCTTTGACGAGGCTTCATCGCGGAACGTGTAGTTGCCGGCCTTGAACCCTTCGAAGGCGGCGTTGTAATCGGCGTAATATTCGCGGCGGATACGGTCGAAATTGTTGCGCCCGATGTTGATCGGCAGATCGGCGCCCCAGTAATCGGGATTGCGCCGGTAGACCGCGCGCTTGCCCACGTCCAGCTCGTCGAGCACATAGGGGCCGGAGCCGAGGAAGGGCTCCAGCGAGTTTTCCTCCAGGTCGCGGCCGTTGGCCTCATAATCGGCCTTGGAGAAGATCGAGAGCCCCCCCACCATCTGCGGCAGGTCGCGGGTCGGCACATCCTCCTTGAAGGTGAATTTTACCCGGTGCGGGCCCAGCACCTCGGCGCTTTCGACCTGACGGGCGAGGACCGCGCGATAGCTGGGCAGGCCCTTGGCCCGGAACAGCTCGTAGGAAAACACCACATCCTCGGCCGTCAGGGGCGAGCCATCGGAAAACCGCGCCTCGGGGCGCAGGTTGAAGATCACCCAGCGCCGGTCTTCGGGGTATTCGAGGCTTTCGGCCAGCAAGCCGTAGGAGGCGCTGGTTTCATCGGCGGTGCCGGCCAGCAGAGATTCATAGGGGAGCGACGACAGCCCCTCGGCCCGGCCCTTGGTGGAAAAGGGGTTCATCGAATCGAAGGCGCCGAAGCCCCAGATCGAAATCTCGCCGCCCTTGGGCGCCTCGGGGTTGACGTAATCGAGATGCGGGAAATCGGCGGGATATTTCAGATCGCCGAAGGTCGAGATGCCGTGGGATGTGATGACCCCATCCTGCGCGCGGGCGGCGAGCGCCGTCATCAGCAGCATCAGGGCAAGGACCGTGGCGGCCAGGGCGGCGCGGAAAGGGGCCGGGGGATGGGCGCCCCGGACAAGGGCTGTCGCGCAGGCCGTGCGGGTCTTTGTCATCAATCGCCTCCTGTTGGCCGGAACCATGAAAGATCCGTTACACGAAGCTAAGGGCCTCGTGCCCCGATGTTCAAGTTGAGATTCCGTGAGCAGGCGTGCGCACGACACAATAGTGTGGCGGCGGCGGGCACTCTCCGCGCGTTGCGGCTTTCTTCGCGGGGCCCGCGACGAAGCCCATGCGCTACGGCATCTTCGATTCAATCGAAAGCGCGGCGCCGTCCACGATGAAATTTCCGTAGCCGTGATGGTGAATCGTTTTCGGCGCGGCCTGTTGCGGGTCGGTCCATGCCTGCACGACCTCGAGGACGAACAGATTGAACTTCTGCACCAGCTGGGTATCGACCACCCTGCATTCGAGATTGGCAAAGCATTCTTCGATCAGCGGGGCCGCGACGGCCCTGCCATCGCGCGGCGTGACGGGGAAGGCCGCGAACTTGTCGATATCGCGCCCCGAACAATTGCCGATCCCGACCACCTGCTGCGCCATCTCCACCGCGGGAATGGCGATGACGCATTCCCCCGTGGCCCGCAGCGCGGTGAAACTGTGATCGGCGCTGCTGACGACACAGGCCACAAGCGGCGGTGTGAACTCCACCATCATGTGCCATGACATGGTCATGACGTTGCGGCGCCCCTCATGCGCCGTTGTCAGCAGGACAACCGGCCCCGGCTCCAGAAGCTGATAGACGTTTTCAAGCGGCAGATCGTGCATTCCGGTGCTCCTTGCTGCGCCCGCGCGGCCGGAGCCGCCCGTGCCAACGAAAAAGGGCCGCCCCCGCAGGAGCGACCCCAAACTTCAGCCCGGAACGCGCGGATCAGCCATTCGTTTCAAGAAAGGCGATCAGGTTGGCGCGATCCTCGACCTTCTTGAGGCCGGCGAAGGACATGGCCGTGCCCGGGGCGAAGGCCTTGGGGTTGGTCAGGAAGTCGTTCAGGTGCTCTGGCGTCCAGACATCGGCCACCGCCTTCAGCGCGCCCGAATAGCGGAACCCGTCGATAACGCCGACCTCACGCCCGACCACGCCGAACAGCGTCGGGCCGGTGGCGTTGGCGCCATCTTCCAGCTTGTGGCAGGCCTTGCATTTGGCGAACACTTTCTCGCCCTTGCCCGGATCGGCGCCGGCCAGAACGTCGGCAAAGGCAACCTCGACCGCCTCGGTCTCCGGCTCTCCCTCGCCGGTGTCGATCACATAGGCCTGCTCGGCGTGATCGCCGTGACCGCCACCGGTGCTGTACAGCGCCTCGGCCGCCCAGCCCCCCAGAAGGAAAATCAGCAAGGCGCCGCAGAACCCGCCGATGATTTTGGTCAAGGTCATAGTGTCGAACATGTCGCGATCCCGTTAGTCCCGAATTCGCGGATATCTATGCGCTTCCATCGCCCGGATGCAAGGTGTAGTTACCGCCTCCAGCCCCGGAGAGGCACACAGGAAACGGAAAAGACACCATGACACAACGCATCGCGTTCCAGGGAGAGCCCGGCGCCTATTCGCATCAGGCCTGCCGCGAAGCCCGCCCCGACATGCAGGCCCTGCCCTGCAAGACCTTCGAGGATGCGATCGAGGCGGTGCGCAAGGGCGATGCGGATCTGGCCATGCTGCCGGTTGAAAACTCGACCTATGGCCGGGTCGCCGACATTCATCACCTGCTGCCCGACTCTGGCCTGCACATCATCGACGAAGCCTTCGTGCGGGTTCATATCAACCTGCTGGCCGTGCCCGGCACCCGGCTGGAGCAGGTACGCACCGCCACCAGCCACACGGTTCTGCTGGGCCAGTGCCGGGCGTTCCTGCGCGAAAACGGCATCGAGGGGCGCACCGGCGCCGATACCGCCGGATCGGCCAGGATGATCGCCGCGCTGGGAGAGCCGGAAAACGCGGCGCTGGCCTCGGAGCTGGCGGGCGAGATCTACGGGCTGGACGTGGTGGCCCGCCATATCGAGGATCACGACCGCAACACCACCCGCTTTCTGGTCATGGCGCGCGAGCCCGACCTGAAGCGGCGCGGGTCGGCCGGGATGATGACGAGCTTCGTGTTCCGGGTGCGCAACATCCCCGCCGCACTTTACAAGGCGATGGGCGGCTTCGCCACCAACGGCGTGAACATGACCAAGCTGGAAAGCTATATGATCAACGGCCATTTCACCGCGACCCAGTTCTATGCCGAGATCGAGGGCCACCCCGACGATCGCAACGTCCAGCTTGCGCTGGAAGAGCTGGATTACTTCACCTCGCATGTGGGGCTTCTGGGGGTTTACCCGGCCGATCCGCGCCGCCGGTAACCGCGATCAGACGCGGTGCCGCGCGTCCGACAGACGCCCGTCAAGGTCGCGCGCGAAACGGCGTACGCCGCGTTTGAAGCGCTTGGTCAGGCTGGCCTTTGCAAGCCGCAGCGATTGCACGAACAGCCGCGCCGGAATGGTGCGCGGCTTCAGTTCGAGCTGAAGCATCATGCGGGTCTGGCGCGGCGAGAGCTGGACAAGATCCAGCGCAAGCGTGCCGACCAGCCCCGAAGAGCTCCACAGAACGATCATCGACTCGGGCGCGTCATACTGTTGCAGCTCGGCCGACAGGCGCCGCCCCTTGCCGCGAAACGTGAAGGCGCAATCCCACGCCATGCCCGGCCCGGGCGCGCCCAGCCTGTCGGTACGGCTCACCTCGGCGCCGCGCCGCAGCGCGGCACGTTCGAACGACTCAAAGTCGGACACTGCCGCGAACACCTCCGCCACGGGCGCCGCGATATCTTCACGCGTTGAAAACTTCATGGATCCAGTCGTCTGGGGTCAGCTTTCGTTTTCGCGTTAATCCAGCCGATCCGCAAGCCAGTTCCACAGCAAAAACCCCGCGATCGCACCCTTTCGCGGCGGGCGCATCCGATCGTGCCCGCCGGCAAACACCGAAACCATCTCTTCGCGGGTGATCCAGAACGCATCCTCGATCTCGGCGGGGTCGATGGCGATCTCGCGGTTCAGCGCCACGCCGCGGCAGCCGAACATCAGCGACGACGGGAACGGCCAGGGCTGCGAGGCGAGATATCCGACCGCGCCCACCCTTATGCCCGCCTCTTCAAACACTTCGCGCCGCACCGCGGCCTCCAGCGTCTCGCCCGGTTCGACGAAACCCGCCAACAGCGAATACATCCCCTCGGGCCAGCCGGGCGAGCGCCCGACCAGAACCGAATTGCCATCGGTGATCAGCATGATCGCTACCGGATCGGTGCGCGGGAAGTGGTGCCCGCCGCAGGCCGGGCAGGTGCTTTGCCAGCCCGCCATCGAAAGCTGCGACTTGGCGCCGCAGCGCGAACAGAAGGCGTGGCTCTGGTGCCAGCCCAGAATGGCCCGGGCCGTGGCCGCGAGTTCGGCATCGCGCGCACCAAGCAGCGTCATGAGCCGCCGCAGCTCTGCAAAGACATGGGTATCGGGCAGATCGGGGTGCCGTTGTTCGCTGAGGTCCGAAAACCCGCCCGGCGTGTCCGGCATCCGGGCTGGCTCCCAGTCGGACAGATCCACCGCGAATCGCGCCGCCTCGCCCTCCAGCCCCAGGAACACGGCACCGTCGCGCCGGCCCGCGACCAGCCCGTGCCCGGCCTCCAGCCAGCCCAGCGTGTCGCCGTGAAACAGCGGCTTGCCCCGCCACAGCGGCAGCACCCGGGCGCCGGGGTCGGCCCACAGCCGCGCCAGCCGGGCGGAATCGCCGCGCAGATGCGCCGCCCTGTCGAGGGCGGAGCCGCCGAATGTCACCTCTTCCGCATGTCGCATCGCATCCCTCCGCGCCTGGGCGCTGACTGCCACGGCCGAGCGGCGGGAGCAACGAAAGAAAACTCGCCTTAAAGGCGACTTGAGCCTCGCCAAGGCCGGGCCAAGCGGCTAGTGTCACCAAGCCGTCACGGTGGTATCCTACCGATAGCGCATCTCTAGCATCGGAGGCACTCATGGCCCACCATCGGACGTTGAAACTCAACCGCCGGGGGTTTCTGACCGGCTCTGTCGCGGGGGCGTCGTTGATCGCGCTTCATCCCTTTTCGGCGCGCGCCGCTGTCAATCAGGCGCATCTGCGCGTGATGGAGACGACCGATCTGCATGTGCATGTCTTCCCCTATGACTATTACTCGGACCGCGAGGTCGATACGGTCGGCCTGGCCCGCACCGCCGCGCATATCCGCGATATCCGGGCCGAGGCCACAAATTCCATGCTGCTCGACAATGGCGATTTCCTGCAGGGCAACCCGATGGGCGATTACATCGCCTACGAGCGCGGCATGAAGGAAGGCGACCTGCACCCGGTGATCAAGGCGATGAACGCGGTCGGCATCGACGCATCGACCCTGGGCAACCACGAATTCAACTACGGTCTCGATTTCCTGACGAAATCACTGGCGGGCGCGGCCTTTCCGGTGCTGTCGGCCAATGTGGTCAAGGAGGCGGGCAGCGATCCCACCCGGGATGTCACGCTGGTGAAGCCCTATGTCATCCTGAAGCGCGAGGTGACCGATGGCGCGGGCGAGACCCATGTGATCAACGTCGGGCTCATCGGCTTTGTGCCGCCGCAGATCATGAACTGGGATCGCCGCCATCTGGAGGGCAGCGTGACGACGCGCGACATCGTGGAAACCGCGCGGGCCTATGTGCCGCAGATGAAGGAGGAAGGCGCCGATATCATCATCGCGCTGTCGCATTCCGGCATCGGCTCGGCCACCCATACCGACGGGATGGAGAACGCCTCGGTGCCGCTGGCGACAGTAAACGGGATCGACGCGCTGATGACCGGGCACAGCCACCTCGTGTTCCCCTCGCCGACCTATGAAGGCTATGCCGGTGTCGATGTGGCCAAGGGCGCGATCCACGGCAAGCCCGCGGTGATGGGCGGCTTCTGGGGGTCGCATCTGGGCGTGATCGACCTGATGCTGGAGCGCGCCGGCAACGAATGGAAAGTGGTCGCCCACAGCTCCGAGGTGCGCCCGATTTCCAGACGCAACGAAGATCGTTCGATCAGCGCGCTGGTCGAAAGCGAGCAATATGTGCTTGATGCGGTCGCGCAGGAACATGCCGAAACGCTGGCCTATGTGCGCCGCGCGGTGGGCAAGACCTCGGCCCCGCTGCATTCCTATTTCGCGCTGGTCGCCGATGATCCTTCGGTTCAGATCGTTTCGATCGCGCAGAAATGGTATATTGAACAGATGATGAAAGGCACCCCGCATGAGGGGCTGCCGATCCTTTCGGCCGCGGCGCCGTTCAAGGCCGGGGGCCGGGGCGGGCCGGACTATTACACCGACGTGCCGGCGGGCGATGTGGCGATCAAGAACGTGGCCGACCTTTATCTTTACCCCAACACCGCGCGGGCCGTGCGCATCACGGGGGCGCAGGTCAGGGAGTGGCTGGAGCGATCGGCCGGGATGTTCAACCAGATCACGCCGGGCGTGGCGGATCAGGTGCTGCTGAACCCCGATTTCCCGAGCTATAATTTCGACGTGATCGACGGGGTGCAATATCAGATCGACCTCAGCCAGCCCTCGAAATACGACAGCCGGGAGGGCACGGAGATCAACGCCGGCGCGCGCCGCATCGTGAACCTGACCTATGAGGGCGCGCCGGTGGACCCGGAGGCGGAATTCATCGTCGCCACCAACAACTACCGCGCGGGCGGCGGCGGGCATTTCCCGGGCGCCGATGGCTCCACCACCGTGTTCGAGGCGCCCGATACCAACCGCGACGTGATCGTGCGCTATATCGTCGAGCAGGGCACGATCAACCCTTCGGCCGATGCCAACTGGTCTTTCGCGCCGCTGCCGGGCACCACGGTGCTGTTCGACACCGGCCCCAAGGCCGCGGCCTATGCCGACAAGGTGCCCGGCGTGAAGATCGAACCGGCGGGCGAAGGCCCCGACGGCTTTGCCCGCTTCCGCATCACGCTGTGATCCGGTAAGAGATGATCGCTGCGGCGGCCCTGACCGGGGCCGCCGCATTGCGTTGGGGAGAGGCGCGTTGCGGGGGTGCGAATGTTCGATGCGGTGATTTTTGACATGGATGGGTTGCTGCTCGATACCGAGCGCCTGGCGCTGGAAAGCGGGCTGGAGGCACTGATCGGGCTTGGCCATGACGTCGATCGCGGCTTCATGCTCTCGCTCGTGGGCATTGATGCGCAGGAGGGGCACCGCCGCCTGACCGCGCATCTGGGCGAGGACTGGGCGTTCGGCCCGTTCGACGCGGCGTGGAACACCGCCTACCGCAAGCGTCTGAGCGGTGGGATTCCGGTGAAGCCGGGGGTCGAAACCCTGCTGCTGCATCTGGACGATGCGCGAATTCCGCGCGCCGTTGCCACCAACAGCCGCACCGCCGCCGCCGAGGGCAAGCTGCATGAGGCCGGGCTGCGCGGCTGGTTCGGCCATGTCGCCGGCGTCGACAGTGTGCCGAAGCCGAAACCGGCGCCCGATGTCTATCTGTCCGCCGCCGGGGCGATCGGGGCCCGGCCCGAACGCTGCCTTGCCTTCGAGGACAGCGACACCGGCGTGCGCGCAGCGCTGGCCGCCGGCATGACCGTGGTGCAGGTGCCCGACCTGCTGCCCTCGTCCGAAAACCGGGCCCATCACACCGCCGAATCCCTTCTTGAGGGCGCGCGCGCCTGCGGCCTGATCCCATAGCCTGCGTAATTTATTTGCGGTTGATGGTCATTTGACCAACAAATAATCAAACATGCGCCAAATTGCGGCTGCAACGGCCCGCCCCCTCGCGCTGGCGCGCGGCAGGGGGCAGCTTTGCACCGGACTTCACGCAAGGACGATTCATATGCTGCAAAAATCAATGGCAACGCTCGCCGCGCTGGCCCTTGGCGCGACCGCCGCCCTGGCGGACACCAAAGTGCCCTTTGCGCTGGACTGGAAATTCGAAGGCCCCGCCGCCCCCTATTTCGCCGCCGCCGACAATGGCTATTTCGCCGAGGCCGGGATCGAGGTGGAAATCGCCGCCGGGCAGGGTTCGCTCGATGCGATCCCGAAAGTGGCCACCGGCGCCTATCCGGTCGGGTTCGCCGACATCAACTCGCTGGTCAAGTTTCTGGATCAGAACCCCGGCGCGCCGGTGATCGCGGTGATGATGACCTACGACAAGCCGCCCTTCGCCGTGATCGGCCGCAAATCGCTGGGCATCGAAACGCCTGAGGATCTGGAAGGCAAGATCCTGGGCGCCCCGCCCCCCGATGGCGCATGGGCGCAGTTCCCGGTTTTTGCCGGCGCCAACGGGCTGGACATGAGCAAGATCACGGTCGAGCCCGTGGGCTTTCCGACCCGCGAGCCGATGCTGGCCGAGGGCAAGGTGGACGCCGTGACCGGCTATGCCTTCTCCTCCGTTCTCAATCTCGGGCGTCTGGGCGTGCCGGAAGAAGACGTGAGCACCATCCTGATGGCCGATTACGGCCTTGCGCTTTATGGCAACGCGGTCATCGTCAACACCGATTTCGCCGCCGCCAATCCCGATCTGGTCAAGGGCTTCCTGGCCGCCATCGCCAAGGGCTGGACAGATGCGATCGCCGACCCTAAGGCCGGCGCCGAAATGGTGCTCAAGCGCAACCCGGCCGCCGATCTGGCGCTGGAAACCCGCCGCTTGCAGCTGGTGATCGAGACCAATGTCGTCACCGATTACACGCTGGCAAACGGCATGGGCAATATCGATCCGGCGCGCATGGAAAAGGCGCTGGAGCAGATCGCCGAAACCTATGAGTTCAAGACCGCGCCGGACGCATCGCTCTACTTCACCGATGCCTATCTGCCGGAAGGCAACTTCCCGCTGAACTGAGGCAATCCCGTGCCGCGGGCGGCTTTGGCTGCCCGCGCCGCAACCCGCGTGACCCCATGACCAAGCTTATCGACATCAAGGGCGTCACCCACGCCTACAAGACGGCATCCGGTCCGCTGCCGGTGCTGCGCGATCTCAACATCGCCGTGCCCGAGGGCGCGTTCACCGCCGTCGTCGGCCCGTCGGGCTGTGGCAAATCCACCCTCACCCGGCTGATCGCGGGGCTGATGCACCCCGACCGGGGCGAGGTCTGGCTGGACGGCGAGCGGGTGAAATCGCCACGCAGGACGGTGGGCATGGCGTTTCAGAACCCGGTGCTGCTGGAATGGCGCACGATCCTGCAAAACGTCATCCTGCCGCTGGAAATCGTCGCCCCCACGATGCCGAAGGCAAGGCGGATCGCCCGTGCCGAGGAGCTGCTGGCGCTCGTCGGCCTGTCCGGCTTCGAGGACAAGCGCCCGTCGGAGCTTTCGGGCGGGATGCGCCAGCGCGCCTCGTTGTGCCGGGCCATCGTGCACCGGCCCGACGTGCTGATCCTGGACGAGCCCTTCGGCGCGCTGGATGCCTTTACCCGCGAAGATCTGTGGCAGACCATGCACGCGCTGCGGGCCGAAGAGCCCTTTACCTCGCTGCTGATCACCCATGACCTGCGCGAGAGCGTGTTTCTGGCCGACGAGGTTGTGGTGCTGTCGGGGCGGCCGGCCACCACGCAATATGTGCTGGATGTCGATCTGCCCGGCCCCCGCGAGCTGGAGGTTCTCTACACACCGAAGGCGGTAGACTATCTGGCCACGCTGCGCCGCCAGATCCAGATCGCGCAGGGCCGCGCCCCGGCCAGCCAGGGGGCCGCGTGATGCGCCGCAACCTGGGCCGGATCGCCGTGCCGCTGATCGCCGTCGCGCTGTTTCTGGCGTTCTGGGAATGGATCGTCTGGGTCAACGGCTGGCCCAATTACAAGATGGCCTCGCCTTCGGATATCGTGCCGGCCTTCTGGAAATTCCGCGGCTTGTTCTTCGAATACGGCTGGCAGACGCTGTGGCGCACCGTGGTCGGGCTGTTGCTGGCGGTTGTGGTTGGCACGTTTCTGGGCATGATCATGGGGTTTTCGCGGCTGATGCGCGATGCGCTTTATCCGCTGCTGGTGGGGTTCAACGCCATCCCCAAGGCCACCGTGGTGCCCATACTGGCGCTGATGTTCGTGGGCCAGCATAACCTGAACACGATCCTGATCGCCTTCATGATCTCGTTCTTTCCGATCGCGGTGTCGGTCTCTATCGGCCTGTCGACGCTGGAGCCGGAATACCGCGACATCCTGCGCTCGCTCGGCGCGTCGCAATTCACCGTGTTCCGCAAGATCGCCCTGCCCAAGACCCTGCCGGAGTTTTTCGGCGCGCTGAAAGTGGCGGTGACGCTGGCCTTCATCGGCACCAACCTGATGGAGATCGTCTCGCCCCATGGCCGGGGGCTGGGCGCGCTGTTCGATTCGGGCAAGATCAGCGCCGACTATCCGCTGATGTTCGCGGTTCTGCTGGCGCTCGCCTTCCTGGGGATCGTGCTCTACTACATCGTCGTCGTGCTGGAGAAGATCTTTGCCGGCTGGGCCGAACGCGCACCCGGCTGATCCGTCTCGCGGGCGAGCAGGGCGGGCAGGTCCATATGCAGCGGCAGCGCCGGGTTCAGGTGATGCCCGGCCCCCGGGATCAGCGCGAAATGCGCGCCGAGGGATGAATTGAGCCACCCGAACATGTCGAGCGCGCCAAGATACTGATCCACGTTGCGAAACGCCGACGGCACCGGAACCACCGTGCCGACCATGGTGATGCGGGCATTCCGAACCCTTTCGATGGGGGCTTCATCCCCGCTGATCACCAGCGCGTTCAGCGCCGCCGCGATGGCCAGGCAACCCTTGCTGTGGCCGGTGATCGAGCGGATCTCGCGATCCGGGTCCAGCAGGATCTCGAGCAGCGTCTGGGAATCGTCGCGCCCCTTGACCGCGTCGATCGCCTCGCGCAGCCGGGGGCTGGGCGACAGCCGTGCGGCAAGATGCTGTTCCATCACGGTGGGAATCAGGCTGTGATAGGTGTGCATCACCCGGTTGGCGAGGCTCAGGAAACACCAGCCGCCCACCGCCTCGGCCAGCAGATCGGCAACCCCGTTGCCCGCGACGATCGCCCCCACCGGCTCGCCGTAATGGTTGGCGATGGAGCGCGCGAAGGCGGCGGCGCCGATATCGGTACTGCCGACGCCGGCGATGGCGAACCGGTTCAGCACGCACCCCCGCTCGGCGCAGAGCGCGTCATGATCCTTCAGCCTGCGCACCCCCAGATCGCCCATCTCGCCCTCGGGCCAGACGCTCAGAATCGCGCCCTCGGGGCTGGCTTCCTTCAGCAGCCAGGCAAGCTCGGCCCCGGTCAGCCCGGCGACGTCGTAGAACAGGTTGTCGAAAACCGAGTTCCGCTTTTCGCGAAACACCCGCACCGGCGCGGTACCGCCGGCCAGCTGTTCATGCAACGCGACAAGCATCGGCGGCGGGGGCGGAACGGCGGCGAGCATCGCCTCTTCGAAAGATTTCATGGGGGTCCTCGTGCGGCAAGGAAGGTTCGGGCCGGAGCCTAGCGCATGGCGCCCCCCGTGTCAGCCGCCGGCGGGGCCTTGCAAACCCGGGCCACGGCGCCTAAGTATCGCCCCGAGAGGTTGGCGCGGGCAGGCGCCTCGCCAACCCGGTCAGGTCCGGAAGGAAGCAGCCGTAACGAGCCCCGCTTGGGTCGTTGTCCAGCCTCTCACCCCATCCCCCGAAGTTGCGACCAGAGCGTGAGCGTGACCAGCCCCGCCACCATGAGCAGGGCCAGCGCCATCGGAAACAGGCGGATCCGGGCCAGGGCCGTTCCCGCCGGCAGGCCGCGCCCCGCCCTGAAGACGGCAAAGGCCAGCAGTGCCGCGAGCACCTGCCAGCCGAGGAACCCCGACACGCGGTTCAGCCCGCGGGTGAACCCGTCGCCCAGCGGCGGCGTGGTTTGATAGACCCACAGCGAATAGCTGAAAACGCCCGCCCAGAGGGCCAGCGCCAGCCAGAAGCCCCAGGCGGGGCGGGTGCCGTGTTTCACACTCATGCCGCCACCCTAGCACAGCGCCCTGCCCGGTGCGACATCGCCGAGCTGTGCAGCCGCCGCTTCGCGCCCTAAGCTGGCCGGGTCATCTGGGAGGAGACCATGCGTATCATCCTGGCCATTCTGGCCCTGTCGGCCGCCGCCACGCTTGCCCGGGCCGAGGCCCCGCTTGCCGTCAGCCATGTGGCGGAAAACGCCTATGCCATCATCGGCCCCTTCGGCCAGCGCGATCCCGAAAACCTGGGCAACAACGCCAGTTTCGGGCTGATCGTCACCGAGGACGGCGCCGTGCTGATCGATGCGGGCGGCACCCGCGCCGGGGCCATGGCGCTGCACGCGGCGGTGAAAACCGTGACCGATCAGCCGGTGCGCTTTGTCATCAACACCGGCGGGCAGGATCACCGCTGGCTGGGCAACGCCTATTGGAAGGCACAAGGGGCGCGCGTCATCGCCTCGCAAGACGCGGTGGCCGATCAGACCGCCCGCGCCTCGATGCAGCTCGGTGCTTTGTCGCAACTGGTGGGCGACGCCACGGCGGGCACGGAACCCGCCTATGCCGACATCACCTTTGCCGACGACTATACTCTGGCCCTTGGCGGCACCACGCTGCGGATCATTCATCCCGGCGCCGCCCATACGCCCGGCGACAGTTTCGCCTGGCTGCCCCGTGCCTCTGTCATGTTCACCGGCGATATCGTTTATGTCGGGCGCATCCTGGGGGTGATGGAATTCTCGTCCTCGGCCGCGTGGGTCGAGAGTTTCGCGGCGATGGCCGCCTATCAGCCCGCCCATATCGTGCCCGGCCACGGCCCCGCCACCGACCTGCCCACGGCAACGCGTGACACATATGACTATCTGGTCAACCTGCGCAGCCAGATCGCGCGGCATATCGAGGGCGGCGGCGACATCATCGGCGCGGTGGCGGTGGATCAACAGGCGTTTTCCTATCTGCTGGATTTCGACATGCTGTCGCGGCGCAACGCGCAGGAGGTGTTCAGCCAGATGGAATGGGAATAGCCGCGCATCACCGGCCTGGGCGCGAGAACCTCCTATACATTTTCGCCCAATGGCCTTATGTGCCTCCCTTCCCCGTCCGTTTCCCCGGCGCACGTACGGGCATTTGTGCCCCGCCGAAAACAGCGGCGGCGCCCATTGCCCCCGGACGACGCCCCCGAAAGAGATAGTTCCGCCGTGATCCAAACCCTTGCCGATGCCCTCGAGAAACGCGGTTACAACAGCCTGACCCCGGTGCAACAGGCCGTGACCGACCCCGCGCTGGAGGCCGCCGATCTGCTGGTCTCGGCCCAGACCGGATCGGGCAAGACGGTGGGCTTCGGCCTGGCCATCGCGCCCACCCTGCTGGGCGGGGCCGAGCAGTTCGGCCCGGCGGGCATGCCGCTGGCGCTGATCATCGCGCCGACCCGTGAGCTGGCGCTGCAGGTCAAGCGCGAACTGGCCTGGCTCTACGAACAGACCGGCGCGGTCGTCACCTCCTGCGTGGGCGGGATGGACATGCGCGACGAACGCCGCGCGCTGGAACGGGGGGCGCATGTCGTCGTGGCAACCCCCGGCCGCCTGCGCGACCATATCACGCGCGGATCGCTGGACATGTCGGGCCTGCGCGCCGTGGTGCTGGACGAGGCGGACGAGATGCTGGATCTGGGCTTTCGCGAGGACCTGGAGTTTATCCTGGGCGAGGCGCCGGAAACCCGGCGCACGCTGTTGTTTTCGGCAACCGTGCCGCGCGCCATCGCCACGCTGGCGCAGAACTATCAGAAGGACGCGGTGCGCGTCAGCACGACCGCCGAGAAGACCCAGCATGCCGATATCGAATATCGCGCGCTGAACGTTTCGCCGCGCGATGCCGAGAATGCCATCATCAATGTTCTGCGGTTCTACGAGGCGCAGAACGCCATCGTCTTTTGCAACACCCGCGCCATGGTCAACCGGCTGACCACGCGGTTTTCCAACCGGGGCTTTTCGGTGGTGGCCCTTTCGGGCGAGCTGTCGCAGAACGAACGTTCGCACGCGCTGCAGGCGATGCGCGACGGGCGGGCGCGGGTCTGCGTGGCCACCGATGTGGCCGCCCGTGGCATCGACCTGCCGAACCTCGAACTGGTGATCCATGCCGAGCTGCCGTCGAATTTCGAAACGCTGCTGCACCGTTCGGGCCGCACCGGCCGCGCCGGGCGCAAGGGCGTCAGCGCGCTGATCGTGCCGGGCCGCGCCCGCGCCAAGGCGGAGCGGTTGCTGAAGATGGCGAAGGTTGCCGCCGAATGGGGCGATGCGCCCTCTGCCGAAGCGGTGCTGGCACGCGACGAAGAGCGCCTGCTGGCCGATCCGATCTGGGCCGAGCCGATCGCCGACAGCGCGCGCGCCCTTGTCGACACGCTTGTGGCCCTGCACAGCCCCGAACAGATCGCCGCGGCCTATGTCCGCCTCTCTCAAAGCCGCCAGTCGGCCCCCGAAGAACTGGCCGCCCCGGACGCCCCGCGCGAAACCCGCGTGCGCGAACCCTTCGGGCCCAGCACGTGGTTCTCCGTCTCTGTCGGGCGCAACCAGAAGGCCGAGGCGCGCTGGCTGTTGCCGATGCTGTGCCGGGCCGGGAACATCACCAAGGAAGATATCGGCGCGATCCGCATTCAGCCCGATGAAACCTTCGTCGAGATCCGGGAAAGCAGCGCCGCCGCCTTTCTGGCCGTCATCGGCCCCGGGGGCAAGCTGGAGGATGGCGCCGCGCTGAAGCGGCTCGATACCGCGCCCGATCTGGCCCGCGCCCCCCGCCCCGCCCCGCGCGACCGCAAACCGCCCCGCGGAACGGACCGGCCCGAACGCGCGCCGAAGCCGCGCCACAGCAAGCCCGAGGCCGCCCCGGACGCGCCGCGCTGGGAACCCGACCAGACCCCGCCCGAGGGGATCGTGGCGCCGCCGCCAAAGCCGCGCCACCGCCCCGAGGCCCCCGGCCCCGCGCCGAAGCCGCGCGGCAAGGACAAGCCCCAGCGCAAACCCGAGGCGAAACCGGCCACCCCGAAGCCGCCCGCGAAATCCGCGCCGGCAAAACCGCCCGCGAAGCGCTTCAAGGGAGATCCGACCGATCTTTCGAAGCGCTTCAGCCCCGATGGCAAACCGGCGAAAAGCGGCAGGCGCGCCGCTGCCGCCCCGGGCAAACCGCGCGTGGCCAAGGGCGGCAACGCCACCCCCAAGCGCGGCAAGCCGAAGCCGCGCTGACCGGGCGCGTCGCGGCGCTGGACGCGGGAACGGCCAGCGCCTACTCTGCGCCTTGCATCGAATCCGAGAGGGCCCATGTCCGATACGCCTGACACCGGCTACCAGGTGCTCGCCCGCAAATACCGCCCTGCCACCTTCGCCGATCTGATCGGGCAGGAGGCGATGGTGCGCACCCTGCGCAACGCCTTTGCCGCCGATCGTATCGCGCAGGCCTTCATCATGACCGGCATTCGCGGTACCGGCAAAACCACCACGGCGCGGATCATCTCCAAGGGGATGAACTGCATCGGGTCGGATGGCACCGGCGGCCCCACGACCGATCCCTGCGGGGTATGCGAACATTGCGTGGCCATCGCCGAGGGCCGCCATGTGGATGTGATGGAGATGGACGCGGCCAGCCGCACCGGCGTGGGCGACATCCGCGAGATCATCGATTCCGTGCACTACCGGGCGGCCTCGGCACGCTACAAGATCTACATCATCGACGAGGTTCACATGCTCTCGACCAGCGCGTTCAACGCGCTGCTCAAGACGCTGGAAGAGCCCCCCGCCCACGTCAAATTCATCTTCGCCACCACCGAAATCCGCAAGGTGCCGGTCACTGTCCTGTCACGCTGTCAGCGGTTCGATCTGCGCCGGATCGAGCCCGAGGTGATGATCGCCCATCTGCAGGGCATCGCCGCGAAGGAGAACGCCCAGATCGCCGAAGACGCGCTGGCGCTGATCACGCGGGCCGCCGAAGGGTCGGTCCGCGATGCGATGAGCCTGCTGGATCAGGCGATCTCCCACGGCGCCGGTGAAACCACCGCCGAGCAGGTCCGCGCCATGCTGGGCCTGGCCGACCGGGGCCGGGTGCTGGACCTGTTCGACATGATCATGGCCGGCGACGCGGCCGGCGCGCTGAACGAGCTGTCGGCGCAATATGCCGATGGCGCCGATCCGATGGCGGTGCTGCGCGATCTGGCCGAGATCACCCATTGGGTGAGCGTGATCAAGATCACCCCCGATGCGGCCGAAGACCCGACCATCGGCCCCGACGAGCGCGCGCGCGGGCTGGCCATGGCCGAGAAGCTGCCGATGCGGGCGATGACGCGGATGTGGCAGATGCTGCTGAAAGCGCTGGAAGAGGTGGCGCAGGCCCCCAACGCGATGATGGCCGCCGAGATGGCGGTGATCCGGCTGACCCATGTCTCGACCCTGCCCGCGCCCGAGGATCTGTTGCGCCGGTTGCAGGACGGCCCGCCGCCGCCCGGCCCCGGCCCCGCCGCACCCGCGCCCGCCCCGCAGCAGGGCGGCGCCACGGCCCTTTCCGGGGGGCGGGTCCCGGCCTCTTCGGGCGGTGGCCCGGTCGCCGCGCTGGCGCAGGCACCCGAAAACGCGCTGGCCCGGTTCGCCCGGTTCGATCAGGTGGTGGCGCTGATCCGCGCCAACCGCGACATGGTGCTGCTGGTCGAGGTGGAAACCACCCTGCGCCTTGTCAGCTATGCCCCCGGCCGGATCGAGTTCGAACCCACCGCCGACGCCCCGCGCGATCTGGCCGCGCGGCTGGGCAGCCGCCTTCAGGCCTGGACCGGCGCCCGCTGGGCGGTGTCGGTCACCGGTACCGGCGGCGGCGCCACCATCGACGAAGAGCGCAACGCCGACAGGCTGGCGCTGGAGGCGCAGGCGAAGGAACACCCGCTGGTGCAGGCCGTTCTGCTGGCCTTTCCCGACGCGAAGATCACCGATATCAAAACCCCTGACGCCCTCGCCGAGGCCGCCGCCGCAGAGGCGCTGCCCGAGGTCGAGGATGAATGGGACCCTTTCGAGGAAGAGTGAGGAGAGAACAATGTTCAAAGGACTCGGCGGGCTTGGCGATATGACCAAGATGATGAAAGCCGCCCAGGAAATGCAGACCAAGATGGCGACGATGCAGGAAGACCTGCACAGCATCCATGTGATCGGCGAAAGCGGGGCCGGGCTGGTCAAGGCCGTGGCCACCGCCAAGGGCGAGCTGCTGAGCCTGGACATCGACCCATCGATCTTTTCGGGCGATGACAAGGAGGTGGTCGAAGACCTGATCCTGGCCGCCGTGAAAGACGCCCAGTCCAAGGCCAGCGACCGCGCCAAGGAAGAGATGGGCAAGATCACCGAAGCGCTCGGCCTGCCGGCGGACATGAAGCTTCCGTTCTGACCGCGCATGACAGATAACGCCACCCGCGACATCGAAGAGCTGATCGGGATGATGGCCCGTCTGCCGGGGCTCGGGCCCCGGTCGGCGCGGCGCGCGGTGCTGCATCTGATCAAGAAGCGCGCGCTGTTGATGATGCCGCTGGCCGAAGCCATGCAGCAGGTCGCCGCCACCGCGCGCGAGTGTCTGGCCTGCGGCAACATCGGCACCAGTGACATCTGCGACATCTGCAGCAGCGAAAAACGCGCCACCGGCGAGATTTGCGTGGTCGAGGATGTGGCCGACCTGTGGGCGATGGAACGCGGCGCGTCATTCCGCGGGCGCTATCACGTGCTGGGCGGCACCCTTTCCGCGCTGGATGCCATCGGCCCCGAGGAATTGCGCATCCCCAAACTGCTCGACAGGGTGCGCGCCGAGGGCGTGACCGAGGTGATCCTTGCGCTGAACGCCACGGTGGATGGCCAGACCACCGCCCATTACATCGCCGAACAGCTCGAGGGCACGGGGGTTTCCGTCACCTCTCTGGCGCAGGGTGTTCCGATCGGCGGAGAGCTGGACTATCTCGACGATGGCACCATCACCGCCGCGCTGAAGGCGCGCAAGCGGTTCTGACCCGACCGGATGTGAAAAAGGCCCCGCCAGACGGCCGGGCCTTTGTGTTAACGGCGGGCGAAAACGAGGATATCAATCCTCGTCTTCATCCTCGTCATTGTCGGGCAGGTTGAAGAAGCTGTCGGCGTCCGGCACCGGCTCTTCCTTCTCGTCCTCGGCGTCGTTGGAGAGCGAGAATGTCTCGAGCCCGGAAATCGCGGTGGGCAGCTTCGGCTCGGGCTCCATGCCCAGCGACTGTTCGGTCGAGACCAGCTTGCGCCGCTCGTCATCGCTCATCACTGCGCCTTCGGCGGCCTTCTTGGCGGCGGCCTTTTGCACAATCGCATCCAGTTCGGACTGTTTGCACAGGCCCAGCGCCACCGGGTCGATCGGCTGGATGTTGGCGATGTTCCAATGGGTGCGCTCGCGGATCGCCTGGATCGTCGGCTTGGTCGTGCCCACCAGCTTGGAGATCTGGCCATCGCTCAGTTCGGGGTGGAATTTCACCAGCCACAGGATCGAGGCCGGGCGGTCCTGCCGCTTGGACAGCGGCGTATAACGCGGCCCGCGGCGCTTTTCCTCGCCCACGGCCGAGGGGTTGAACTTCAGCCGCAGGTTATGGGCCGGGTCCGCCTCGGCCTTGTCGATCTCTTCCTGCACGAGCTGATTGTTGGCGATCGGGTCAAAGCCCTTCACCCCGGCCGCGACATCGCCATCGGCGATGCCCTGCACCTCGAGCTCATGCAGACCGCAGAATTCGGCGATCTGCCGGAAGGTCAGCGTTGTGTTATCCACCAGCCACACGGCAGTGGCCTTCGCCATGATCGGTTTGTCCATGGGCCTACTCCTTTACACAAATCTCTCCCGCGCCGGGAAAACGGCTGGTCCGGCTGGACCTTATCCTCGTTTTCGGGGAGGTTTGGCCCGTATATAGTCACCCCTGCCCGCGGAGAAAAGAGAAAATGCGCTGGTTTGTCATCCTGCTGCTTTCGGTGCGGCTGGCCCATGCCGATGGCGAACGCGCCGGCGCGTTCGACTATTACGTGCTGTCGCTTTCATGGTCGCCCACGTGGTGCGCGCTGGAGGGGGATGCGCGCAGTTCACCGCAATGTGATCCAGAGCGGGATTTCGGCTGGGTGCTGCACGGGCTCTGGCCGCAATATGAAGCGGGCTGGCCCTCTTACTGCCGCACCGCGCAGCGCGACCCGTCGCGCGCGCAGACCGCCGCGATGGCCGACATCATGGGAACGCCTGGGCTTGCCTGGTATCAGTGGAAAAAGCATGGCCGCTGTTCCGGCCTTTCTGCGAGCGATTATTTCGCCACCGCCCGCAGCGCCTACGAGGCCGTCACCCGGCCCGAGGTGTTCCGCAAGCTGACAAAGCCCGTAAAGCTGCCCGCCTCGGTGGTCGAAGAGGCATTCCTGCAGGCCAATCCGGGCTGGCAGGCCGATATGGTGACGATCACTTGCAAAGCCGGGCGGATACAGGAAGCGCGGGTCTGCCTGACCCGCGATCTGAAGATCCGCACCTGCGGCAGCGACGTGGTAAACGATTGCCGGATGACAGACGCGTTGCTGGAGAAAATACCCTAACGCTCTGGCCGGCGCAGCAAGGGCAACATCCGCGATAGCACCGCATCGCGCCGCACAAGGTGATGGAACAGCGCCGCTGCCGCGTGAATGACCACAAAAACCCAGACGACCGCCTTGCCAAGAAAATGATGAAGAGCATCGACAGGCTTCTCAAATTCTTCCCATGTCAGACCCAGCGTTTCAGTTACCATGATGGTGTAGAGCGCGGTCTCGGAGAACTGGGGCAAACCGAACTGATCCAAGGGAAACGCCGGAGCACGCAAGCCGATATAGCCGGTGATCGGCATCAGGATCATGAATATGTACAATGCGACATGTACGGCTTTTGCGGCGAAGACCTCAATCTTGGCGCCGGGCACATGCGGCGGCGGTGGCGAGACGCGGCGCCAAATCAGTCGCAGGATGGCAATCAGCAAAATAGAGAAACCCGCGAATGTATGCGTGCGGATCCCGAACAGATTTTCGGGGGTTCCAAGTTCGGTGAACCAAATGCGGTAGTAGACCGCCACATAGGCCACAATGAACAAGAATGCCGTCAGCCAGTGAAACAGAATAGCAAGCCCGCTATAGCGCTGCTCGGCTGTTGAAGGGGTGGCCTGTGTGCACATTCAGTATGTCCTGTACTATGCGGCAGCTTGCGCGAAGAATAGAGACCGGATACTTCAAGTTTAGGAAACGATACCGTTTTCAAAATGTCAACGGGACATTGGGTGCAGACTGTGCGGACCACGAGATCAACCCCCAAAAAGCGCAGCCCCGGGCGACCGGAGGTTCTGGATCAACAGTCGCGCCGCGTGATTCTGCTGCGTGCCGCGGAGGCCGCGTTCACAGAACGAGGATATGACGCCGCCACGATGGAGCAGATCGCCCAGATTGCAGGAATGTCAAAAAAGACGCTCTATCAGGCATTCCCAGATAAAAATAATATTTTCACAGAGTTAATAACTGAGTTGGACATCTTCCCGGACGCCCGGACAGAGGCGGAAACCAGCCATGATGACCCGGAAACAGAACTGCACCTGCGGCTCTGCGCCCTGGCGCAGTATATCTTGTCTCCACGGCAAATCATGCTGACCAGACTGATGATTTCTCAAGCCGGCCGGTTACCCGATTTGCCCGCATCGTTTCACGCAAAGGTGATGACAAAAGGTTTCACCTATATTTTCCACAGCACGGCGCGCCTCACGGCGCAATCGGCATCCCTTCCGACCGAGCGGACGGAGGCGTTGACCGGTGTCTTGATCAGCGTGCTGCTTGGTGACTGGCATCTGCGCACACTGTTCGGCAGCGAGCCGCCCTCTTCGACCGACATATCGGTTCGGGCACAAGAAGCTATCCGCACCGCCTTTCCCCCGTCAGGCACGACACCGTAACAAAGCCGCTACCCCACCTTCAGAACGATCTTGCCGATATGGCTGCTGCCTTCCATCCGCGTATGGGCGGCGGCGGCCTCGGCCAAGGGAAACTCGGAATCCATCACCGGGGCGACCCGCCCCGCCGCCAGCAGCGGCCAGACATGCGCCCGCAGCTCTTCCGCGATCCGGGCCTTGGCGAGATCCGATTGCGGCCGCAGGGTGGACCCCGTGACCGTCAGCCGCCGGGCCATGATCTGGGCGAAGTTCACCTCGGCCCTGGGGCCGGACAGAAAGGCGATGTGCATCATCCGCCCGTCATCGGCCAGCGCCTTGATGTTGCGGGGAATATAGCTGCCCCCGACCATGTCGAGAATCAGATCCGCCCCGCCCTCGGCGCGCAGCACCTCGACGAAATCCTCCTTGTGGTAGTTGATCGCCCGCTCGGCCCCGAGCGCGGTGCAGGCGGCGCATTTCGCGGCCGATCCCGCGGTGGTGAACACCCGCGCGCCGAACACGTTCGCAAGCTGGATCGCCGTGGTGCCGATGCCGGACGAACCGCCATGCACCAGGAACCGCTCCCCCGCTTTCAGGCCGCCGCGCATGAACACGTTGGACCAGACGGTAAAGAAGGTTTCCGGCAGGCAGGCCGCCGCCTTGAGATCCATCTTGGCGGGCACCGGCAGGGCATGGGCGGCGGGCGTGGCCACATATTCGGCATAGCCACCGCCGGGCAAAAGCGCGCAGACCCTCTCGCCCACCGACAGGCCCGAGACGCCCGCGCCGATCGCCACCACCTCTCCGGCGCCCTCCAGCCCCGGCAGATCGGATGCGGAGGGCGGCGGCGCATAGGCCCCGGCCCGCTGCAGCGCATCGGGGCGGTTCACCCCGGCATAGGAGAGCCGGATGACGATCTCGCCGGCGGCCGGAACCGGCACCGGGCGTTCGGTCAGGCGCAGCACCTCGGGCCCGCCGGGCTGTGAAATCTCCACGGCGCGCATGGTTTTGGGAAAGGTCATCGTCACTCCTGTGTTTCGCCGCCATAGGTGCCGGGCATGTCCGTGCGCGGCGGTTTCGACGGGGCCTTCACCCGGCCCAGCATCCAGGCCGGGGCTGCGAGAAACGGCTTGAGCAGCACGCTGTCCCGCATCCGTGCCTTGACCTTCTCGAACCGCATCACCCCGTCGATGCGGCGATCCAGAAACTCCCATGTGCGGCTGTAGCCGGGGCTGTCATCGCCCAGCCAGTAGAGAACGGTGGAGCCATAAACCCCCGACAGGGTCATGCGCTTGGTGTACCAGTTCACGTCATCGGAAGTGTCGCCCAGGGTGCGCCAGATCAGATCGGCGGTGTCCCAGACGGCCCTCGCCCCTTCGCCCGCATGTTGCGGAAGCGCGAAGAGCGCGGTGCCCCGGCGCACCACCTCGCGATCCTCGACCGCCTCCAGCCGGAAGCGCACGGCGGTGGCGATTCGGTCGCGCAGACGCATGGCCGACAGATCCGCCGCCGCCAGCCGGGCCGCCATCGCAGCGTCGCCGCGCCTGTGATAGGCGATCGCCAGATCGACGGCGCCGCGCGGGCAAAGCGCCCGCGCCAGCGCGGGTTCCACGCCGGATTCGGCCACTGCGGCGCGGAAGGTGGCCTCGCTCCAGCCATCGAAGGCGACATGGGGCAGGGCCGCATCCAGAAGTGCGATCCCGGGATCGTCGGTTTTCGGCGGGTCGGTGGGCATGGTCGGCCTCCTTTCGGGTTGAAACCAGTGTAGACAAGCCGGGGCTGCTTTGCTATACGGCCCCCTCCTGCGAATTGATGAAACTCCAGACTAGAAAGGTGGTGAAAACCACATGCAGGTCAGTGTTCGCGACAACAATGTCGATCAGGCGCTTCGTGCCCTGAAGAAGAAACTGCAGCGCGAGGGTGTGTTTCGCGAAATGAAGCTCAAGCAACATTTCGAGAAACCGTCCGAGAAGAAAGCGCGCGAGAAGGCCGAGGCGATTCGACGCGCCCGTAAGCTCGCACGCAAGAAGGCGCAGCGCGAAGGCGGTCTCTGAGGCCCTTTTCGACAGCGAACCCGGGCGGCAACGCCCCTTGATGACCCCCGAGCGAAGGCCCGGGGGTTTGTCTTTTCCAGCGGATCGCATCCGATCCACCCGGCGTTCATCCCTCCGTCGCGGTCGATTTTCGCGCGAAGACGCCCGTGAGCGCTGGTGATGACCGGCTCAATACACTTTCGGCACGTAAAGCTCATCGGGCAGCACCTTGCGCTCATAGTCGGGGTTGAACACCCGTTCCGGCAGGGTCACCTTTTCGCTCGGGACCTCTTCATAGGGGATTTTCGACAGAAGATGCTCGATGCAGTTCAGCCGCTCGCGCTTTTTGTCGTTGCCTTCGACGATATACCACGGCGCCTCGGGGATGTTGGTGCGGGCGAACATGTCTTCCTTGGCCTTGGTGTATTTTTCCCACCGCACCCGGCTTTCCAGATCCATCGGCGAGAGTTTCCACTGTTTCATCGGATCGTGGATGCGCATCAGAAAGCGAAGCTGCTGTTCCTCGTCGGTGATCGAGAACCAGTATTTCAGGACGATCACGCCCGAGCGTACCAGCATCCGCTCAAATTCGGGAACGTCCTGGAAAAAGGTCTCCACCTGATCCTCGGAGGCAAAGCCCATCACCCGTTCCACCCCGGCGCGGTTGTACCATGAGCGGTCGAACAGCACGATCTCGCCGCCCGCCGGCAGGTGCGGCACGTAGCGCTGGAAATACCACTGGCTCTGTTCGCGCCGCGACGGCGCCGGCAGGGCCACCACACGGGCCACGCGCGGGTTCAGCCGCTGGGTGATGCGCTTGATCACGCCGCCCTTGCCGGCCGAATCGCGCCCCTCCATGATCACCAGAACCTTGGCGTTGGTGTGCTGCACCCAGTCCTGCAGCTTGATCAGCTCTGCCTGAAGCCGCAGAAGGTTGCGGAAATAGACCTTGCGGTCGAGCATGTTGGGATGTTGCTTGTTGTAGATCTTGCGGATCTCCATCGACAGCATCGGCTCGCTGAATTCGATCTCGAAATCCTCGTCCAGCGTGTCTTCAAGCTCGGCTTCCAGCCAGTCCCTGGTGATGTCCTCTTCCGGCCTGTCCATTCTGCGCGTTCTCCTGTGTGATCTGCCGCGACATGCGAGCGATGCGTCCGGCACGACTCGTCGCTAACAGCGCTGTTTGAACGTTTTGTGTCAGAAAAACGGGCGCGGGGGCAGCCCCGCCCGGCCCAGGGCGCGCCGCCGCTGCTTGACTCGGCCTGACGGCGCGCCCATGCATCTGCCTATCATGCTTGATCTGCGCCCGGTCGGATATGTTCTCGGTCTTCTGCTCGTTGCGCTTGGCGGGCTGATGCTGGCGCCCATGGCGCTGGATCTGGCCCGGCATGACACCAACTGGCACGCGTTTCTGGAAACGGCGATCCAGACGATGCTGACAGGCGCCGTTCTGGCGCTGTCGTGCCAGAGCAGGCTGACGCGCAGCCTGTCGCTGCGGCAGGGCTTTCTGCTGACGGCGGCGATCTGGGTGATCGCGCCGGTGTTCGGCGCCCTGCCCTTCGTGGAAGGCGCCCCCCATGCCAATTTCACGGATGCCTATTTCGAGGCGGTATCGGGCATCACCACCACAGGTTCCTCGGTCTTTACCGGGCTCGATTCGCTGCCGATGGGCGTGCTTTTGTGGCGCGGTCTCCTGAACTGGCTGGGCGGGCTGGGCATCGCCTTTGTCGCCATGATCTTTCTGCCGGTGATGCGTGTGGGCGGCATGCAGTTCTTCCGTGCCGAAGGGTTCGACACTTTGGGCAAGGTGCTGCCCCGCGCGCCTGACATCGCGCGCATGCTGTTGGTGCTTTATGTCGGGCTGACCCTCCTTGCCGCCCTCTCTTATCTCGCCGCGGGCATGACCCCGCTGGACGCGGTGGTCAACGCGTTCGCCACGATCTCGACCGGCGGGTTTTCGACCTCTGACGCCTCTTTTGGCAAGTACAGCGGCCCGGCGGAATATGTGGGCGCGCTGTTCATGATCCTGGCCAGCCTGCCCTATATCCGCTTTGTCCAGCTCGCCGCCGGCAACCCGCGGCCACTGCTCTCCGACCCGCAGGTGCACGCCTATCTGCGCTGGCTGGCCGTGGCGGTGGGCATGGTCGCGGCCTATCGCCTTGTGACAGGCGAGGAGGCCACCGAACCGGTTCTGCGCCAGAGCCTGTTCAATATCGTCTCGATTTTCTCCGGCACCGGCTTTGGTTCGGCCGATGTGGCCGGTTGGGGGCCGTTTCCCGTTGTCGTGGCCTTTCTGGTGGGGATGATCGGCGGATGCACCTCTTCAAGCTCCGCCAGCATCAGCGTGTTTCGCTGGCAGCTGACCTTTCTGGAGCTTCGGGCCCAGATCGTGCGGCTGCACGCCCCCTCGCGCATGCAGGCCGTGAAGTATGACGGGCGGCCGGTGGACCGCGACGTGCTGGACGCGCTCGTGCTCTATGTGGGCGGCTATATCCTGACGCTGGGCGTTCTGATCATCGCGATGGACATGATCGGCGTCGACGCGGAATCGGCCACATTCGCGGTCTGGACCTCGATCGGAAATATCGGCTTCGGTTTCGGCCCGCTGGTGGCGCGCACCGGCACCATGACCGACTTTCCCGATGCCGGAAAGTGGATCATGGTGCTGGCGATGCTGATGGGCCGGCTTGGCCTGCTGACCATCTTCGTGCTTTTGATGCCCCGCTTCTGGCGCTGGTAGCGGGCTAGAGCGGCAGCGCCGTGGTCTTGAACACCGTTTTCAGGGCAAAACTCGAATGCATCTGCGCCACCCCCGGCAATCGGGTCAGATAGCGGCGGTGGATGCTGGCGAAATCCTCGCTGTCGCGCGCCACGACCTTCAGCAGATAGTCGAAACTGCCCGCCATCAGGTGGCATTCCAGAACGTCCGGGATCCGCGCCACCGCCTTTTCGAACGCATCCAGAAGCTCGTCCGCCTGGCCCGACAGGGTGATCTCGACAAAGACCGTGGTCGGCCGCCCCATCTTGCGCGCGTCCAGAAGCGCCACGTAGTCGCGGATATAGCCTTCGCCCTCCAGCCGGTTCACCCGCCGGTGACAGGCCGAGGGCGACAGGTTGACCCGCTCTGACAGTTCGGCGTTGGACATGCGTCCCGCTTTCTGCAGGGCCGTCAGGATTCGCCGGTCCGTATCGTCCAGTTCCATTCGCGCGCACGATCCTTCTGTGATTTCGCCCAAGCCTGCATGATTTCTTCACCGACCGACAGGTTTATGCGAAATATTTCGCGGCAATTTTGCGCCGTTGCGTGCAGAATGCGGAAAACAAGGAGAGATGCCTGAATGATTATCGGATGCCCGAAAGAGATCAAGCCGCAGGAATTTCGTGTGGGCATGACCCCGAACGCCGCGCGCGAGGCCGTGGCCCATGGCCACCGGGTGCTGATGGAAACCGCGGCCGGCAATGGCGCGGGCTTCACCGATGCCGATTATACCGCCGCCGGGGCCGAGATTGTGGCCACCGCGCAAGAGCTGTTCGCCCGCGCCGGGCTGATCGTGAAGGTGAAGGAGCCGCAGCCCGAAGAACGCAAGCGCCTGCGCGAGGGGCAGGTGCTGTTCACCTATCTGCACCTTGCCCCCGACCCCGACCAGACCCGTGACCTGCTGGAAAGCGGCGTGACCGCGATCGCCTATGAAACGGTGACGGACGCGCAGGGCGGGCTGCCGCTTCTGGCGCCGATGTCAGAGGTTGCCGGCCGCCTGGCGCCGCAGGTTGGCGCCTGGACGCTGCAAAAGGCCAATGGCGGGCGCGGCGTGCTGCTGGGGGGTGTGCCCGGCGTCGGCCCGGCCAGGGTTTTGGTGATCGGCGGCGGGGTGGTCGGCACCCACGCGGCGCGGGTGGCGGCGGGCATGGGCGCCGATGTGACCGTGCTTGACCGGTCGCTGCCCCGGCTGCGCTATCTTGATGACGTCTTCGGCGGGCTGTTCGGCACCCGCTATTCCTCGGCCGGGGCGATGGCGGAACTGTTGGCCGAGGCCGATCTGGTGGTGGGCGCGGTGCTGATCCCCGGCGCGGCGGCGCCCCGGCTGGTCAGCCGCGCGCAGCTTTCGACGATGAAGCCGGGGGCGGCCATCGTCGATGTCGCCATCGATCAGGGCGGATGTTTCGAAACCTCGCGCCCCACCACCCACGAAGACCCGATCTATGCGGTGGACGGTGTGATGCATTACTGCGTGGCCAACATGCCCGGCGCGGTGGCCCGGACCGCGACGATCGCGCTTGGCAATGCCACCATGCCCTTCCTGCTGGCGCTGGCCGACAAGGGCTGGCGGCAGGCCTGCGCCGACGATCCGCATCTGCTGGCCGGGCTGAACACCCACGCCGGGCGGCTGACCTGCCTTGCGGCCGGCCAGGCGCTGGGGATCGACGTGCTGGCCCCGGCGCTGGCCCTGAAGGGCTGAGCGAAACGCAAAAGGCCCGCCGAAACGGCGGGCCTTTTCAGATCTGTGCCGGCGATCAGGCCTTTTTCAGCAGATCGCGGATATCCATCAGAAGCTCTTCCTGAGTGGGGCCCGACGGTGCTTCCGGCACGACCTCGCCCTTGGAAATGGCCGCGTCCTTGATCTTGTTGACATAGCGCACAAGCATGAACACCACGAAGGCGATGATCAGGAAGTTGATGACGGCGTTGATGAACGCGCCATAGGCGAACACGGCCGCACCGGCATCGCGCGCCGCCGCCAGCGAAGGATAGTCGCCCTCGCCCTTGAGCACGATGAACATGTTCGAGAAATCGATCCCGCCGATGATCAGGCCGATGATCGGGTTGATCAGGTCAGCAACCAACGAGCTGACGATGGCCGTAAAGGCCGCACCGATGATGATACCCACGGCCATGTCCATGACATTGCCCTTGGCGATGAAATCCTTGAATTCCTTAAGCATTTTGTCCCCGCGTTTCGCGTTTGTTTAGAATGCGGGCCGCAAGAAGCCTTTGCGCGATCCCCTTTGCATCATAGCACGATATTGCATGGCGCCCGGGAGTTTTTAGGGGAATACTCGCCCCGATGTCCCCGAAACCCGCAAGGAGCCTCCATGACCCGGCTTGCAGATTTCCCGATCACGAAACGCTGGCCCCCGCGCGATCCCGCCGCCATCCAGTACTATGGCTTTCCGACGCCGAACGGCCTGAAAGTCTCGATCATGCTGGAGGAAACCGGGCTGCCCTATGACGCCCACACCGTTTCTTTCGCCGAGAACGCGCAGTTCAGCCCAGAATTCCTTGCGATCAGCCCCAACAACAAGATCCCCGCGATCATCGACCCCCAAGGCCCCGGCGGTGCGCCGCTGCCGCTGTTCGAGAGCGGCGCGATCCTGATCTATCTGGCCGAAAAGACCGGGCAGCTCTTGCCCGCCGATCCCGCCGGGCGGTACGATGTTCTGCAATGGCTGATGTTCCAGATGGGGGGCATCGGGCCGATGTTCGGGCAGATGGGGTTCTTCGTGAAGATGGGCGGCAAGGATGTGGCCGACCCCATCCCGCGCGAACGCTACGTGCAGGAAAGCATCCGCCTGCTCAAGGTGCTGGACAGGCAGCTTGACGGGCGGGATTGGGTTTGCGGCGATTACTCAATCGCCGATATCGCCATCTGCCCCTGGCTGCGCACGGTAACGGGGTTTTACGAGGCCGGGCCGCTGGTCGGCTGGGACACGCTGGCGAACGTGCCCGCTTATCTGGACCGTTTCATGGCCCGCCCGGCGGTGCAGCGCGGCCTGCTGCAGCCGCCGCGAGGCTGACGCACCTCAGCCGTTCGCCGACGGCGCCGCGCTATCCCAGACCGAGCGCAGCGCCTCGACCACCGCGGCGTCGCTGACCTGATCGAACACCCGGTAATGCGCGCCGACCGCGTAAAACGGGCGCGGCACCTCCAGGCAGATCACCTTGTCGACAAGCGCCGCCATTTCGGCCAGGGAATCGCCGGGCGCCACCGGCACCGCCAGCCAGATCGCCGCCGGGCCGCGTTTGCGCAACGCCTTCAGCGCCGCCCTGACGGTGGCGCCGGTGGCGATGCCGTCATCCACCACGATCGCCGTCCGCCCCTCGACCGTGACCGGCGTGCGGCCGCCAAGATACATCTTCCGGCGGTTTTCGATCTCTTCCAGCTTCGCGGCGATACTGTCGGCGAAGTCCGTCTCTGTCAGGCCCATCGAGCGCAGAAGGCCGTCATTGAACACCACCTCATGCGCCGGCCCGTCGACCACGGCGCCGGCGGCAAGCTCCGGCTGGCCTGGCATCCCGATCTTGCGCACCAGAAGAAGGTCGAGCGGCGCAGACAGCCGCCTGGCCACCGGCACCGCCACCGGCAACCCGCCACGCGGCAGCGCCAGAACCACCGGCGCCGCCGGCGCGGCCTTCTCCAACGCGTCGGCCAGCATCTCTCCGGCCTCGGCCCGATCCTGAAACATCGCATCCCCCGCAGCGGCAGCAGCACGGAGTATAGTATGCCCCCGTGCCGCGCTCTTGCATAGCCGCCGCGGCGGGGCTTATCCGCGCAGTACGCCGCCGGTGGCCTTGCCGACCTTCTCGACGATCCTGGCGGCCACGGCCTCGATATCCTTTTCCTTCAGCGTCGCGTCGGTGGGTTGCAGCCGTACCGTGATGGCGAGCGATTTCTTGCCCTCGCCCAGCGCGCCGCCGATGAATTCGTCGAACACCCGCACCTCTTCGATCAGCGCCTTGTCAGCCCCGGCGGCGGCGTTGACCAGCGTCAGCGCCTCTACCCCCGCATCGACCACGAAGGCAAAATCGCGCTCCACCGCCTGCAGATCGCTGACGGCGAGCGCCGGGCGGGCGGCGGCCTTGTTCTTGGGGAAGGGCGGCTGTTCAAGGAACAGGGTGAACCCCACGGCGGGGCCCTTTACATCCAGCGCGGCCAGCACCCTTGGGTGCAATTCGCCGAACGCGGCCAGCACCTTCTTGGGGCCAAGGCAGATCTGCCCCGACCGGCCGGGATGCCAGAAATCCGGCGCGCCGCGCAGGATCTGCGCCTTGGCCGGCGCGCCGATGGCCGACAGCACCGCCTCGAGATCCGCCTTGGCATCGAAGACATCCACCGGGCGGCGGGCGCCGTGCACATCCCTGGGCCCGGAATGGCCGACCAGCAGGCCGGAGGCCAGCAGGTGCTGCTCTTCCGGCTCGGCGCCGTGAAAGGCGGGGCCGACCTCGAACAGGGCCAGATCCATGAAGCCGCGCGCCTGATTGCGGGCGGCGGCCTGCAGCAGACCGGGCAGCAGCGCCGGGCGCATATGGCTCATCTCCGACGAGATCGGGTTTTGCAGCATGGTGGCGTCATCGCCGCCCCCGAACAGCGCGGCGGCGCCCTGATCGATGAACGAGTAGGTGACGCATTCATTATACCCCAGCGCCGCGATGCTGCGCCGCGCGATCTGTTCGCGCTTTTGCATCGGCGTCAGGATGCCCTTGGGCACGCCCACATGGGTGCGCGGCAGCGGCCGCCCCTGCAACCGGGTCAGCGAGGCGACGCGCGCCACCTCTTCGACCAGATCGGCCTCGCCCAGCACATCGGGCCGCCAGGACGGCACATGCGCCATGTCACCCTCGAGGCGGAACCCCAGCGCGGTCAGCGTTGAACGCTGTTCATCCGCGTCGATCTCCATCCCCACCAGCGATTGCACCCGGTCGGTATCCAGACGATAGGCGCGGCTGACATCGGGCATGTGCCCGGCCACCACAACCTCCGACGCCTCGCCGCCGCACAGATCCATGATCATCCGCGTGGCCTGCTCCATGCCTGCGGGCGTCCATTCCGGGTCGATCCCGCGTTCGAAGCGGTAGCGCGCGTCGGAGTTGATCTTGAGCGCGCGGCCCGTCATCGCGGTACGGATCGGATCGAAATAGGCGGCCTCGAGGAACACGTTCACTGTGTCTTCGGTGCAGCCGGTCGCGGCCCCGCCCATCACACCGCCAAGGCTTTCCACGCCGCGGCTGTCGGAAATCACGGTCATCCCCGGCGCCAGCGTGTAGGTCTTGTCATCCAGCGCCGCGAAGCTCTCTCCGCCTTCGGCCGCATGCACCCGCAGCGCGCCCTTCACCTTGTCGGCGTCGAACACATGCAGCGGGCGGTTCATGTCATAGGTGAAGAAGTTGGTCACATCGACCAGCGCCGAGATCGGGCGCAGCCCGACCGCCTTCAGCAAGGTCTGCAGCCATTGCGGGCTCGGCCCGTTCTTCACGCCCCGGATCACCCGGCCGTAGAACACCGGGCAGGCCTTGTGCTGGGTTTCACGGTCAATGGTCACGTGGATCGGGCATTTGAACGTGCCCGGCACCGGCGTGGCCACCGGCGGGATCAGCGTGCCCAGCCCCCGCGCCGCCAGATCGCGCGCGATGCCATGCACGCCCAGCGCATCGGGGCGGTTGGGGGTGATGGCGATCTCGATCACCGGATCGACCTTGGCGGGATCGTTCTCGGCCAGCCAGTCGGCAAAGCTTTGCCCCACCTCGCCCGAGGGCAGCTCGATGATGCCGTCATGTTCGTCGGACAGTTCCAGCTCGCGCTCGGAGGCCATCATGCCGTGGCTTTCGACGCCCCGGATCTTGCCGATCGAAAGCGTCACATCGATGCCGGGGACATAGTCGCCGGGTTTGGCCAGCACCACGGTGATGCCCGCCCGCGCGTTGGGCGCACCGCAGACGATCTGCTTGTCGCCCTCGTCGGTTTCCACGACGCAGACGCGCAGCCTGTCGGCATCGGGGTGCTGCTCGGCGCTCTTGACCTTGGCGAGGGTGAAGGCGCGCAGCTTTTCGGCCGGGTTTTCGACGCCCTCGACCTCCAGCCCGAGGTCGGTCAGGGCATAGAGGATGTCATCCAGTGACGCTTGCGTGTCGAGGTGCTGTTTCAGCCAGGAGAGGGTGAATTTCATTGGTTCAGTCCTTTATCGGCAGCGTCTTTTGGACATGTTCAGACGTGAGCGAAGCCCGGTCAGAAACGTCACCCCCGGATCGCTTGCGATCCTCTGTTCCGCAAAGCTCTGGTGTCACCGCGACAGCCCCCCGTGCAGCGTCGGCACATCCAGCGCGCTGAACCCGTAGTGCCGCAGCCAGCGCAGGTCTGAATCGAAGAACGCCCGCAGATCGGGGATGCCGTATTTCAGCATCGCGATCCGGTCGATGCCCAGGCCAAAGGCGAAGCCCTGCCATTGATCGGGGTCTACCCCCGCCGCGGCCAGCACCTTGGGGTGCACCATGCCGGAGCCCAGGATCTCCATCCAGTCGTCGCCCTCGCCCAGCTTCAGGCTGCCGCCTTCCCAGGAACAGCGGATGTCGACCTCGGCCGAGGGTTCGGTGAACGGGAAATGCGAGGCGCGGAAGCGCAGCTCCACCTCGTCGACCTCGAAATAGGCGCGGCAGAACTCTTCCAGCACCCATTTCAGGTTGGCCATGGAAATGTCGCGGCCGATCGCCAGCCCCTCGACCTGATGGAACATCGGCGTGTGGGTCTGATCCATGTCCATGCGATAGACACGGCCCGGCGCGATCACCCGGATCGGCGCGCCCTGCTTTTGCAGCGCCCGGATCTGCACCGGGCTGGTATGGGTGCGCAGCACATGCGGGGGCCGGTCGTCGCCCTCGGCCCGGTGCATGAAGAACGTGTCATGCTCTTGCCGCGCGGGGTGTTCGGGCGGGATGTTCAGCGCGTCGAAATTATACCAGTCGCTTTCGATCTGCGGGCCTTCGGCAACGGCAAAGCCCATGTCGGCGAAGATGGCGGTGACCTCTTCCATCACCTGGCTGACGGGGTGGATGGTGCCGGCGCGGCGCGGGCGGCCGGGCAGGGTGACATCCAGCCATTCCGAGCGCAGCCGCTCCTCGAGCGCGGCGTCGCCCAGCGCGGCTTTGCGGGCGGCCAGCGCGCTGTTGATCTCGTCTTTCAGGGCGTTCAGCGCGGGGCCGGCGACCTGGCGCTCTTCCGGCGTCATGCGGCCCAGCTCGCGCATCTTCAGGCTGATCTCGCCCTTCTTGCCGACGGCCTGCACCCGCAGATCCTCCAGGCTGGCCTCGTCGGCCGCGCCTGCGATGGCGTCCAGATATTTCTGCCTCAGATCGTCCATGCGGACCCCCCTGATTTTGTCCGGGTTCCTGCTATCACAGGCCCCCCTGAATGCAAGCCGCTCATCCGCCCTGACGGGCGTCTTCGCCGCCCCGCGCGAGATGCGCCGCTGAAACGAAAAAGCCGCGAGACCCGTCTCCGGGCTCGCGGCTTTCAAACTGACCCTCTGAAAGAGGTTTACGCGAGCGCGGCCTTCGCCTTGTCGACGATGGCACCGAACGCATCGGGTTCGTTCACGGCCAGATCGGCCAGAACCTTGCGGTCAACCTCGACCCCGGCCAGCGACAGGCCGTTGATGAAGCGCGAATAGGTCAGCGCCTCGTCATGGTTGCGGACGGCGGCGTTGATCCGCTGAATCCACAGGGCGCGGAAGTTGCGCTTGCGGTTCTTGCGGTCGCGCGTGGCGTATTGGTTGGCCTTGTCGACGGCCTGGGTTGCGGTCTTGAACGCCGTGCTGCGGCGGCCGTAGTAACCCTTGGCGGCCTTGATGACCTTCTTGTGACGGGCGTGAGTGGTAACGCCACCTTTGACTCGGGACATATCAGAACCTCCTTAGCGTGCGTACGGCATCATCGACTTGACGATCTTCTCGTCAGGGGCCGACAGCGTGGTGGTGCCGCGCGCGTTGCGCAGGAACTTGTTCGTGCGTTTGATCATGCCGTGGCGCTTGCCGGCCTGTGCGGCGACAACGCGGCCCTTGGCCGTGACCTTGAACCGCTTCTTGCAGCTCGATTTCGTCTTCATCTTGGGCATTTCCGTCTCCTCGAATTCATGAGCGGTGTAAGCGCGACTCGGCATGCCACTTTGGCCGGTCGCGCCGGATGGAGAGCGCCGTATAAAGCCCGCCGCCCGGGCTGGCAAGCGATTAGTTCATAGCCCCCGGCACCCGGGCGAAGGCGCCCGACAGCGGCGCCGGGCCGGAATGCCGACCGTGCGGCCGATGACAAGAGCCAGCGCACCGCCTCATGCCCCCTTTCCCCTGAGGGCGGGTTACTCGGGGTCGGTGCGGAAAATCAAACGTTCCTCGCAGGGGGCGACGCGCAGGATGTTGGTCGTGCCCGGTTCGTTGAAGGGCACGCCCGCAGTCACGACGATCTGGTCTTGCTCGGTCGCATAGCCGCCTTCGCGGGCCGCGCGGGCGGCGCTGACCACGGCCATCTTGAAGCGATCGACCTCGCCGGTGAAGAAACACTGGATGCCCCAGGTCAGGCACAGCCGGCGCGCGGTGGCGGCGAACGGCGTGAGCGCCAGGATCGGCACCCGCGGCCGTTCCCGCGCGGTCAGGGCGGCGGTGGTGCCGGAATGGGTGAAGCAGCAGATCACCTTGATATCGGCGGTCTCGGCGATCTCGCGCGCGGCGGCCACGATGCCGCCGGCCACGCCGGGCCGCGATGCGCCGCGGCTGGCCTCGATCACCTCGCGGTAGGTCGGGTCATGCTCGACCTCTTCGGCGACGTTGTTCATCGTGGTCACCGCCTCGATCGGATAGGCACCGGCGGCGGATTCCGCAGAGAGCATCACCGCATCCGCGCCTTCATAGATGGCTGTTGCCACATCCGATACTTCGGCCCGTGTCGGCACCGGGCTTTCGATCATGCTCTCGAGCATCTGGGTGGCCACGATCACCGGCTTGGCCGCGGCCCGGCAGGCCCGCACCAGACGTTTCTGGATCGGCGGCACGTTCTGCACCGGCAGTTCCACCCCCAGATCGCCGCGCGCCACCATGATTCCGTCCGAGACCTCGAGGATTTCGGCGAAGTCCGTTACCGCCGCCGGCTTTTCGATCTTCGACAGGATCGCGGCACGGCCCCTGACCAGCGTGCGCGCCTCCAGCACATCCTCGGGCCGCTGCACGAAGGACAGCGCGATCCAGTCGACGCCCAGTTCGCAGACGAATTCGAGATCCTTTCTGTCCTTCGGGGAAAGGGCGGCCAGCGGCAGCACCACATCGGGCACGTTCACGCCCTTGCGGTTGGAAATCGTGCCGCCGACCATGACCGTGCACTCGGCGAAATCGGCGCCGCATTCTTCCACCTTGAGCCGGATCTTCCCGTCATTCACCAGCAGGGTCGCGCCGGGTCTGAGCGCCTGGAAGATCTCCTTGTGCGGCAGGCAGACCCGCCTGGCGTTCCCCTCCGCGGGATCCAGATCAAACCGGAACGGCTCTCCCACGACAAGTTCTTCGCTGTCTCCGGAAAAAACGCCGCACCGCAGTTTCGGGCCCTGCAAATCCGCCAGAATGGCGATCGGGCGGTCCAGATCCTTTTCGATCTGCCGGATGATCGTGTGCCGTTCGCGGATCTCATCGTGCGAGCCATGGCTCATGTTCAGGCGGAACACATCGGCGCCGGCTTCGAACAGGGCCCGTATCATATTGTAATCATTGGAGGACGGGCCAAGTGTGGCTACGATTTTGACATTGCGGTGGCGTCTCATGCGGGGCGCGTCTCTTCTTTCATCTGGAGGGGGCGGGATCTGGGCGAACTCTTCCCCATTGTTAGGCCGCCGCGAAGCCACTGACAACTGGCGCTTTCCGCGCGGCTGGCGTAGAGGGGTGTGACCTGAAAAGATGACAGGGCCATGACCTACGAACCGTTTCAGATAATTGGCGAAGATCGCCCCGGCCGCTGGCTGGTGACCTGCGACCATGCCGCCAACACCGTGCCCCCCTTTGTCGGCGGCGGCACGCTGGGCGTGCATCCCGAAGACATGGCGCGCCACATCGCCTTCGATCCGGGCGCCGCCGGGGTCACGACGCGGCTGGCCGAACTGCTGGACTCTCCGGCCATCCTCTCCAATTTCTCACGGCTGGTGATCGACCCCAACCGGGGCGAGGATGACCCGACCCTTCTGATGCGCCTTTATGATGGCACCATCATCCCCGGCAACGCCCGCGCCGACGCCGAAGAGCTGGAGCGGCGGCTGGCGCGCTGTTACCGCCCCTATCACGATGCGCTGGCGCGGCTGGCGGCGCGGCGCGAGGATACGGTGATCCTGGCCATCCACAGCTATACCGAACGGCTGAAGGGGCGCCCGCCCCGGCCCTGGCACATCGGCATCCTGCATGCGGCCGACCAGCGGCTGGCACGCCCGCTGATCTGGCGGCTGCGGCAGGAGCCCGATCTGTGCGTGGGCGAGAACGAGCCCTATGGCGGCCACCTGCCCGGCGATTCCATCGATCGCCACGCCGAGATTCCGGGCCGCCCCAGCACATTGATAGAGCTGCGCAACGATCTGATCGTGGACCAATCCCAGCAATATGCCTGGGCCGAACGTCTGGTCCCGATCCTGCAAGAGGTTCTGGAAAGATCCGGCGTGTAAGGAGACCCCATGCCCCATATCATCATCGAATATTCCGCCGCGCTCAGCGACACCCATGACATGGCCGCGCTGTGCGCCCGCGTGTTCGAAACCGCCGAGGCGACCGGGGTGTTCCCCGATCCCTCCGCGATCAAGGTGCGCGCCCTGCCCTGCCCCTTTTCCCTGATCGGCACCGAGCCGCAAAGCTTTGCCCATGTCACGGTGCATCTTCTGGCCGGGCGCGACGAGGCGACGCGAACCCGCGTCACCCAGGCCATTCTTGCCACGCTTGATGACAGCCTCGCCGACGTGGGCAGCCTGTCGGTGGACATCAAGGACACCAACCCGGCGACCTATGCCAAGCGTACCCTGTAAACCAGTCGGAGGCCCCATGGACGATCAGACCCGCATAGAACTGGAGGCCGCCGCCTTCCGGCGCCTGCGCCGCCACCTGATGGAAGACCGCGCCGACGTGCAGAACATCGACCTGATGAACCTGGCCGGGTTCTGCCGCAACTGCCTGAGCCGCTGGTACATGGAAGCCGCGCAGGAACGCGGCATCGAGATGTCGCAGGACGCGGCGCGCGAGACGTTCTACGGCATGCCCTATGCCGAATGGAAGGCGCGGTTCCAGGCCGAGGCCAGCCCCGAGCAGCAGGCCGATTTCGAGGTCGCCTTTCGCGAGAATGTCACCGACAAGGAATGAATCCCGCGATTTCCGGGCCGTCTGGCAACAATCCCGCCCCCGCCGCGCGATTGCCCGGCGGCCGGAAACAACGGCCCCGAATTCTTCTGGCACCCCGGCCTAAAGCCCTGTTAACTCGGGCTTAATGACTGGAGATTCCCATGCTCGCACTGCTTTTCCTGCCCGCCCTGATCGGCACCATTTTCGCGATTGATCAGCTTAGCGAAGACAACGACGATTCCGACGATCCGAACGCGCCGCCCGAAGAATACGACATCTACACCGATGCCGATGAAACCATCCTGGGCGATGACGCGCCGAATTCGATCGACGCGGGCGCGGGCGATGACTTCGTCGATGCCATGGGCGGGAACGACCGGGTCGTGTTCGAAGAGGGCGACGACGAAGGAACCGGCGGCGCGGGCGACGATGTTCTGTTCGGCGGCCCGGGCGACGACCTGCTGACGGGCGGCCCCGGCGATGACGAGGTGTTCCTGGCGGATGGCGACGACGCCTCTTTCAACGTGACCGACACGGACCCGCCGCTCGACGAGGGCGACGACCTGATCCGAGGCGGCGCCGGTGACGATCTGATCGTCGACAATATGGGCTCGAACACGCTCCACGGCGATACCGGCCGGGATTACCTCGACGCCACCGACGCGCCCGGCACCGAGACGCCCGACGCCCTGTTCGGCGGCTATGGCCGCGACATTCTGCTCGGCGACGATGGTGATGTGATGAGCGGCGGCGCGGGCGATGACGCCTTTGTCGCATGGACGTCGGACCCGGGCGCGGAGATCGTGACGGTCAGCGATTTCGACCCGGAGAGCGAAATCATCTTCCTCGATTTCGACTTAGACACCTTCGGCCCGCTGGATGACAGCGACCTGACCCATGAGGTGCTGGAGGACAAGAACGCACTGATGCTGTCGGTCGCGGGCAAACAGGTGGCGCTGCTGGAAGGCGTCACCACATTCGATCCCGCGATGGTGCTGGTCCGCAGCTTCTGACCGCGGACCGGCCCGCCCGGTCAGACCGCCGCCTTGCGGCTTTCGTCCAGATAGATCTCGCGCAGGCGGGCCGCGACCGGCCCCGGCATGCCGTCGCCCAGCGAAACACCGTCGACCGACACCACCGGCATGACGAAGGACGAGGCCGAAGTCACGAAGGCCTCATCGGCCTCCTTGGCCTCTTCGATGGTGAAGGCGCGCTCTTCCACCACCATCTGCGCTTCGCGGGCAAAGCGCAGCACCGCGGCGCGGGTGATCCCGTGCAGGATTTCACTGCCAAGGTGGCGGGTGATGATCTTGCCGTCCTTCACGATATAGGCGTTGTTCGACGTGCCTTCCGTCACCTCGCCATCCTCGACCATCCAGGCGTCATCGGCGCCGGCGGCCTTGGCCATCATCTTGCCCATCGAGGGGTAGAGCAGCTGCACCGTCTTGATGTCGCGCCGACCCCAGCGGATGTCGTCGATGGAAATCACCTTGATGCCGGTTTTCGCGGCCGGCACATCGGCCAGCGTCTTGGACTGGGTGAACAGCACGATGGTGGGCGGGGTCACCTCGGGGTCGGGGAAAACGAAATCCCGGTCACCGGCCGCGCCACGGGTGATCTGAAGATAGATCATTCCCTCGTCCAGATCGTTGCGCCGCACCAGTTCGCGGTGGACCTCCAGCAGATCCTCCATCGAGATCGGCGATGGCATGTCCAGCTCTGCCAGCGATCGCTCCAGCCGTTTGGCGTGGCCCTCGAAATCCAGCAGCTTGCCCCCCAGAACAGAGGTCACCTCATACACCCCGTCGGCGAACAGGAACCCGCGGTCAAAGACCGAGACCTTGGCCTCGGCTTCGGGCAGGTACTCTCCGTTCACGTAAACTGTGCGGCTCATGGTCTGTCTCCTATCCCCAGAGGGCGGGTGCGGACGGATGCACCCCGGCCTCGTCATATGTCAGCGGCTCGGGCCGGTCTTCGGCCAGAAGCAGCGGCCCGTCAAGGTCTGTCACATCGGCGCCCTGCGCCAGCAGAACCGCCGGCGCCATGGCCAGCGACGAACCGACCATGCAGCCCACCATCACGCCATAGCCTTCGGCGCGGGCCGCATCGCGCAGCGCCAGCGCCTCGGTCAGCCCGCCGGTCTTGTCGAGCTTGATGTTCACCAGGTCATACTTGCCCTTCAGCGCGGGCAGAGAGGCGCGATCATGGCAGGCCTCGTCGGCACAGACGGGCAGCGGCCGGGCGATCTCGGCCAGCATGTCGTCGTTGCCCGCCGGCAGGGGCTGCTCCACCAGTTCCACCCCCAGCCGCACCAGATGCGGCGCAAGCTCTGCATAGACCTCGGCCGTCCAGCCCTCGTTGGCATCGACGATGATACGGGCGGCGGGCGCGCCGGCGCGCACGGACTCCAGCCTGGGCATGTCATCCGGCGTGCCCAGCTTGATCTTCAACAACGGCCGGTGGGCATGTTTCGCCGCCGCCGCGCGCATGTTCTCGGGCGTGTCGAGCGACAGGGTATAGGCGGTGATCATCGGCCCCGGTGCGGGCAGGCCGGCCAGTTCCCACACCCGTTTTCCGGCGCGCTTGGCCTCCAGATCCCACAGGGCGCAATCCACCGCGTTGCGCGCCGCGCCTGCGGGAAGGGCGCGCTGCAGGCCGGCACGATCAAGCGGCAGCGGCAGCGCTTCGATTTCGGCCGACACGCTTGCCAGCGTTTCGCCGTAGCGGGCATAGGGCACGCATTCGCCCCAGCCCTGATGCGCGCCGTCGCCGATGCGCACGGTCAGCACCTGCGCCTGGGTCCGTGACCCGCGCGAGATGGTGAAAACCTCCGCAAGGCGGAACGTGTCGGCTGTAACGGTCAGTTTCATCTTGCCCCCTTGGCGCATGGGCCTTGCCGCCCTGTCTGCCCCACCGCGATAAAGCCCGCAAGGGCCCGAAGAATGCCCGGCCTAGACCGCGCTCAGCGCATCGACCAGCCGGCCCGCGCCCTGACGGAACGGATCCACAGCCGGAAGGCCCATCCGCGCCTCGACCTCGGCCAGATGCGCCAGCGCCTGTTCCTCGGTCATGTGCTGGGTGTTGACCGAAATGCCGATGACCTGGCAGGCCGGGTTCGCCACCCGCGCCAGGGTCAGCGCCACATCGCGCAGATCCTCCAGCGATGGCAGCTTGTACCCCGGCAAGCCGCGCATATGCGGCCGCGTCGGCTCGTCGCACAGGATCAGCGCATCGGGCTGGCCGCCATGCACCAGCGCCATGGTGACCCCGGAATAGGAGACGTGAAACAGGCTGCCCTGCCCCTCGATCATGTCCCAGTGATCCGCGTCATTGTCCGGCGTCAGCCATTCGACCGAGCCTGCCATGAAATCCGCCACGACCGCGTCCAGCGGCACACCGTCTCCGGTGATCAGAATGCCGGTCTGCCCGGTCGCGCGAAAGCTGGATTTCAGGCCGCGCACCTTCATCTCGCTGTCCATCGCCAGCGCGGTATACATCTTGCCCACCGAACAATCGGTGCCCACGGCCAGGCACCGCTTGCCGCTGCGCGGCACCCCGCTGGCGATCGGATATTTCACCGACGGCACCCGAACGTCATGCAACTGCCGCCCGCAGGCGGTTGCGACCGCCGCCAGATCCGGCTCGTCGCGCAGCAGGTTGTGCAGCCCGCTGGCAAGGTCGAAACCTTCTTCCAGCGCCGCCACCAGCACCTTTTTCCACGCCGGAGAGATGATCCCGCCGCGGTTGGCCACACCGATCACCAGCGTCCGGGCCCCCGCCGCCTTGGCCTCGGCCAGCGACATGTCGGCCAGCCCCAGATCGGCCTTGCAGCCTTCCATCCGGTACTGCCCCACCGCGTGATCGGGCCGCCAGTCACGGATGCCCTGCGCAACCTTCGCGGCCAGCGGATCGGGCGCGTCGCCCAGGAACAAAAGATAAGGTGTTTCGATCATTGGTGTATCTCCGCAAAAGTTCTGGCAAGGCTAACAGCGCGCGCGGGAATGTCCTCTCTATCTTGCTGCGCATGCACGGGCCGGGTGGAAGAAACTTCGGATCGCAGGCAGTGTTGTCGAAGAATCGTGCAAAACGCCCCTTTCATCCGCCGCATCGCAGCGCCCGTTCTGCGCCAGCAAAAGACAGGTTGAAGAGGTCCGTGCAATATTCTACCAAATACCAAACCATATACGAAACATCGTTACCGAAAGGCACGCCCATGAGCTTTCGCATTCAGCCCAGCCCCCCGGCCCGCCCCAACCGCTGCCAGCTGTTCGGCCCCGGCTCGCGCCCCGCGATTTTCGAAAAGATGGCCGGCAGCGCGGCCGATGTGATCAACCTCGATCTGGAAGACAGCGTGGCGCCCGACGACAAGCCGCAGGCCCGCAAGAACATCATCGAGGCGATCGGCGATGTGGATTGGGGCAACAAATACCTGTCGGTCCGTATCAACGGCCTGGATACGCCCTTCTGGTACCGCGATGTCGTCGATCTGCTGGAGCAGGCAGGCGACCGGCTGGATCAGATCATGATCCCCAAGGTGGGCTGCGCGGCGGATGTTTACGCGGTGGATGCGCTGGTCACCGCGATTGAGGCCGCCAGGGGCCGCGCCAAACCGATCAGCTTCGAGGTGATCATCGAAAGCGCCGCCGGCATCGCCCATGTCGAGGAGATTGCCGCCGCCTCGCCCCGGCTTCAGGCCATGAGCCTCGGCGCCGCCGATTTCGCCGCCTCGATGGGGATGCAGACCACCGGCATCGGCGGCACGCAGGAAAACTACTACATGCTGCACGAGGGCGCCAGGCATTGGTCGGACCCGTGGCACTGGGCGCAGGCCGCCATCGTCGCCGCCTGCCGCACCCATGGCGTGCTGCCGGTCGACGGCCCGTTCGGCGATTTCAGCGACGATGAGGGTTTTCGTGCCCAGGCCCGCCGCTCGGCCACGCTGGGCATGGTCGGCAAATGGGCGATCCACCCCAAGCAGATCGCCCTTGCCAACGCGGTGTTCACCCCCTCCGAGGCACAGGTGCTTGAAGCGCGCGAGATTCTGGCCGCGATGGAACAGGCCAAGGCCAATGGCGAAGGCGCCACCGTCTACAAGGGCCGCCTGGTGGACATCGCCAGCATCAAGCAGGCCGAGGTGATCGTGCGCCAGTCCGAAATGATCGGCGGGGCCTGAGCAAACATCTGTGGGGCTGCGGGGCGGGGCCGTTTGGCCCCGCTTTGCGTTGATCCGGGCTGTCTTGATTTCGATCAAGGCGCAAACATTCCCACACTGGAATGTTTGCCTTGATCTCTTTCAGCCCAAACCGGAGCCCTCATGAAAAAGCTTCTTCTGTCCGCCGCCGTTGTTCTGGCCTGCGCCACCGCCGTCGGCGCCCAGCAGAACCGGCGCAGCGAGCTGTCGCTGCCCATTGTCGCCTTCACCCCGCTGGTGGCGAAGAATGCCGATGCTCTCGGGCTGAACGACGCCCAGCGCGCCGATGTGAAGGCCTGGCTGGGAACCATGCCCGCCCAGCGCAAGGCACTGGAAGCACAGGCGACAGAAGCCCGCGCGAAACTGCGCGCGGCGATCATCTCCGGCGCCCCGGTCGAAGAGCGTCAGGCTCTGGCCGAAGAGGTCGGCGCCAATGAAACCAGGCTGGTGATGATGCGGTCGAACTGCACCGATCACTGGCGCAGCGTGCTGACCGCGGACCAGTTCGAAACGTTGCTGAACCTCGCGAAGGCGCAGTAACGGCAGGCGCCCCGGCCATTCCTGCACCCCGGCCGGGGCGCCAACCGGTACCTTGTTCGATCGGCCGCCACCGGCCTGGTCAGCGAAACGACAGGGGCCTTTTCACCGGACCATTCAGATATATCTCAAGGCTGGTGTTCCCGTGGCCACCTTGCGCCGGCCTGGCTGCGACAGGCCCCCTCCGATCCGCGCACAAGGACCGGAACCGGGGGCGTCCGCGCGCCCGTCAAACGCTCGTCATGATCCTCGATATCCGGCACGAACCGCAGTTCCAAATCCGTTGCCGGGCCATTCAGCCCGTGTTGCAAATCGCCTGTTCCAAGGTCATATAACGCGCGAGCATAGCGGAGACCGGCATGAATTACCTCGAATTCGAAAAACCTCTGGCCGAAATCGAAGGCAAGGCCGAAGAGTTGCGCGCGCTGGCCGCCGCGAACAAGGAGATGGACGTCGAGCAAGAGGCCGCCGGGCTCGACAGAAAGGCCGCCGACCTGCTGCGCGACCTCTACCAGAACCTGTCGCCCTGGCGCAAATGTCAGGTCGCCCGCCACGCCGACCGCCCCCACTGCAAGGATTACATCGAGGCGCTGTTCACCGAATACACACCCCTGGCCGGTGATCGGAACTTCGCCGACGATCACGCGGTGATGGGCGGGCTGGCCCGGCTGGATGATCGCCCGGTGATGGTCATCGGCCAGGAAAAGGGGTTCGACACCAAAACCCGGATCGAACGCAACTTCGGCATGGCCCGCCCCGAAGGCTATCGCAAGGCGATCCGCCTGATGGATATGGCAGACCGGTTCAACCTGCCCGTGGTCACGCTGGTCGACACCCCCGGCGCCTATCCCGGCAAGGGCGCCGAGGAACGCGGCCAGTCCGAGGCGATCGCGCGCAGCACCCAGAAATGCCTCGAAATCGGCGTGCCGCTGGTCTCGGTCGTCATCGGCGAGGGCGGCTCGGGCGGGGCGGTGGCCTTCGCCACGGCCAACCGTCTGGCGATGCTGGAACATTCGGTCTATTCGGTGATTTCCCCCGAGGGCTGCGCAAGCATCCTGTGGAAAGACGCCGAAAAGATGCGCGAAGCGGCCGAAGCGCTGCGCCTGACGGCACAGGATCTCAAAAAGCTCGGCGTGATCGACAGGATCATCCCGGAACCGCTGGGCGGCGCCCAGCGTGACCGCGACGCCGCGATCACTTCGGTCGGGCGCGCGATCTCGGACATGCTGAAAGAGCTTGACGGCAAGGACCGCAAGGCGCTGATCACCGACCGCCGCAAAAAATTCCTCGGCATGGGCACCAAGGGGCTGGCGGCCTGAGCGCTCGCCCGCTTCATCTTTCCGAAAATATCCCCGCCGGAGGCATGAAACTCTCTGCTCCGGCCCCTACCACATCGAGGTCGCTGCCCGCCCCGGCCATTCCGCGTCATAGGCCGCGCCGTCGATCTCGCCTTCGGTCATCTCGGTCAGGATGTCGCCGGGCGTGGGCAGGCCCGCGCTCTGATCACCCGCCGTCCACAGCCCCGCCCGCATCACCGCGCGGGCGCATTGGGTGTAGATCTCGGCGATGCGGATCACGATCACGCTGCGCGGCACCTTGCCATCCCGCCCGAACCGCGCGCGCAGCCCCTCGTCCAGCGTCAGCTTCGCGGTTCCATTCACCCGCACCACCGTGTTCAATCCCGGCACCATGAACATCAGCGACACGCGCCCGTCCGCCACGATGTTGCGCAGGCTGTCGATCCGGTTGTTGCCGCGCCAGTCGGGCAGGGCCAGCGTCTGCGGGTCCAGTTCGGCCACGACCGGGCGGTCGTCGCCGCGGGGCGAGCCGTCGGTGCCCTCCGGCCCCACGGTGCTCAGCACACAAAACCGCGAGGCCATGATCCAGCGGCGATACTGCGGCGTCATCCGCCGCGCGACCTTGCGCAGGGCCGGCTGCCCCGGCGCGCCGTAAAGCGCCTGCAACGCCTCGAGCGACGTGACATATTCCATTTCAGCCCTCCTTGCGGAACCCCGCCTCGGCCATCAGCGCATCCGACGCCTCCTCGACCGTTTCCCTCAGCGATGCCATGAATTCGGCGGTCGGCCTGCCCGCCGGGATGCGCGGCAGAAACTCCACCACCGCCAGCCCCGGCTTGCGGTAGATCCCCGTGCGCGGCCAGAACACCCCGACATTGGTGGCCGCCGGCACGCAATCCTGCCCGAGCTGGGCGTAGAGAACACCGGCACCGATCTTGAAAGGCTTGTCCACCCCCGGCGCCACCCGTGTGCCCTGCGGATAGATGATCAGCTGCCCCGGCACCTCGCGCCCCTTGTGAACATCATCCACCATCTTCTGAATCGCCAGCCCGCGCTGGCCACGGTCGACCGCGACACAGCCGATGCGCTGCGCGTACCATCCCAGGATCGGCGCCCAGCGCAGCGACTGCTTCATGATGAACTTCGGGCGCGGCACCACCGAAACGATCATGATGATGTCGAAGAAAGACTGATGCTTGGCCGCGATCAGCACCTCGTCCCGCGGCACCTCGCCCCGGACTTCGGAGCGCAGCCCGATCATCCAGCGCGCGGTCCAGCGCACCCAGTTGCAATAGGTATGAACAGCCCGGAACGCCCAGGGACGCGAGGCCAGCGCGAAAGGCGTGAAGACAATCCCGAAGACCAGCATCATCAGATACATCTGCCCGACGAATATCAGCGACCGGAACCAGCGCCAGGCGTGGGCCATCATGTCACCTCGCCCAATGTGCGGAAGGCCGCAGCGCGGGTCGCCCAGAAGGCGACGATCCCCGCCAGGGGCGGGATCAGCAGCGGCAACAGCCAGCCCGCCCCCTGAAACCCCAGCCCGGTCAGGAACCCGCCCGCGGTATCGGCCCCCGGCAGCAGCGCGACCGCCAGCATGGCGAGCGCCGTGCCCGCCGCCGCGCCCTGCAGCGCCCGGCCGGTAAAGCGCCGCACGAAGGCCCGCGCGATATAGACATCCCGCGCCCCGACAAGCCGCAGCACCTGAATCACCTTCGCATTCGCCGCCAGCGCCGCATTGGCCGACAGCGTGATCATCGCCGCCGTTGTCATCCCGATCAGAACGATCGAGACAAGCCCCAGAAGCCGCAGCCTGTCGGCCGCCCGCACCAGCGGCCGGCGCCAGCGGGCGTGATCGTCCAGCACCGCGCCCGGCGCTTCGGCCGACAGGCGCAGGCGCAGCCCCTCGGCGTCATAGCCCTTGCCGGTCTCGCGCAACTCCACCAGCTGCGGCAGCGGCAGGCTGTCGATCGGAAGGTCGGGGCCGAACCAGGGCGCCAGCAGATCGCGCTGCTCCTGCACGCTCAGCACCCGTGCGCCGACAACGCCGGGTGTGGTGCGCAACACTTCGATCACCGCGTCGGTCTGGGCCTGCATCTGGCCTTCGGGGGCGGAAATGCGCACCGTCGCGGTACGCGCCAGCGCCTCCGACCAGCGGTCGGCCAGCCGCCCGGTGGCCAGCGACAGCGCCAGCGCGAACACCGCCAGAAACCCCATCGCAGCAGAGGTGAACAGCGTCAGCCGCACGGTGAACCCGGTGGGTGGCACCACCCGGTCGGCCTGCCCGTCGCCCAGCAGGAACGATCTGAGGCGGATCAGCGCGGGGCTCACAGATCGGCCCCCGCAAGCTGGATCCGCCGGTCCTTGATCCGCAGCACCCGCGCGGAGACCTGCGCCTTGGCGGCCCGGATCAGGTTCAGATCATGGGTGGCGATCAGAATTGTCTTGCCCATGCGGTTCAGCTCCACCAGCAATTGCAGCAACCGCAGCGACATGTCCCAGTCCACGTTCCCGGTCGGCTCGTCGGCCAGGATGACCTCGGGCGACATGATCACGGCGCGGGCCAGCGCGGCGCGCTGCCTCTCGCCGCCCGAAAGCTCGGGCGGGCGCGACGCGGCCTGACGCGCCAGCCCGACCCAGGATAAAAGCTCTATCAGGTTGTCCGCCTCGGCCCCGGTATCCTGCCCGGCGACGGTCAGCGGCAGCAACACGTTTTCCGCCAGCGGCAGGTGATCCAGAAACTGGCAATCCTGATGAACCACGCCGATGCGGCGCCGGGCATGGGCCACGTCATCGCGGCTCATCGCGCCGACGTCGCGCCCGAACAGTTGCACATGCCCCGCACTTGGCATCAGTTCACCATAGCACAGTTTCAGAAAGGTCGATTTCCCGGCACCCGAGGGCCCCGTCAGAAAATGGAACGAGCCCGGCATCAGCGTCAGCGATATCCCTGACAGAAGCTCGCCGCCACCGTAGCTATGGGCCACCTTGTCCAGCTCGATCACACGCCTCTCCGATCCCTGATGACAGTGTTTTGCCCGACACAGCATGAGGTTTCAATCGGGCGAAGACGCAAATGCTTTGAATTTCTGAACCGAGTGGTACAACATGCAGGAAATTGATTAAATGGTGTGGTGCGTCTTCCACGCGCTCAGAGGACGAGATGCGACTGATCTGCCCGAATTGCGATGCCCAGTACGAGGTTGACGACGCTGTCATCCCGGAAAACGGTCGCGATGTGCAATGCTCGAGCTGCGGCCACACCTGGTTTCAACCCGGCGCCTTCACCCCCGACGAAGATCCGGAGCCGGCCTATACCGAAGAGGTTCAGCCGCCGGAACAGGACGTGTTTCCGCAAGAGCCGGCGGAAGCCGACACCGCGATCATCGAGACCATGGAGGAGGAGGAGTTCTTTCAGTTTCCGGATCACGATCAAGACGACGAGGACGAACCGGAAGAGGAAGAAGACAGCCCCCCTCAGCATGCAGGCGATGCGCCCGCCTCGACAGTGCTGGACGAGTCCGTTCTGGACGTTCTGCGCGAAGAGGCCGAGCGCGAAACCCGGGCACGGCGGGCCGAGGCGCAGCGCGAGACACTGGAAAGCCAGCCCGACCTGGGCCTGGAGGCCGGCGCCGCCGCCGGGGCGGGCGGCTTTCGCAGCGGCCTGCAGGAGCGGATGGCGCGGCTGCGCGGCGTCCCGCCCGATCCTCAGCCCCACACGACCAGCGCGGGCCCGCGGCGCGACCTTCTGCCCGATATCGAGGAAATCAATTCCACCCTGCGCGCCACATCGGACAATCTGGATCAGGGGCGGGTTCCCGACGGTCCCGTGCTGGAGAATACCGAGCTGCCGCGCCGGCGCGGCGGATTCGGCTTTGGCTTCGGGTTTGTGATGCTGGTCGCCGCGCTGGTCGTCGCGCTCTATGTGTTCGCCCCGACAATCTCGGCTGTATTCCCGCCGGCCGAACCAATGATGGCAGCCTATGTCACGACGGCGGACGAGCTGCGCACCGCCATAAATTCCTGGACAAGCGGCACGGTGCAGAAACTCACGGCGGCGCTGAACGGGCTGACAGGCTGACCGCGGCAGCGGCCTTCAGAACCGGTCCAGCAGCCGCTTGAGATAGTCCAGCTCCGCCTCGGGACGCTGCTGATCGGCCGAGCGGCGGCGGATTTCATCCAGAAGCTCGCGCGCGCGGCCATAGATATCGGCGCCCTGCAGCATATCCTCCTGCGATCCGATCTGCCCCTGCGCGCCGCGATCACGCCCCAGCGGGTCACGCTGCTGATCGGCGTTGGCCCGGCCCATCGCCTCGCCCTGGTCGCCCTGCTGGTTTTGCTGCTGCTGGGCCAGCGCCTCGCCCAGGTTGCGCATTCCGTCGCGCAGCGCATCGATGGCCTCGGCCTGATCGTCGAGCGCGCCGGCCAGATCATCACCGCGCAGCGCGTCTTCGGCGCGGTCCATCGCACGCCCGGCGCGGTCCAGCGCATCGCGCGCGGCCTGCCCTTCGGCACCGCCGACGCCGGGAAGGTTCTGCTGTAGCCGGTTCAGCTCGTCGCGCAGCGTCTGCTGCCGCTCGGCAAGGCTTTGGCCCGGCTGCTGACCACCCTGGCCATCCTGCGCCTGACCTTCTCCCTGGCCCTGCTGCCCCTCGCCTTCGCCCTGCTCACCCTGCTGGCCGTTCTGATTGAACTGCTCCTGCAGATCGCGGAACGCCTCGTCCGACAACCCCTGCTGGTCACGCAGGGTCTGGGCCAGACCATCCATCGCCTGCTGCCCGGGGCTTTGCTGGCCACCGGGCCCCTGGGTGACCTGCATGTTCTCCATCATCTGGCGCAACTGTTCTAGAAGCTGCTGCGCCTCGGCCATGCGGCCCTGCTCCATCAGTTCCTGCAAACGGTCGAGCATCTGCTGCAACTGATCGCCGGTAATCTCGCGTGTGTCCTGGTTTTCTGCCTGCTGCTGGCCATCCTGCTGCGATTGTTCGGCAAGCTGGCGCATGTAGTCCTGCATCGCCTCGCGCATTTCCTGCATCAGATCGGCGATTTCCTCGTCGCTGGCGCCGTTGCGCATCGCCTCCGAAAGCCGGTCCTGCGCCCGGCGCAACCGTTCCAGCGCGTCCGACAGATCGCCTTCCTCGACCAGCACCGCGATGTCCCACAGCGCCTGCGCCACCTCGTCGCGCGCCTCGGGGGTCAGACCATCGGCCACCCCCGCCTCCAGCCGCCGGATCGCCACCCGCAGCCGCAGATAGGCCGAACTGTCGCGGAACACCTCTTCGGGCTGAAAGCTGACCGCGCGCAGGATCGACGCGGCGCGGGCACCGTTCGCGCGCGTCCACAGCAGATCGCGCCGCTGTTCGATGATCGCCTTGGCCAGCGGGTCGAAAAAGCGGCGGCCGGGCAGCGTGGTCGCCAGAGCCTCGGACCGGCCGGGCTGGCCCTGCGCGTCCTCGACACTCAGAACGATGCTGACCGGCAGGCCCACCCAAGGATGCTGCGACAGGTTTTCGACGATCATCTCGTCAAAGGACTGGCGATCGCCGCTGATCGGCATCGGCAGGTCCAGCACCAGAGCGTCGCGCGGTTCGGGCGCGGCCGTCAAGCCATGCCGGCGGTCCACCGCTTCCAGGTTCAGCGTGATCGTCGCCAGCCCCGAGACCACGCCGTAGTCATCCGAGGCGGTGAAGGGCTGGTTCATCTCGCCATCGGCCTTGCGCTGCATCTCGCCGCTGAAGGCGACGATCGGCGGTGTGTCGGGCGACAGAAGTATATCCCAGCCGCGCCCGCCCGGCCCCTCTATGGCGATCCGGCCGGCCCGCGTTATGTCAAAGCTTGGCCCCATGCCATCGCTGGCCGCATCCTGCCCCGACACGGTTTCGCGCAGCGCCAGCGCGCCGACCTCGCCGTAAAACCGCAGGGTCACGCGGCTGCCCTCGGGCACGGCAAGTTCGCCGGCGGGAATGTCGTTCAGATAAAGCGTTGGTTTCGCGGTATAGGCCGGGGGCTCCACCCAGCCTTCCCATGCCGGGCCGGAGGCCAGCGCGGCCTCGGGCCCACCGGGCCGCACCGCCACATCCGCCACCCGCCAGAGCGAGCCGAAGATCACCGACGTTATGAACAGCGTCGCCGCCACATAGCGCAGCCCGAACCGGTCAAGGCCCGAGACACGCAGATCGGGCCGCACCGCGCGCGCCTGCTTCACCCGCTCGGCCATCCGCGCCAGATGCGCGCGCCACACGGCCTCGGATCCGGCATCGCCGCCGCCAATCGCCTGATGATCGCCCAGCGCGGTGATTGGCCGGCCGGGCAGGGTCTGGTCGAGCCGGGCCAGCGCCTCGGCGGAGGACGGCCAGCGGAACCGCCGCACACCGGCAACCAGCGCCCAGAGCGCCGCCGCCGCGCCAAGGCCAAGCCCGGCCCAAAGCGCCTCGGCCGGCAGATGATCCTGCACCCCGAAGGCCAGCGCCGCCAGGATCAGCAAAAGCACCGTCGACAGTGGCCAGAACGCGCGCGTCGCACGCTCGGCCACCATGCCCATGCGCGTCAGGCGCATCGGGCGGGCCAGGGATTTCAGCGCGGCATCAGCGGTGCGGGGTGTCTGGGTCATGCTCCGATCCGGGGCCCGGCGCCGCGGAACTGCGGGTCAGAGCCATTCCGGGATGGTATCGCGGTTTATCATCTCGTCAAAGGTCGGACGCGCACGAATGACAGCGAATTGATCCCCCTGCACCAGAACCTCGGGGATCAGCGGGCGGCTGTTGTATTCCGACGCCATGACCGCCCCGTAAGCCCCCGCAGAGCGGAAGGCGACCAGATCGCCGGGGGCAACCTGGGGCATAAGCCGTTGTTTGGCAAAAGTATCACCGGATTCGCAGACCGGGCCCACGATATCATAGGCTGCCTGTTCGGCCCCGGCGGCAGGCTCGATCACCGGCATGATGTCATGATAGGCGCCATACATCGCCGGGCGGATGAGATCATTCATCGCAGCGTCGAGAATCAGGAAATCGCGCCCCTCGCCCGATTTCAGGTAGATCACCTCGGAAACGAGAATCCCGGCGTTGCCGGCGATCAGGCGGCCCGGCTCGATCTCGATCTCGCAATCCAGATCGCCCAGAACCTGCCGCACCATCGCGCCGTATTCCACCGGCAGCGGCGGCGCGCTGTTGGACCGTTCATAGGGAATGCCCAGCCCGCCGCCCAGATCAAGCCGACGGATATCATGGCCGTCGTCGCGCAGCACACGGGTCAGCTCCGCCACCCGCCGGTAGGCCAGCGCGAAGGGGTCCAGATCGGTCAGCTGGCTGCCGATATGCACGTCGATGCCCACCACCTCCAGCCCCGGCAGGGCGGCGGCCTCGGCGAACACCTCGCGCGCCCGGGCGATAGGGATGCCGAACTTGTTTTCCGATTTGCCGGTGGAGATCTTCTCATGCGTCCTGGCATCCACATCCGGGTTCACACGGATGGTCACCGGCGCGACCTTGCCCAGCGAAAGCGCCACCGCGTTCAGCGCCAGCATCTCGGGCTCGGATTCCAGGTTGAACTGGCGGATGCCGCCGGTCAGCGCGGCGCGCATCTCTTCGCGGGTCTTGCCGACGCCGGAAAACACGATGCGCTCGCCCGGAAAGCCGGCGGCGATCGCGCGGGCATATTCACCGCCCGACACCACATCGACCCCCGCGCCCAGCCCCGCCATCAGCCGCAGGACCGCCTGATTTGAGTTGGCCTTCATTGCGTAGCAGACCAGATGATCCATCCCCTCCAGCGCCTCGTCAAACAGGCGAAAATGCCGGGTCAGCGTGGCCGTTGAATAGCAATAGAACGGCGTTCCGACCACTTCGGCGATCTGCGTCACGGGCACGTCTTCGGCATGCAGGATGCCATTGCGGTAAAGGAAATGATCCATCAGTCGATCGCCTTCGAACAAAGGAAAAGGTTAAGCGGCCCGCCGCAGGCGCGACCGGTGACACCCACCTCGGCCGTGCCCGAAATCGTGATCCCCGGCGCGGGCCTCTCATCCGCGGACGGCACATGATCGCCACAGGCGCCCAGCGTCAGCGCACACAGAAGGGTGCGCACCGTGGCCCTCACAGCCCCACACGCACAGCGACATTGCCGCTGTCCACGCCGACCGACGTGCTGGACCGGATGCCATCCGTGCCGATGCGGATGCCCGTGTTCACCGACGGTTTCACCGGCGGGCCGTCGGCGCCGCAGGCGGCCAGGGCCAGCGCGGCGAGCAATGCGAAAAACCTCATCCCAACACCTCTTTCCAGCGGGCGATCTGCGCGCGCACCTGATCGGGCGCCGTGCCACCATAGCTGACCCGGCTGGCAACGGAATTGCGCACCCCCAGCACCTCGAACACGTCGGCGGTGATCTGTCCATGCACGCCCTGCATGTCTTCCAGCGTCAGTTCCGGCAGATCGCAGCCGCGCGCCTCGGCCAGAGCGACCAGCGCACCGGTCACGTGATGCGCCTCGCGGAAAGGCATGTTCAGCGCGCGCACCAGCCAGTCGGCAAGATCCGTGGCGGTGGAAAAGCCGCTGGCGGCGGCGGCCTCCAGCGCGGGCACGTTGGCGGCCATGTCGCGCACCATTCCTTCCATCGCGGCCAGCGCCAGCATCAGCGTGTCGGCCGCGTCGAAGACCTGTTCCTTGTCTTCCTGCATGTCCTTGGAATAGGCCAGCGGCAGGCCCTTCATGATAGTGAAGAGCGCCACCATCGCCCCCATGATCCGCCCGATCTTGGCGCGGATCAGCTCGGCCGCGTCCGGGTTCTTCTTTTGCGGCATGATCGACGAGCCGGTGGAAAACCGGTCCGACAGGGTCACGAACCGGAACTGGGCCGAGGACCAGATCACCAGCTCTTCGGAAAAGCGCGACAGGTGCATGGCACAGATCGACGCGGCCGAAAGGAATTCCAGCGCGAAATCGCGATCCGAGACCGCATCGAGGCTGTTGGCGGCAGGCCGGTCGAACCCCAGCGCCTGTGCCGTCATGTGCCGGTCGATGGGAAAGGAGGTGCCGGCCAGCGCCGCCGCGCCCAGGGGCGATTCATTCATCCGCGCGCGGGCATCGCGAAAGCGCGACATGTCGCGGCCGAACATCTCGACATAGGCCATCATGTGATGGCCCCATGTCACCGGCTGCGCGGTCTGCAGATGGGTGAAGCCCGGCATCACCCAGTCAGCGCCCGCCTCCGCCTGGGCGAGCAACGCGCGGATCAGCGCCTCCAGCCCCTGGATGGCGGCATCCGCCTGATCGCGCACCCAGAGCTTGAAATCGGTCGCCACCTGATCATTCCGGCTGCGCCCGGTGTGCAGCCGCCCCGCCGGATCGCCGATGAGCTCCTTCAGCCGGGCCTCCACATTCATGTGGATGTCTTCCAGCGCGGTCGCAAACGCGAATTCCCCGGCCTCGATCTCTGACAAGACCGTGAGCAGCCCTTCCCGGATCGCGTTTGCATCGCTATCGGTAATGATGCCCGTTGCCGCCAACATGGCGGCATGGGCGCGGGAGCCCTGAATGTCTTGTGCGGCCAGCCGCTTGTCGAACCCGATCGAGGCGTTGATCGCCTCCATGATCGCGTCCGGTCCGGCGGCGAAGCGGCCGCCCCACATGGCATTCGAGCTGTCTTTGGTCATGCGATACCCTCGGAGGGAAATATGAACTGGTTGCGTTTCGTCGTCCTCTACACGGCCCTTGCGCTTGGTGCAAATGCCGCCGCCGCCGATACCGCCACGCTCGAGGCGCTGCGCGACGGCACGATGAAGAAGCTCAACTTCCACTCCGCCCCCGCCACCATCCCCGACCTGCCGCTGCTCGATCTCGCCGACAGCCCGCATTCCCTGACCGAATATCGCGGCCAATACGTGCTGCTGAACTTCTGGGCCACCTGGTGCGCGCCCTGCCGCAAGGAAATGCCGGGGCTCGACGCGCTGCAGGCGGAGCTGGGCGGCGACGCGTTTCAGGTGGTCACCATCGCCGTCGGGCGCAATTCGGTTCAGGGTATCCGCAGGTTCTTTGAAGAGACCGGCGTGACCCATCTCGCCGCCCTGCGCGACCCGACCCAGAAACTGGCCCGCGACATGGCGGTGCTGGGCCTGCCCATCACCGTGATCGTCTCTCCCGAAGGCGAAGAGATCGCGCGGCTTCAGGGCGATGCCGAATGGGACAGCGACAGCGCCAAGGCCATTATCGCGGCGCTGATCGCGGGCTCTTAGGCGCCGCGCGCGGCCAGCGCGGCCACCCTGTCATGCGCCGGGCAGGTCACGATGTGATCGTTGACCATCCCCACCGCCTGCATGAAGGCATAGACGATGGTCGGCCCGCAGAACTTGAACCCGGCCTTCTTCAGATCCTTCGATATCTGCTGCGACAGCGGCGTTTGCGCCGGCACCTGCGCCATCGTGGCGAACCGGTTCTGCAGCGGCGCGCCATCGACATAGGCCCAGACAAACCGGTCGAACCCCTCGCGCGCCTCGATCTCGCGCCAGGCGCGGGCGTTGGCGATGGTGGCCTCGATCTTGCCGCGATGGCGCACGATACCCGGATCGGCCAACAGGCGCTCCACCTCCTCGGCACCCCAATCCGCGATCACGTCGGGCTCGAACCCGGCAAAGGCGGCCCTGAAATTCTCTCGCTTTTTCAGGATGGTGATCCAGCTCAGCCCGGCCTGAAACCCATCCAGAATCAGTTTTTCCCAGAGCGCCCGGCTGTCATGCTCCGGCACGCCCCATTCGGTGTCGTGATACGCCACGTAAAGTGGCTCCTGCCCGCACCAGCCGCATCTCTCCGCCATGAAACGCCCATCCTCTCAATGGTTTGATCGGTCGCGGCGAGATTTAGCACAATTAGAACAAAATGCGAATATTAAGCCGTTGTTAGAAAGTTTGGCGGCAATGTGATGGTCATCCGGCACGGAGGATCAGATGCATTCAGGCGATCACATTACCGAACGGGCAACGGCGGGCGAGGATGACAGCCCGCTGATGGCGGCCATCTCGGCGCGCGATCGTGACACGCTGGCCATGGTTCGCCGCGCGCTGCGCGAACATGACGTGGCGCTGGCCTATCAGCCGGTGATGCGCGCCAGCGGATCGCCGCAGCCGGCCTTCTACGAGGGGCTGATTCGGGTGCTGGACGAAACCGGACGGATCATCCCGGCGCGCGAGTTCATCGGCACCGTGGAAACCACCGAAATGGGCCGCATGATCGATTGTCTCGCGTTGGAAATGGGCCTTGCCGCGCTGGCCGACACGCCCGCGCTGCGACTGTCGATCAACATGTCGGCCCGGTCGATCGGATACCCGCGCTGGACGCAGACCCTTAACCACGGGCTGTCGCAGGACGATACCGTGGCCGAACGGCTGATCCTGGAGATCACCGAAAGCTCGGCCATGCTGATGCCCGATCTCGTGACCGTCTTCATGAAAGACCTGCAGTATCGCGGCATCTCCTTCGCGCTGGATGATTTCGGGGCCGGCTATACCGCGTTCCGCTATCTGCGGGATTTCTACTTCGACATCCTCAAGATCGACGGGCAGTTCATCCGGGGCATCGGCACCAACCCGGACAATCAGATCCTGGCCAACGCCCTGATTTCCATCGCGCAGCATTTCGACATGTTCACCATCGCCGAAAGCGTCGAGAACGCGCAGGATGCCGCCTTCCTGCAGGACTCGGGCATCGACTGTATGCAAGGGTATTTTTTCGGGGCGCCAAGCCTGAACCCGCCCTGGCGCAACGGCGCAAAGCAAAAGAAAACCGCCTGACTGCGGCATAATTCGCCGCAGCGCAATATGAATGTTGCGCCGTGCCCACCGAAGGCTTACCTCTTTGACCGACCCGGTGGGGCACGCGGGGCATGGCACCCTGTCATCGGTGCATCCCGCCCCCACCTAACCTGAGGGGAGAGGACAACCCATGACCAATGTAGTGATCGTTTCGGCCGCGCGTACGCCTGTCGGCAGTTTCAATGGCGCCTTCGCAAACACGCCGGCACAGGATCTCGGCACGGCCGTGCTCGAGGCCATCGTTGCCCGTGCCGGCATCGAGAAATCCGAAGTGTCGGAAACGATCCTGGGCCAGGTGCTCACCGCCGGCCAGGGTCAGAACCCGGCCCGTCAGGCGCATATCAACGCCGGGCTGCCGATCGAATCGGCGGCATGGAGCATCAACCAGGTTTGCGGTTCGGGCCTGCGCAGCGTCGCCCTCGCCGCCCAGCACATCCAGCTTGGCGATGCCGCGATCGTCGCCGCCGGTGGCCAGGAAAACATGACAATGTCGCCGCATGTGGCCAACCTGCGCGCCGGCCACAAGATGGGCGACATGAAGTTCATCGACTCGATGATCAAGGATGGCCTCTGGGACGCGTTCAACGGCTATCACATGGGCCAGACCGCCGAAAACGTGGCCGGGCAGTGGCAGATCAGCCGCGACATGCAGGATGAATTCGCCGTCGGTTCGCAGAACAAGGCGGAGGCCGCGCAGAAGGCCGGCAAGTTCAAGGATGAAATCGTTCCCTTCACCGTGAAAACCCGCAAGGGCGAAACCGTGGTGTCCGAGGATGAATACATCCGCCATGGCGCCACCCTCGAAAGCATGCAGAAACTGCGCCCCGCCTTCACCAAGGATGGCTCGGTCACAGCCGCCAACGCCTCGGGCATCAACGACGGCGCCGCCGCCGTGCTGCTGATGAGCGCGGATGACGCCGAAAAGCGCGGGCTGACGCCGCTGGCGCGCATCGCCTCTTATGCCACCGCCGGGCTTGACCCGTCGATCATGGGCGTCGGGCCTATCTTCGCTTCGCGCAAGGCGCTGGAAAAAGCCGGCTGGAAGGCCGACGATCTGGACCTGATCGAAGCCAACGAAGCCTTCGCCGCCCAGGCCTGCGCCGTGAACAAGGACATGGGCTGGAACCCCGAGATCGTAAACGTGAACGGCGGCGCCATCGCCATCGGCCACCCGATCGGCGCCTCGGGCTGCCGCATCCTGAACACGCTGCTGTTCGAGATGCAGCGCCGCGATGCCAAGAAGGGCCTCGCCACGCTCTGCATCGGTGGCGGCATGGGCGTAGCCATGTGTCTGGAACGCCCGTAACCGACATAACCCGAAAATATCACCGCCTGAGGGCGCAATAATCTTGCGCCCTCGAGATCAGTTTCATATTAAGATTACCGAATACTTTGGAATCCCGAGGAGGAATCATGGCCAGAGTTGCACTCGTTACCGGAGGCACCCGCGGCATTGGCGCGGCAGTCAGCGTTGCGCTGAAAGAGGCAGGTTATAGCGTTGCCGTGAATTTCGCAGGCAATGAGGAAGCCGCCGCGAAATTCACCGAGGAAACGGGAATTCCGGCCTATAAATGGTCGGTCGCCGATTACGACGCCTGCGTCGCCGGTATCGCCCAGGTTCAGGACGCGCTTGGCCCGATTGACGTGCTGGTCAACAACGCCGGCATCACCCGCGACGCGATGTTCCACCGCATGACCCCGCAGCAATGGCGCGAAGTCATCGACACCAACCTGTCGGGTGTTTTCAACATGACCCACCCGATCTGGCCCGGCATGCGCGAGCGCAAGTTCGGGCGCGTGATCAACATCAGCTCGATCAACGGGCAAAAGGGCCAGGCCGGCCAGTCGAACTATTCCGCCGCCAAGGCCGGTGATCTGGGCATCACCAAGGCACTGGCCCAGGAAGGCGCGCGCGCCGGAATCACGGTGAACGCGATCTGCCCGGGCTATGTCGGCACCGACATGGTTATGGCCGTTCCCGAGAAGGTGCGCGAATCGATCATCGCGCAAATCCCGGTCGGCCGCCTTGGCGAGCCTGCCGAAATCGCCCGCTGTGTGGTCTTTCTGGCCGCGGACGAGGCGGCGTTCATCACCGGCTCGACCATCTCGGCCAATGGCGGCCAGTATTTCGCCTGACGCCCGCGGCATCAAACAAATACGGGCCGCTTGATCAGAAGCGGCCCGTTTTCGTGTCTGACAGGTGAGATTCTCAGCCCTGAGAAAGCCGTTCGATCTGTTCTTTCAATCGAAGCTTCTGTTTCTTGAGTTCGGCAATCTGAAGGTCATCGACACCCGGGTGACGCTGATCATGTTCAACGCGTTCCGAGAGGTTCTGGTGTTTCCGGCGGAGTTCCTGCAAGTGCGAACTCATGGTCATGGGAGACCTCCTCTCACTGGTTTCTGACATATTGCCGTTACAGTCCAGCACAGAAATCGAGTCGTGTCACGCTGCGGGCGCAAAGTAATCCGACAGAATATTTCGCAAATGCGGATCTGGCCGAAACATCAGGCAATCGGCCATTCGATCGCCGCAGCATTCCGCAGAACTCCGCCGATCGCAGGGGTATAGCTTTCGCGGTCACCGTCATGCGCCGCGCCCTGGTGCATCGTCATGGGCGGCAACAGGCGGAACGGCCCCCCGCCGCCCTTGATGGCGCGCAACAGCACCAGCCGCGCCGGCCGGCCCGCCCGCGGCGCCAGTGGCAGCAGCTCCACGTCGCCGGCGCGATCCTGAAGCGCGGCCAGCAATTCTGGCACGCGCTCTGCCCGCTGGATCATGGTCAGCCGCCCCTTGGGCACCAGCCGGCGCAATCCGGCATCGACCCACTGCGCCAGCGGCGTTTCCTCGCCCAAGGCCCGCTCGCGCCCGGAATCAGCGGCGGCGCTGCCTCTGGCGCGCAGAAAATAGGGCGGGTTGGCAATGACGTGATCGAAACTTTGCTGCCGCACCTCCTGTGGCGGGGCAGCCAGATCACCCTCCACCACGCTCAACGCGATCCTGTTGCGCGCGGCGTTTTCCCGTGCCAGTGCCGCATAGCGCGGCTGAAGCTCCAACCCCGTCAGGCGTAGCCCCGCGACCCGCGCGCCCAGACACAAGGCCGCCACCCCCGCGCCACATCCCAGCTCCAGCACGCTTTGCCCCGCCCGCACCGGTGACGCGGCAGCCAGTAGCACCGGATCCACCCCCGCGCGATAGCCCCCGCGCGGCTGCAGAACCGATAACCGCCCGCCCAGAAAACTGTCGCAGGTCAGATCCTCAACGGCGAAGGGCATTCAACGCTCCTCCGGCAGCGGGATGTCATTGTCGCGCAGAATGGCCCGCGCCCGAAACAGATCCGCATCGCGGACCATCATCCGCTGTGGCAATATGCCGACCGAACCTTCAAGGACGCTCATGTAGACATCCATATGAAAGCAGTTTATTCCCTCGCCCCGTAGGAGCGTTGTTGCAAATGCGACGAGGGTTGGGTCATTGGTGCGTAACAGCTCTTTCATGAACATGGACTTAAGGACACCCCGTGGCGATTGTCGAGAGAAGTGACGAGAGCGTGATCGGGCAGCGCGCCGACGCCAGCGCACCGCACGAAGAGTTGAGCACCCTTCTGGCGCCCGAGATGGATGCGGTCAACGCGGTGATCAAGACGCGCATGGCCTCTGAACATGCGCCCCGTATCCCCCAGGTCACGGCCCATCTGATCGAAGCGGGCGGCAAGCGTATCCGCCCGCTGCTGACCCTCGCCGCGGCGCGGCTCTGCGGCCATGACGGTGACCAGCACATCAAACTGGCCGCGGCCGTCGAATTCATTCATACCGCGACGCTGCTGCATGACGATGTCGTCGACGAAAGCAATCAGCGGCGCGGCCGCCCCACCGCCAACCTGCTGTGGGATAACAAATCCTCTATTCTCGTCGGGGATTACCTCTTGGCCCGGGCCTTTACGCTGATGGTGGAAACCGGGTCTTTGCGGGTGCTCGACATCCTGTCCGCCGCCTCTGCCACCATCGCCGAGGGCGAGGTGCTGCAGCTGACCGCCGCGCAGGATCTGGCAACGGACGAGCCTGTCTACCTCAAGATCGTGCGGGGCAAGACCGCCGCGCTGTTTTCGGCGGCAACCGAGGTTGGCGGCGTGGTCGCCCGCGCGCCAGAAGAACAAATCGACGCGCTGCGTGACTATGGCGATGCGCTGGGGATCAGCTTTCAGATGGTCGATGACCTGCTGGATTACTGGGGGTCGGACGCCACCGGCAAGAATGTGGGCGACGATTTCCGCGAGCGCAAGCTGACCCTGCCGGTGATCAAGGCCGTGGCCAAGGCAAATGCCGAAGAGCGCGCGTTCTGGGCCCGCACCATCGAAAAGGGCGATCAGCGCGAGGGCGACCTGAACCAGGCGCTGGCGTTGCTGAACAAGCATAACGCGCTGCGGGATACGAGGGCCGAGGCGCTGCGCTGGTCCGAGACGGCAAAGACCGCGCTGACCCGCCTGCCCGCAGATCCGATCCGCGATCTGCTGGGCGATATCGCCGATTTCGTCGTGGCCCGCGTCAGCTAAGCGCGGCGGCGCGCACCCACCACCCCGGAAATTCGTGTGACAGCCGCGTGGCGGCGGCGCGCGCGGCGGCGTCATCGGCGAACAGCGCGAAACACGTGGCGCCCGAACCCGACATGCGGTGCAGCATGGCGCCGGGCAGGGTGGCGAGCGTATTCAGCACCACGGCGATGCGGGGCTGCAGCCGGATGGCCGTGTGCTCCAGATCATTGCGCTGGCCCTTCAGCCACGCGCCAAGCGCCGGCGCGGTGGCGAATGCGGGGATGGCTTCGGGCATCGGTGGGTTGGCTTTCTGCGCCAGCGCCCTGAACACATCCGGCGTGGCCACCACGAGGCGCGGGTTCACCAGAACACACCAGAGCGGCGGCAACGGCGGAACCGGCGACAGCAGATCACCGATCCCGGCCATGCGCACCGCCCCGGCCCGCAGGCACACAGGCACATCCGCACCCAGAGCCGAAGCACCGGCAGGAATCTCCCGCCCTGTCATGTCGGAAAACGCCCGCAGCACGGCGGCGGCATCGGATGACCCGCCCCCGATCCCCGCCGCCGCCGGCAGGTTCTTTTCCAGCGCGATCGCTCCGCCCCCGGCCCCGAAGAACCGCGCCGCCTTGAGCGCAAGATTGCTGTCATCCACCGGCACGCCCGCAGCCTCTGGCCCGGTGACCTGCAGCGACAGCGCCGCCGACGGGCGCAGCGATATCCGGTCGCCCACATCGGCAAAGGCCACCAGACTGTCCAGAAGATGATAGCCATCGGCCCGCTCACCGGTGACATGAAGCGTCAGGTTGATCTTGGCAGGCGCGAAGGCGTCAATCGCCATTGGCGACCGAAATGGGGGCAAGCCCCTCTTCTTCGCGCACCTTGTCCAGCCCCACGTCCAGCTTGTGGCGAATGCGCTGCGCGTCGGTCTCTTCGGGGTCGAAAGACAGCGCGCGCTTCCACTGGAACTCGGCTTCGAGCCGGCGGCCCACGGCCCAGAGTACATCCCCCAGATGGTCGTTCACGATCGGATCAATCGGCAACAGTTCGGCGGCGCGTTCCATAGGCGCCACGGCCTCCTGGTAGCGGCCAAGCCGGTACAGCACCCAGCCCAGACTGTCGGTGATATAGCCGTCATCGGGCCGCCCTTCGACCGCGCGCTCGATCATGCTCAGCGCCTCGTCCAGATTGGTGCCCATCTCGACATAGGAATAGCCCAGATAATTCAGCACGCGCGGCTGATCCGGTTGCAGCTCCAGCGCCTTGCGGAAATCCGCCTCGGCCTCGGGCCAGCGCTTTTCGCGCTCCAGCGCGATGCCGCGCGCGTAATAGACCACCCATTGCGACGGTTCCGGCTCGCCAAACAGCGCCGCCGCCTGATCATAGGCCACGACCGCCTCGCCATAACGCTTGAGCCGGCTGAGCATGTCGCCAAGCGAGACATGCACCAGCACGACCCCCGAATGACTCTTGGAAAGCTGGGTCAGAACCTCGATCGCGGCCTCGGTGCGGCCCGATTCCTCGAGCGTCTCGGCCCGGCCCAGTTCGGCGGCATAGAAGGCCGGATCGTCATTGGGCACCTGCAGATAGGCGGCTGTCGCCAGATCGAACTGCTCCTGTGCCTCCAGCAGGGAGGCGGTCAGCAGCATGGCATCCACGTGATCGGGGCGCAGATATTCCGCGATCCGGGAATACAACAGGGTGAACGTGTCGTTGGCCTCGCCGTTCAGCGCCCCCGCAACGGTAAAGAACACCTCGGCCGCACCATCCTGGGCATTGCGGATCGTGGTGAAGGGCAGGGTTTCGCCCGCGATCAGACGATCGCGCAGATCGGAAAGACCGGGGTCCAGCTCCAGCCCGAAGATATCGTCGATCAGGGTCACCGCCTCGGGGTTGCGCTCCAGCTGGCTCAGGATCTCGACATCGGCCAGCACGCTGCGGCGCGTCACCAGAAGCGCGCGGCCATCATCGCCGGAAAACAGCTCTGCCGCGCCTTCGAAATCGCCAACGGCCGCCAGCGCCAGCGCCTTGTGATACAGGCCGAACACCGCCAGCCCGGCTTGCCCGGCGGCGGCGTCGAAGGCGGCCAGCGCCTCGGACATGCGCCCTTCGCCGAAATGGCTCCAGGCGCTGATCAGGTTGTCGACCAGCGGGCCGATGCTGCGCCCGGCCTCGGCATCCTCAAGAACGGCATCAAACGCGCCCCGCTTCAACTGATCGGCCATCAGCACCAGATGCGCGGCCTGGCTGTTCAGCCCACCCTGCACCATGCGCCGGGCGATCGGCACCGCGCGCTCCACCTGCCCCAGCCCGGTAAAGGCCAGAAGCGCGCTTTCCATCAGGTTCGGGTTCGACGGGTCCCGCGCCAGCGCCTGGGTGTAATACTGCGCCGCCGCCTTGTAATCGCTGAAATAGCTCGCGTGCCGTGCGGCCAGATAGGCGCCGGCCAGACCGTTCTGCGCCGAGACGGGCGCGGCGACAACGAGGCTGAGCGCGACACAGGCCGCAAGGCCGAAAGACCGGATGGAAAACACGCGCAAGAGGCAACTCCGCTTTGACTGCTCCGAAACCTATCCAAGCGCTGCAGCCAAGGCAATGCGCGGGCGGCACTTTCGCCACCCGCATGACGCAAGCGTTACATATTCGGGTAGTTCGGCCCGTCGCCGCCCTGCGGGGTGACCCAGTTGATGTTCTGGCTGGGGTCCTTGATGTCGCAGGTCTTGCAATGCACGCAGTTCTGGAAGTTGATCACGAAGCGCGGATCCTTGCCCGCCTCCTCGACCACCTCATAGACGCCGGCCGGGCAATAGCGCTGCGCCGGTTCGGCGTATTTCGGCAGGTTCACCGAGATCGGCACCGACGGGTCTTTCAGCTGCAGGTGGCAGGGCTGCTGCTCTTCGTGATTGGTCATCGCGAAGCTGACGTTGGTCAGGCGGTCGAATGACAGCACCCCGTCGGGCTTGGGATAGTCGATCGGCTTGAACTTCGCCGCCTCGCCGGTGGCCGCCGCATCGGATTTGCCATGTTTCAGCGTGCCCAGAAGCGACAGGCCGAAGAGGTTGTTCGTCCACATGTCGAGCCCGCCCAGGGCCAGCGATGTGCTCAGCCCGAACTTCGACCACAACGGTTTGACATTGCGGACCTTTTTCAGATCCTTCCCGATCGGGCCGCTGCGCAGCTCGGCCTCATAGGCGGTCAGCTCGTCGCCCGCGCGGCCGGCCTTCAGCGCCTCATGCGCGGCCTCGGCCGCCGCCTTGCCCGACAGCATCGCGTTGTGGTTGCCCTTGATCCGCGGCACGTTGACCAGACCGGCCGAACAGCCCAGCAGCGCCCCGCCGGGGAACACCACCTTGGGCACCGACTGCCAGCCGCCCTCGGAAATCGCGCGCGCGCCGTAGGCCACGCGCTTGCCGCCCTTCAGCAGCTCGGCCACCATCGGGTGATGCTTGAACCGCTGGAACTCCATATAGGGGTTAAGATAGGGGTTCTCATAGTTCAGATGCACCACGAACCCGACATAAACCTGATTGTTCTCAAGGTGATAAATGAAAGACCCGCCGCCCGCGTTGCTGCCCAGCGGCCAGCCCATCGTGTGGGTCACGGTACCCTCGCGGTGCTTTTCGGGGTCGATCTCCCAGATTTCCTTCATGCCCAGGCCGAATTTCTGCGGGCAGTGGCCCTTGGACAGGTCATATTTCGCCATCACTTCCTTGGACAGGCTGCCGCGCACACCCTCGGACAGGAAAACGTATTTTCCGTACAGAACCATGCCCGGTTCGTACGCAGGGCCCGGCGTCCCGTCGGGGTTCTTGCCGAATTCGCCGGCGACCACGCCTTTGACCTCGCCGTCGTCACCGTAGACCAGCTCGGAACAGGCCATGCCGGGGAAAACCTCGACGCCCAGCGCCTCGGCCTGTTCAGCCATCCAGCGGCAGACATTGCCCATCGACACGATGTAGTTGCCGTGGTTGTTCATCAGCGGCGGCATCGGCCAGTTCGGCACCCGCATCTGCCCGCCCGCGCCCAGGACATAGAAATTGTCCTTCGTCACCGGCACGTTCAGGGGCGCGCCCTTTTCCTTCCAGTCGGGGATCAGCGCATCCAGCCCGCAGGGATCCAGCACCGCGCCCGACAGAATATGCGCGCCCACCTCGGAGCCCTTTTCCAGAACGACGACATTCAGATCGGCATCGAGCTGCTTGAGGCGGATCGCCGCCGAAAGCCCAGCAGGCCCCGCGCCGACGATCACAACGTCATATTCCATCGATTCACGTTCAACTTCGGACATACTTCTCCCCTCGCGCTCCCTGCGCTTCCTCTTCCCTTGAAATCTCCTGCAAAGCGTTATCTCACTGCAGCGCGAAGCGTCAATCGGCGCGCCCCATGAATCTTTGCGCTGCGGCGATGCCCCGCCCGCGTGCCATGCGGCCCCTTGCAATCCGGCCTGCACTAAGGTCAGTTGAGTAAATTCATCCAACAGCGGCGCGCCGGGTCCGGACGCGCCGCTTTCAAAAGTCCGATGTGAGCTATGGAAAAGATACCGATGACCCGCGCGGGCCATACCGCGCTCGAGGCCGAGTTGAAGACCCTGAAATCGGTGGAACGCCCCGCCGTGATCAGGGCCATCGCCGAGGCGCGCGAACATGGCGACCTGTCTGAAAACGCCGAATACCACGCCGCCCGCGAAAAGCAGAGCTTCATCGAGGGCCGGGTGAAAGAGCTTGAGGCGTTGCTGTCGCTGGCCGAGGTCATCGACCCCACCAAACTGTCCGGCGCGATAAAATTCGGCGCCACGGTAAAGCTGGTGGACGAAGACACCGATGAGGAAAAGACCTATCAGATCGTCGGAGAGGCCGAGGCCGACATCGAAAAAGGGCTGCTGAACATCAAGTCCCCCCTCGCGCGCGCCTTGATAGGCAAAGAGGAAGGTGACAGTGTTGAAGTCAGAACGCCGGGCGGCGAAAAAAGCTATGAGGTTCTGAGCATTCAATATGTCTGAAGCGCAGGGCTGAGACCGATCCCAAATGGCAGACAAGAATCAGGACGCGCCGATCAAGCTCGGCATTTACGGAAAGAAACGGGTGCCGGAGGGCTGGTCCGCAGCCGATATCATCGCCGCGTCTCTCAGCCTGCTGTGGCTTGCCGGATCGGGGCTGTTCTTTCTGTTTGCCGGATCGCCGGATGCGAACCCGCGGTTTGATCCGATCGTGTTCGTTCTGATTCTGATCGCGGTGACGATGCCTGTCGCCCTGTTCTGGGTCGGCGCGTCAGCGGCGAAAAGCGCGCGCATCATGCGCGAGGAATCGACGCGCCTGCAATCGGCCATCGACGCGATGCGCCACACCTATATCCAGCAGCAGCAGATGGCGAACATGAGCGTGCGCCCCACGGTCGAGAAAAAGCTGGATCAGCTTGTCGCGGCGCAAAAACAGGCGGAATCGGCGATGGCAACCTTCGCCAGCGTCCGCAGCCGCCAGGCCGGCCCGCCGCCCGCCGCGCCGCAGGGCGCGCCCGTGGATGACGCGCAGCCCTCGCTCGCGCTTGGCACGCCCGCCGAAGAGATGCAGCCCCCCCTATCGGTCGAGGATTTCATCCGCGCGCTGAATTTCCCCGAAACGGCGGATGATCAGGAAGGCTTTCGCGCGCTGCGCCGCGCCTTGCAGGATCGCACCGCCGCCAAGCTCGTGCGCTCGGCACAGGATGTGCTGACCCTGCTCAGCCAGGATGGCATCTATATGGATGACCTGAACCCCGACCGTTCGCGCCCCGAATTGTGGCGCCGCTTCGCCCAGGGCGAGCGTGGCGCGGCCATCGCCGCGCTTGGCGGGGTGCGCGACCGTTCGTGCCTGGCGCTGACCTCGGGGCGGATGCGGCAGGACCCGATCTTCCGCGACGCCGCGCATCACTTTCTGCGCCAGTTCGACCACACGTTCAGCGCCTTTGAAAAGACCGCGTCGGATCAGGAAATCAATGATCTGTCCGACACCCGCACCGCGCGGGCCTTCATGCTGCTTGGGCGGGTGTCGGGCACCTTCGACTAATTCACCGCCTGCAAAAGCGCCTCGGCCTGTGCCAGATCCTCCGGGGTGTTGATGTTGAAGAACGGGTCGATACGGCCTGCGGGAAATTCCGCCATGGCGGCGCCATGCGCCTCGGCCCAGAGCCGCACGCGGCGCGTGCCCTGCGCAAGGGCCGCGCGCAGTTCCTCGCGCAGGGCGACCGGCCACAGGCCAAAGGTCGGGTGGGGCCGGCCATGGCTTGTTGCCAGGGCGATCGGCGCATGGGCGGTTTCGGTGGCCAGGTGAAGCCGGGGCACAAGATCGCAAGGGAAGAACGGCGTATCCACCGCCACAGTGACGATGGCATCGGCCCCCCGGCCCGCCGCCCAGTCCATTCCGGCGAGAATGCCGGCCAGCGGCCCCGGCTGGCCCGGCACGGTGTCGGGTATCACCGGCAGGCCCGCAGCGGAAAACCGCGCCGGATCGCCATTGGCATTCAGCGCCAGCGCGGCCACCTGCGGCGACAGCCGTTCGACCGCGCGCGCCAGCAGGCTGCACCCGCCCAGCCGCATCAGCGCCTTGTCGCGCCCCCCGGCGCGCGTGCCCTGCCCCCCCGCGAGGATCACACCGCAAATTTCCATGGCCTCTCCCGTTGCCTGGTTTTCAGGGCGGTTGCATCCGCACCCCTGACGGCCTAAGGGCGAAGGGGCAAGGCACAGTCTAGGGGCAGCGCATGGCATCCTCCACCACCAAATCGGCATTCTGGCTGGGCGCCCGCCACGGCCTGCCCTTCATCTTCGTGGTGTCGCCCTTCGGACTGCTGTTCGGCGTGGTCGGCACCGAGGCCGGGCTGAACATCGCCGAGGTCATGGGCTTTTCGGTGCTGGTCATCGCCGGGGCGTCGCAATTCGCGGCGCTGCAACTGATGACGGAAAACGCGCCCACGGTGATCATTCTGGCCACGGCGCTGGCGGTGAACCTGCGCATGGCGATGTATTCGGCATCGCTGACCCCGCATCTGGGCGCCGCGCCGTTGTGGCAGCGGGCGCTGATGGCCTATTTCCTGGTCGATCAGTCCTATGCCGTCGGCGTCGCCCGGTTCGAAACCCACCCCGGCATGCCATTGGCGCAGAAGACGGCCTATTTCTTCGGCACCATCACCCTGATCTGCCCGTTCTGGTATACCATGACCCTGATCGGTGCGCTGGCCGGGCAACAGATCCCGCCCGAATACGCGCTGGATTTCGCGGTGCCGATCACCTTTCTGGCGCTGATCGCACCGGCGCTGCGCACGCTGGCCCATGTGGCGGCGGCGGCAGTGTCGGTGGCTGTCTCGCTGGCGCTGGCCTTCGTGCCCTATAACGGTGGGCTGATCGTCGCGGCGCTGGCTGCGATGATGGCCGGCGCACAGGTCGAGCTGTGGATGCGGGGGCGTCAGGCATGAACATGAGCAGCGCCCAAATCTGGACCATCATCGTCGGGCTGGGCATCGGCACCTTCCTGATCCGCTTTTCGTTCCTTGGGCTGATCGGCGACAGAAAGCTGCCCGAATGGGTGCTGCGCCATCTGCGCTATACGCCGGTGGCCGTGCTGCCCGCGCTGATCGCGCCGCTGGTGGTCTGGCCCGCCGCGACCGGGGGCCAGCCCGATCTGGCCCGGATGCTGGCGGCGGCCGCGGCGCTGGGGGTGGGGATCCTCACCCGCAATGTCCTGCTGGCCATCATCGGCGGCGCGGCCACGCTCTATCTGGCGCTTTATCTGCTGGGCTGAGCCGGCGCCCCGTGCTGCTGGGTCATCAGCACGGCGGTGTTGTCGTCGGCATCGTCGTCGTAATAGACAGCCGTCTCGACCCCGGGCAACTGGCCGAAGGAGTCCATGATCCGGGCGGGAAACAGCGATTGCGAGACGGACTCAAATCCGGGAAGCTGCTTGAGGATGCCGCTGGTGGCGCTGCCGCACATCGCCTTGGGCACCGCGCCACGTGCTTCGGCTAGTTGCAGCGCCCGCGTGGCCACCTCGGGCGAGACCTCTACGGTCTGACTGACCACGCGATAGGTTTCCCGGGCGTGGTAGTCGATGTAGAATTTCAGCATCAGCGGCGTCATGCCGTAAAGCACATCATTGCGTTCCGGCGCGGTGCGGTGCCACCAGCTTCCGGCCGGGTCGAACATCACCCGCTGATCGCCGTTGATCATCAGCCCGCTGTGCCCGCCCTCGTTCGAGCGGTTGTTGATCATGGTGAACAGCGTGATCGACGGCGGGCTGTCGTCACGATAGACGGCGGCCTCGACCGCCGCGTCGGGCGCCCAGACGGGGTCGGCCGTGCAGGCCGACAGGGCAAGCGGCACAAGGGCAAGAAGCAGCGGGATGCGCATGTCGCTTGGCTTTCAACGGGCATGTCGGCGGGCAGGCGCCCGCCGGGGCGTTACCCGTTCACAAGACCGATAAAGACAATCACCAGAATGGCCAGACCGGCGACGATGGTCGCAAAGCGGATGAACCCGTCATAGGTCTTTTCGTGATCCGTGATGTCCATCGAACCGTGCTTGTATTCTGCCATGGGGTATCCCTTCCCTGATCGTGCGAAGCCCGGATAGCCGATTTCGCGGCGGCTGTCACGGCCCTGTTCGCCGCGACCGGGCGGTTGTCAGGTGTCGTGCTCCAGATCCTCGGCCAGGCGGAATCCGATGCGCCGGGCGGCGGGGGCTGCCGGCTCTTTCGGCATGGCGCGCAGCATCACGTTGAGCTGGCTGACGTGCTGCACGAGCTGGGTGCGCGCGCCCGTCTGGTCGGTACCGTAGAAGGTAACGATATCGGGGTCGAAATAGCCCACCCCCTCGATCCGCAGGATGCCGGTGTTGCCGCCGGTCAGGCCGATGGCGATCTCATCCTCGGCGGCGAGCTGTTCCTCGAAGTTCTGGATATAGAGGATCAGCCGCTCATAGGCCCATTCGGCCGCGCTCTTCTGCTCCACCGGCTTGCGGCAGACCGCTTCGGGCAGCGGTTTTTGCTCGGGCGAGGCGGGCGCATCGGGATCCGCGTGCACCACCCGCGCCCGCGGACGGGCATCGTGCAACCGCTCAGTCATCGGTGGCCTGCCACAGCCATGCGCCATCGTCGCCCATGCGGCGGCTGATCCGGCCCGCCTGATACAGGTGGTTGAAATGGGCGATCGCCTCGACCAGGGCCAGCCCGTATTCATCGGGCCCGATCTTGCGTTTGTAGAGCGGCGCGAACGATCCGCCCACGGTATGGGGCGTTTGCAGATGTGCGACAAGGCGGTCCAGCGCGCCGTGATGATTGTCGATCAGTTGCGACAGCCGCGCCGGCAGGCCGGTGAAGGGCAGCTTGTGGCCCGGCAGCACCAGTTGATCGTCGCGCGCATGGGCCAGCAGCCGCTCGCAGCTTTCCAGCCAGTCGCCCACGGGGTCTGCGTCGGGCTCGGAGGCATAGACCCCGAGATTGGGCGAGATCGACGGCAAGAGCTGATCGCCGCCCAGCACGAGGTTGTCGTCCCTGCTCCAGAACGTGGCGTGTTCGGGGGCGTGGCCATCGCCCATGCGCACGTCCCAGTCGCGCCCGCCGATGCGGATGACATCGCCCTGCTTGACCCGCCGATAGCCCCGCGGCAGCGGCGACACCAGATCGACGTAGTTGAACGGGCGCTCGGCCAGACGCTTTTCATAAATCTCGCGGTCCATCCCGGCGGCGCGCCAGAAGGCCAGCGTTTCTTCGTCCGGCGCGTCCTGTTCGTCGAGAATCAGCATCCGCGTCATCAGCCAGGCGGTACGGGTCGTCCACAGCTCGGCGCCATGCGCGGCCTGGAACCAGCCGGCAAGGCCGATATGATCGGGGTGGTGATGGGTGACGATGACCCGGTTCACCGGCTTGCCGCGCAGTGGCCCGGCCAGCAACGCGCCCCAGATTTCCCGGTGCTGGGCCATCTCGAACCCGGTATCGACGATGGTCCAGCCATCGCCGTCATCCAGCGCGAAGATGTTCACATGGTCCAGCCTCATCGGCAGCGGCAGCCGCATCCAGAGCACACCGGGTGCCACCTCTATCGCCTCGCTCCCGGCCGGAGGCTCCGCCCAAGGGTAGTGAATCAGGGAGTTCCCGTCCATCATGCCACCAAGTCTTCGGGGCTGAGCGCATAGAGCCCCGCCGCCCCTTCGCGCGCGTGGGCGAGCAGCGCCACATGCTCTGGCAAAAGCCGCCGGATGAAGAACGTGGCCAGCGCGGTGCGCGGCCCGCTGCCGCCTTCGGCCAGCGCCGCCTTCAGGTGGAAATGCGCCCCAAGAACACGGGCAAAGCCGCGCAGAAACGGCACCGCACCGGCGAAGCGGTCGTTCATCTGCTGGGCGGCCAGCCATTCGGTAGCCTCGCGCAAGGTCTCGGCGGCGGCCCAGACCGCGATGGCAAGATCGGGCAGGATGCCGCGCGCCGCCTCGGCGCTGGCCTCGACCTCGTCCATCAGGCGGAAGGCCGCTTCGCCGCCATCCATCATCTTGCGCCCCACCAGATCCATGGCCTGAATACCGTTCGTTCCTTCGTAGATTGCCGTCACCCGCACATCACGCAGATACTGGGCGGCGCCGGACTCTTCGATGAACCCCATGCCACCATGCACCTGCATGCCCATGGACGCAACATCGATACCGGTATCGGTGCCATAGGCCTTGGCGATCGGGGTCAGAAACGCGGCGCGCGCCAGGCAGTCGGCATCATCGGTGGCCCGGGCCAGATCGATGGCCAGCGCGCAAGACAGCGCGAGCGTGCGGGCGGCGAAGATCTCGGCCTTCATCGTGGTCAGCATCCGGCGGACATCGGCATGATCGACGATACAGCCCGTACCCTCCACCACCGGCGTTTTGCCCTGCCGCCGCTCCAGCGCATAGGCCAGCGCGTGCTGATACGCGCCCTCGGCCGCGCCGATGCCCTGTACGCCCACGCCCAGCCGGGCGTTGTTCATCATGGTGAACATCGCGGCCATGCCCTTGTGCGGCTCCCCCACCAGCCAGCCGGTGGCGCCGTCGAACTGCATCACCGCGGTGGGCGAGCCATGCAGGCCCAGCTTGTGCTCCAGACTGACCACCTTCAGGCTGTTGGCCACGCCGGGGCTGCCCTGCGCGTCGGGGATGAGTTTGGGCACCATGAACAGGCTGATCCCGCGCGTGCCCGGCGCCGCGTCGGGCAGCCGCGCGAGCACCAGATGACAGGTGTTCGACGTGAAATCGCAATCGCCCCAGGAGATGAAGATCTTCTGGCCGGTCACCGCGTAGGTGCCATCGCCGTTCGGCACGGCCTTTGCCGCCACCGCGCCCACGTCGGACCCGGCCTGCGGTTCGGTCAGGTTCATCGTGCCGTTCCATTCGCCCGATATCAGCTTGGGCAGATAGAGCGCCTTCATCTCGGGGCAGGCGTGATGTTCCAGCGCCTCGATCTGGCCCTGGGTCAGCAGCGGGTTGAGCTGCAGCGAAAGGCATGCCGCGCTCATCATGTCGTTCACCGCAGTGGCCACGGTCATCGGCAGGCCCATGCCGCCATGCTCCGGGTCCGCCGCCATGCCGACCCAGCCGCCCAGCGCGATCTGCGCATAGGCCCCGGCAAACCCGCGCGAGCTGCGCAGCACGCCGTTTTCAAGAACCGCCGGATCAAGATCGCCGTTGCGCTGCACCGGGGCTATGACCTCTTCGCTCAGCCGGCCCGCCTCGGACAGGATGGCGTCGGTCACGTCGCGGGTGACCTCGGCGAACATGGGGGTCTGCGCCACCTTGCCCAGATCCACCACATGATCGAAGATGTACTGAAATTCGCCGACCGGCGCGCGATATGGCATGGCATCCCTCCTCAACCCGTGCCTTGAGATCGCGGCGGCGCGGCTGTATGTCAACGGAATTCCTGACAAAACCTATTGCACCAGGTTTCCCCATCAAGGCAGACGCAGCGTCACATGAACCGCGCCATCCCCACTGAAACCCTGAAGGCAGACCCGCAGGGGCTGGCCCGCGCGGCAGAACTCCTTGCGCGGGGAGGGCTTGTCGCCTTTCCCACCGAAACGGTCTATGGGCTGGGCGCGGATGCGCGCGACGATACCGCCGTCGCCCGGATATTCGAGGCCAAGGGCCGCCCCCGGTTCAACCCGTTGATCGTGCATCTGCCCGATATCGCCGCCGCGCGCCGCATCGCGCTGTTTCCAGACGCGGCCGAACGGCTGGCGGGCGCCTTCTGGCCCGGTCCGCTGACGCTTGTGCTGCCGCTGCGGCCCGATGCGGGGCTTTCGCCGCTGGTGACGGCGGGCAATGATACGGTGGCGCTGCGCCTGCCGGCGCATGCGGTGGCGCGCGCGCTGCTGGTGCGGTTCGGCGGCCCGGTGGCGGCGCCCTCGGCCAACCCGTCGGGCAAGGTCAGCCCGACCCGCGCCGAACATGTGGCCGAAGGGCTTGCCGGACGGATCGAGGCGGTGCTGGATGGCGGCGCCTGCGACGTGGGGCTGGAATCCACCATCGTCGGCATCGGCGCGGACGGGGCCGCGACCCTGCTGCGCCCGGGTGGCCTGCCCGTCGAGGTGATCGAGGATTGCCTTGGTCACCCTCTGGCCCGCCGCGGCGAGGATGCGGCGATTTCCGCGCCGGGGCAGCTTGGCTCGCATTACGCGCCGGAGGCCGGGATCAGGCTGGAAGCGCGCGCGCCGCGTGCCGGCGAGCTTTGGCTGGGGTTCGGGCCGGGCTGCGAGGGGGCGGCGATGAACCTGTCGCCCGGCGGTGATCTGGTCGAGGCCGCGGCCAACCTGTTTCACCACCTGCGCGCGATGGACGCACTGGCGCAGACGGGCCAGGTGATTGCCGTGGCGCCGATCCCTGAACACGGGCTGGGCCGGGCCATCAACGACAGGCTGCGCCGCGCCGCTGCCCCCCGGCCCTGAACCCCCCCGCGCTCAGGCGTGGCCGCAGGCCGCCGAAAGCGACAGCGGATCGACGCCCAGCACGTTCAGCGCCCGGCCCCATTTGCTGTCATCATCGCCGGCGAACACGATCTCGGGGCTGGCATCGCAGGTCAGCCAGCCGTTGGCGCCGATCTCCGCCTCGAGCTGCCCCGGCCCCCAGCCGGAATATCCCAGCGCCAGAAGCGTGTTGTCGGGCCCGGTGCCGCGCGCCATGTCATCCAGAATGTCCAGCGTCGCGGTCAGGCCGAACTGCGCATCCACCTTCAGCGTCGTCGCGCTGTTCGAACGATAGTCGGACGAATGCAGCACAAAGCCGCGCCCGTGTTCCACCGGGCCGCCGAAATGCACCCGGATGTCACGGCCGGTGCCGCGCGGGATCTGCAACTGTTCCAGCATGTCGGACAGGCGCAGTTCCTGCGACGGCTTGTTGATGATCAGCCCCATCGCGCCCTCGGCGGAATGGGCGCATATGTAGACCACGCTTTTCTCGAACCGCGGATCGCCCATGCCGGGCATCGCGATCAGAAGCTTGCCGCTGAGGTCCAGTTCGCTGCCTGAAATATCCATGCGCCAAAGGTGGTCGTTGCACCGGTTTGGCGCAAGGGCCACGCGCGCCGGGTGGTACGAAAAGCCACACTCGCGCCGCCATCGCCCAATTGTGATTTCGTTCGCGGCCGCCGATGCCTATGTTCTGCGCCATGGTCAAATCCGTTCTCACCTGCCTGGCGCTTGCTGCCGGCCTGGCGTTTTCCCCGCTGTCCCCGGCGCGGGCCGAAAGCCCCTACGCGTCTGTCATCACGGCGGAAATCCTGCCCGGCTGGGAAACCGCCCGCGGCACCCAGATGGTCGGGCTGCGGCTGAAACTGGCACCCGAATGGAAAACCTACTGGCGCGCGCCCGGCGATGCCGGCATTCCGCCGCGGTTCGAATGGTCCGGCTCCGAGAACCTTCGCTCGGCCGATCTGTTCTGGCCCCGGCCCGAGGTGATCTATCAGAACGGCATGCGCACCATCGCCTACAAGCACGAGGTGGTGCTGCCGATCGAACTGACGCCGCAGAGGCCCGGCGCGCCGATCACCCTGAACGGGGTTGTCGAGCTGGGCGTGTGCCTCGACATCTGCATGCCGATGGAACTTGCGCTGCACGCCGATCTTCCCGCCGCGCCGGAGCCCGCGCCGATCCGGGCCGCGCTGGCGCAGCGCCCCGTGCCCGGCTATCAGGCCGGGGTCGGCGATGTGATCTGCAGCGCCACACCGCTGCCCGACGGGCTGCGCCTGACCACGCGCATCACCGTGCCGCCGCTTGGGGGCAAGGAGATTGCCGTGGTCGAACTGGCCGATCCGTCGATCTGGGTGGCCGAGGCCGAAGTGTCGCGCCGGGGCAATGAGTTGACGGCGGTAACCGATCTTGTGCCGGCCAATGCCGCCCCCTTCGCGCTGGACCGGTCCGGCGTGCGCATCACGCTGTTGTCGGACAGCCGGGCGATCGACATTCAGGGCTGCGTAGGCGGCTAGGCCCCCGCGCTGCGCCGGGCATAGACCAGCGCCGTAACCGTATAGACGATCAGCAAAAGCACCGCCGCCCCGGCCAGAAACAGGCCCAGCGCCGCCGGCATCGCCGGCACCCCCGCCAGCCCGGGAAACGCGCCGGTGACAATCCCCGGCAGGGCGCCCGTCACCACCGCATGGCCCAGCGTCAGCCCGAACAGCCCGCCAAGGCCCAGCGCCGCCACGGCGATCACCGCGCCCATCGCCCGCGCGCGCGAAGGCTGCCCCAGCGCCCGCCGCGCGGCGGCAATGTGGCGCGACACATCCTGCTGCATCGCCAGCAGCGCCGGCACCATCAGCAACACCAGAACCATGCCGAAGCCAAGCCCGTAGACCAGCGTCACCACCGTGGGTTTCAGGAACTGCGCCTGTTGCGAGCTTTCATAGAGCAGCGGCGCGAGGCCCAGAACCGTGGTCGCGGTGGTCAGGAACACCGGCCGCAGCCGGTCGGCCGTCGCGTCGATGATCGCGGGCACCAGCCCGCGGGTCTGCGAATATTCATCCACCGTGCCGACCAGCACGATGGAATCGTTGATGATGATCCCGGTCATGCCGATCAGCCCGACGACCGTGAACATCGACAGCGGAATCTCCCACAGCGCGTGGCCATAGATCGTGCCGACAAGTCCGAAGGGAATGATCGCCATCACCACCACCGGCCGGGTCCAGCTCGAGAAGATCCAGGCCAGCGTCAGGTAGATGCCCAGAAGGCACAGCATCAGCCCGGTCATCGCGTCGGCCAGAAACTCGTTTTCCTGCTCGGCCAGGCCCGAAAGCTGCCAGGCGACGCCGTATTCGCTTTCGATGGCGGGCAGGATCGTACGCTCCAGCGCCTCCATCACCGCCTCGGCCCGGGCCGGATCATCCTCCGATATATCGCCGGTGACCGACACCACGCGCAGCCCGTTCTCACGCCGGATGGTGGAGAAGCCGGTGCGCCGCTCGACCGTCACGATATCGGCCAGCGGCAGGTATTGCCCGCTGGCCGAGCGCAGCAGCGTGCGGTCGAGGAAATCCGCGGTAAGCTCGCCGGTGGGCAGTTCCACCCGAATGGCGGCCGAACGCGGCCCGTCGGGGTAGGTCGCGGCCTCGATCCCGTTCAGGCGGTTGCGCAGCACCCGGCCGAGCCCGTCTATGGTGAAACCCACCGCGGTGCCCTGCGCCGTCAGTTCCAGGATCAGCTCTTCCTTGTCATAGGCCAGGCTGTCCTCGAGCGCCGATACTTCGGGGAACTGCGAAACCCTGGCCTTCAGCGCCTCGGCCGCCGCCTTCAGCGTTTCGGAATCGGCGCCGTAGAATTCCACATCCAGCGCGTCGCCCCCCGGCCCCGAGCGCCAGCCCCGGAAACTGAGCACCTCGACCAGCGGATGGCTGCGCACCTCTTCCTGCAGATCGGCCAGAAAGCGGAATGACGAATAGGGCCGCAGATCGGCGTCGATCAGCTCGATCGCGATCGAGCCCAGCAGCTCCTCGTCCTTGGTGCCGACGCCCGACAGGCCACGGCCGGTGTTGCCGCCGACCTCCGCCAGCACGTAAACCAGCGGATTGCGCCCATGCTCTGCCTCGTAGCGCGCGGCCACGGCGGCAGTGGCGCGCTGCATCTCGCGCATCATCGCCATCGTGTCTTCGCGCCGGGCGCCGGGCGCCATCGCGAAATTGCCGGAAATCGAGCCTTGTTCGGGCGAGTTGAAGAACCGCCACTGCACATCGCCCCGGATGAGCAGCGCCACCTGCGTGGCCAGCACCACCAGCACCAGCGCCATCACCGGATAGCGCGCCCGGATCACCCCGGCCATCAGCGGCCGGAACAGCGCCGCCTGCACCCAGCCGAACCCCCGGTTCACCACCCGCGAGGGCAGATCATACCAATGTTCCTTCGCCGAATGGGCCAACGCATGAGACATGTGGTTGGGCAGGATCAGAAAGCATTCCACCAACGAGGCCATCAACACCGCGATCACGGTGAACGGTATGTCGGAAATCAGATCGCCGAACCGGCCGCTGATCGCGGTCAGCCCGAAAAAGGCGATGACCGTGGTGATCGTGGCCGAAATCACCGGCGGGGCCATCCGCCGGGCCGCATTCTCTGCCGCCTCGACCGGGCCTTCGCCCAGCCGCCGCGACCGGAAATCGGCATGTTCCCCCACCACGATCGCGTCATCCACCACGATCCCGGTGGTGATGATCAGCGCGAACAGTGAGATCATGTTGATCGTCAGCCCCGACGCGTACATCAGCGCAATCGTGGCCAACATCGAAACCGGAATCCCCGCCGCCACCCAGAAGGCCGTGCGCGCGTTCAGGAACAGGAACAGCAGCGCCACCACCAGCAACAGCCCCATCAGCCCATTGTCCAGCAGGATGTTCAGGCGCCCGGTGATCGCCTCGGCGCGGGTGCGGATCAGGTCGATCCGCACCTCGGCGGGCAGGCTCGCCACCATTTCATCGGCGACGTCCTGCACCACGTTCTGAATGTCGATCGCATCGCCCCGGTCCGAACGGTCCACCCGCACCGACACCGCCGGATGCGCACCCACGTAATAGGCGCGCTCGCGGTCGATCCCCTCGACGATCACCCGCGCCACATCGCCCACCGTCAGGTTCGATCCGTCGTCATTGGCGCGCAGCACCACCGCCTCGATCTCGTCGACGCTGCGCTTGGCCACGCCGGTACGCACCCGTGCGCTGCCGCCCGACACGTCCCCGGCGGGCGAGGTTTCGGCCGCCGCCTCGATCGCATCGGCGATCTGGGCCATGGTCACGTCATGCCGGACCAGCGCGGCCGAGGGCACCTCGACAATCGTATTCGGCGCCGCCAGCCCGCGGATCGTGGTGCGCGTCACCCCCGCCGCGAACAGCCGGGTGACGAATTCATCGGCGAACCGGCCAAGCTGATCCACCCCCACCGGCCCGGTGATCACCACATCCGTCACCCGGTCGCGCCAGGCACCGCGGCGCACGGTGGGCTCATCCGCCTCTTCGGGCAGCTCTGTCACGGCGTCCACCGCCGCTTGCACGTCGGACGCGGCGCGCGCCATGTCCCAGCCCGGCTCGAACGACAGATCGATATTCGCCCGCCCCTCGGTCGAGCGCGAGGTGGCGTCTTCCACCCCTTCCACCGCCAGCAGCACCGGCTCCAGCACCTGGGTGATGCCGGCATCCACGTCATCGGCACCGGCGCCGTCCCACGTCACATTCACCGTCACGTCATCGACGATCACATCGGGAAAGAACTGCGCCCGCATCCGCGGCACCGCCGCCAGGCCCAGCGCGATCAGGATCACCAGCAACAGGTTCGCCGCCGTCCCGTGCCGGGTGAAATAGGAAAGGATCCCTCCGGCCGCCCCGGCCATGCGCCCCGCCATCGCCTAGCCCCCCATGCGGCTCTCGATCCGCTCGACCGTGACCGCGGGCACCCTGTCCTGCGTCAACTGCGCCAGCACCCGTTCCTTGGCCTCCGGCGGCATGAACTGGCTGGCTTCGATAAAGGCGATCAACTGCGCCCTGCGCTCGGGCGACAGTTCCACCATCTCCGGCACCGCCAGAGCGCCGTCGGCGCTGGCCTCGGGGCGGACCGGGCGCACCTTGATGCCCGCGCCCAGCAGCGGAGAGCGTTCGGCCACCACCTCCTGCCCGTAAAGGCCCGGCGCCCGCACGATCACATCGTTGCCCTGACGGCGCAGCAACGTCACCCCGACCTGCTCCAGCCGTTCGTCACCGGCCAGAACCAGTACCGTATTCGCCGCGTCCAGCGCCGTCGACGGCAACACCGCCACATCGCCAAGCACCGGCTCTTCAACCCGCACGGTCACGAAATCGCCGGGGCGAAACCCCTTGGCCTGCTCCAGCCGCGCGAACAGCAGCCGCCCGGTCTGGCCCTCGGCCACGGCCGCGCTTTCGCGGGTGATGACCCCGGGCGCCACCAGATCGGCACCATAGGCATCCAGAGTGACAGCCACCGGCGCCGGCACCAGCGCGCCACTCTCATCCAGCAGATTCAGGTATTGCGGCGTCGAGATCCGGAACGACACTTCCAGATCGTCGGGATCGATCAGCCGGGCCACCTGCTCATTATGCGCCACCAGCCCGCCCTCGACGATCGACACCTCGCTCAGCGTACCGGAATATTCGGCGTAAAGCTCGGTATCGGCCAGCCGCCGCTCGGCCTCGGCCAGATTGATCCGCTCGCGCGAAAGCTGTGTTCCGGCCTGATCCAGCCGGCTTTCGGCGCTGGCCAGCAACTGGCGCCGCGACACCACCGATTGCTGCGCCGAGGCCGCTGCCAGCTCCGCCTCTTCGACCAGCGCATCGGTGGCAAAGCCGCGTTCCTGCAGGCTCTGCTGGCGTTCCAGCGCGCGGGTCCGCAGCGCGGCCTGCTCCTGCGCCGCGGCCAGATCGTCCCGCGCCAGAACCAGCGCACGCTCGGCGTCGCGCAGTTCCGCCTCGGCCTCGCTCAGATCGGCGCGCGCCACTTCGACGGCCGACTGCGCATCGGCGGGATCGACCCGGAACAAAAGCTGCCCGGCGTCAACGCGCCCGCCCTCTTCGAACCCGTCCGAAAGCACCACCACCGTGCCCGCCGCCTTGGCCCGCAGATCCAGCGTCCGGCGGCTGCGTACCTGGCCGAATGCGGTCAGCACCGGGGCAACATCCTGCGCGCGCACGGGCACCACATTCACCGCGAACACTCGTTCGCGGGCGGGGCGCGCGGGCTCCTGCTCCGCCCAGCGGGTGACCAGCGCGGAATAGACAGACTGGCCCGCGAAGGTCAGCAGGCCCAGGGTCGCCGCCAGAAGAAAAAGCCCCACAAGGCTTCGGCGCAGAAAACGCATCAATCGGGTCCTTACCGGGTTCGGCGCACGGGAAACTCACGCCGCCGTGATGATAGCGCGCGCCATGCCCGGCGCAAACCACATCTGTGTTACGCACAGCACCCCGCATTCCGTCGCACCCAAGGTGATTTTTCCGCGCGCACCGGCCGCGGTTCTGCCGCAAAGTTCAGCGTCCGGCCCCGAACCGCTCCAGCACGGCCCGGATCGCGGGCACGGTGTCGAACGCCCGCACCTGCGCCAGGGTCAGAAAGGCGAACCCGGCCCCTTCGCCCAGCACCACCTCTTCGGGCCGCAGCACCCGCAAGGACCGGTAAACATAAAGCACACCGCCCTCGGTGGCCGAGGATTCGATGCGCACGAAGGGGCGCAACTCCTCCGGCGCCAGATCCACGCCGGTCTCTTCGGCAAACTCGCGCTGCGCCGATTGCACCAGGCTCTCGCCCGCTTCGATGGCCCCGCCGAACAGGCACCACTTCCCCGGCGCGGCGATACCGGAAATGTCGTCGCGCAGCTGCATCAGCACCCGGCCCGCCGCATCCTCGGCAATCACGATCGCCGCCACATAGCTGGGCACGGCCGGAACGGCGCCCAGCGTTTCGAATTCTGTCAGATCATTCATTTCCGCCGCCTGTGTTCTTCCAGTCTGGGAAGGATTTCCACGAAATTGCAGGGCCGATGACGGTAGTCGAGCTGCAGCGAAAGGATCTCATCCCAGGCATCCTTGCAGGCACCGGGGCTGCCGGGCAGCGCGAACAGATAGGTGCCCTGCGCCACCCCACCCGTGGCCCGCGACTGTACCGCCGAGGTGCCGATCTTCTGCATCGACACGATCGTGAACACCGTTCCGAACGCATCGATCTCTTTCTCATAGACATCCCGATGCGCCTCGACCGTCACATCGCGCCCGGTCAGCCCGGTGCCGCCGGTCGAAATCACCACATCGATCTCCGGCGCCGCGCACCAATCGCGCAGCTGCGCCGCGATCTCCGCCCGCTCATCGCGCAGGATCGTGCGCGCGGCCACCACATGCCCCGCCGCCTCGATCCGCTCCACCAGCACCTGGCCCGACCGGTCCTCCGCCAGGCTGCGGCTGTCGGATACGGTCAGCACCGCGATGCGGACCGGCACGAACGCCTTGTTCTCGTCGATGGATGACATCACGCGCCTCTCAGTTTCGCCTGCAGCATCAGCAGGTCGTGCCAGGCCTCACGCTTGGCATGGGGGTTGCGCAGCAGATAGGCCGGGTGGAACATCGGCAGGGCCGGGCGGCCCAGCGCCTGCATCCAGTGGCCGCGCAACCGGGTGATCCCCTTGCGGCCCAATAGCGCCTGACAGGAATGATTGCCCATCAGCACCAGCAGATCGGGATCCGCCAGTTCCACATGCCGCTCGACGAAAGGCAGCATCATCGCCACCTCCTCGGGCTTCGGATCACGGTTCTGCGGCGGCCGCCAGGGCAGAATATTGGTGATATAAAGTGCCGCCCCCGGATCCGGCGCATCGCGCCCCATACCGATCGCGGCGAACATCCGGTCCAGCAATTGCCCGGCCCGGCCGACAAAGGGCCTGCCCTGCTGATCCTCCTCGCGCCCCGGCGCCTCGCCGATCACCATCACCCCCGCGCCGGGGCGGCCATCGGCAAACACCAGATTGCGCGCGCCCTTCTTCAACTCGCAAAACTCGAACGCCTCCAGCGCCGCGCGCAACCCCTCCAGATCGCCCGCCGCAGCCGCCGCCGCTTTCGCCACCGCCACCGGATCCACCTCCGCCGCGGCCACAGGCGCCACCACCGGCGGCACCGCTGCGGGCACCGGCTCCGCCGCCGCCTCGTAGCGGTTCACCGCCACCTCGCCGATCGCCTCGGTCGCGCCAAGCTCGACCTGCCAGGCCAGCAGCGCCTTCGCGGTATGATAATCCAGTGCAGAATCCATGGCCGCACGCTAGGACCGCCACAGCCAAAGGTAAAGAATACCCCGTTCTTCTTCGGCCAAATATCCCCGCCGGAGGCAGACGGGCCGCCGCAGGCGGCCCCAAAGCAATGGCGCGGCACGCGCCGCATGCCCGAGCACCGGCAATCCCTTGCCGCCGCACCCGCCGCTTCCTATAAGCAAACCGATCAGGACGGAGGCCCCATGACATTCCGCGCGAAACACCTGCTGGGCATCGAACCCCTCGCCCCGGACGAGATTCGCACCATCCTCGACCTGTCCGAACAGTATGTCGATCTCAACCGCGGCGCGCTGAAACATTCCGATGTGCTGTCTGGCCTCACCCAGATCAACATGTTCTTCGAAAACTCCACCCGCACCCAGGCCAGCTTCGAACTGGCCGGAAAACGGCTGGGCGCGGATGTGATGAACATGTCGATGCAGGCCTCCAGCATCAAGAAGGGCGAAACCCTGATCGACACGGCGCTGACGCTGAACGCCATGCACCCCGATCTTCTGGTGGTGCGCCACCCGCATTCGGGCGCGGTGGATCTGCTGGCGCAAAAGGTCAACTGCGCCGTGCTGAACGCCGGCGACGGGCGGCACGAACACCCCACCCAGGCGCTGCTCGATGCGCTGACCATCCGCCGCGCCAAGGGCCGGCTGCACCGGCTCAACATCGCCATCTGCGGCGACATCGCCCATTCCCGCGTGGCGCGCAGCAACATCCTGCTGCTGGGCAAGCTTGAAAACCGCATCCGGCTGATCGGCCCGCCCACCCTGATGCCCGCCGGCATCGCCGAATTCGGGGTCGAAGTATACGACGACATGAAACAGGGGCTTCAGGACGTGGACGTGGTCATGATGCTGCGGCTGCAGCGCGAGCGGATGGATGGCGGCTTCATCCCCTCGGAACGCGAATATTACCACCGTTTCGGGCTCGACGCCGAAAAACTCGCCTATGCCAAGGAAGACGCCATCGTCATGCACCCCGGCCCGATGAACCGCGGCGTCGAGATCGACGGAGAGATCGCCGACGACATCAACCGTTCGGTGATTCAGGAACAGGTGGAAATGGGCGTGGCGGTGCGCATGGCCGCGATGGATCTGCTGGCCCGCAACCTGCGGGCGCAAAAGGCCGAGGGGGTCTGGGCATGACCGACATCCTGCTCACCAACGCCCGGCTGATCGACCCCGAGGCCGGAACCGAGACGCCCGGCACCGTTCGGATCTCGGGCGGAAAGATTGCCGAAATATCCCCCGGCCCCCCGGAAGGCGCGAAACAAAAGGCCTCCGCCACCGTGATCGACTGCCGCGGCAAATGCCTTGCCCCCGGCATTGTCGATATCGGCGTCAAGGTTTGCGAACCCGGCGAGCGGCACAAGGAATCGTTCAAATCCGCCGGCCTGGCCGCCGCCGCCGGGGGCGTCACCACCATGGTCACCCGCCCCGACACCCTGCCCGCCATCGACACGCCCGAAGTGCTGGAGTTCGTCACCCGCCGCGCCCGCGAAGCCTCCCCCGTGCGCATCAAGCCCATGGCCACCCTCACCAAGGCCCGCGAAGGCCGCGAGATGGTCGAGATCGGCTTCCTGCTCGATGCCGGCGCCGTGGCCTTCACCGATGGCGACAGGGTGACCGAAAACACCAAGGTGCTCAGCCGCGCCATGACCTACGCGCGATCGCTGGACGCGCTGGTCATCGCCCACCCGCAAGAGCCCGGCCTGTCGAAGGGCGCCGCCGTCACCTCGGGCAAATTCGCCTCGCTGCGCGGCCTGCCCGCCGTTTCGCCCATGGCCGAACGCATGGCACTGGACCGGGACATGGCGCTGGTCGAAATGACCGGGGTGAAATACCACGCCGACCAGATCAGCACCGCCCGCGCCCTGCCCGCGCTGGAACGGGCCAAGAAAAACGGGCTGAACGTCACCGCCGGCGTCTCGATCCACCATCTGGCGCTGAACGAGCTCGACGTGGGCGACTACCGCACCTTCTTCAAGGTCAAGCCCCCCCTGCGCAGCGAAGACGACCGGGTGGCGATGGTGCAGGCCGTGGCCAGCGGCCTGATCGACGTGATCTCGTCGATGCACACCCCGCAGGACGAGGAATCCAAGCGCCTGCCCTATGAAGAGGCCGCGTCGGGCGCCGTGGCGCTGGAAACCCTGCTGCCCGCCGCGCTGCGCCTCGTCCATTCCGGCGCGATCGCCCTGCCCGCGCTCTGGCGCGCCCTGTCGCTGAACCCGGCCCGGCGGCTGGGGCTCGACACCGGGCGGCTGGCCGTGGGCGCCCCCGCCGACCTGGTGCTGTTCGACCCCGACGCACCCTTCGTGCTCGACCGGTTCAAACTGCGCTCCAAATCCAAGAACACGCCGTTTGACGGCGCGCGGATGCAGGGCCGGGTGCTGGCCACCTTCGTCGCCGGCACTCAGGTCTTCGGAGAGCTCTGACCCATGCCCGATCTCGTCACCCCACCCCCGATACTGGCCCTCGTGGCGCTGCTCGCCTATCTCGCCGGGGCGGTGCCCTTCGGCATCGTCATCGCCCGGATCTTCGGGCTGGGCGATCTGCGCCGGATCGGCTCGGGCAATATCGGCGCCACCAACGTGCTGCGCACCGGCAACAAGCCGGCGGCCTTCCTGACGCTGGTGCTGGACGCGGGCAAGGGCGCCTTTGCCGTGCTGATCGCCCGCGCCGCGGTGGGCGAGGATGCCGCACAGCTCGCCGGGCTGGCCGCCTTCACCGGCCACATCTTCCCGGTCTACCTCGGCTTTCGGGGCGGCAAGGGCGTGGCCACGTTTCTGGGCACCCTGCTGGCGCTGGCCTGGCCCGTCGGGCTGGCCGCCTGCGCCACCTGGCTGATCGTGGCGCTGGCAACGCGCTATTCCTCGCTCTCGGCGCTGATGGCCGCCGCGCTGTCACCGCTTTACATGATCTTCCTCGGTCACGGGCAGATGGTGATGCTGGGCATCGTGCTGACCGTACTGATCTATGCCCGCCACTGGCCGAATATCGAACGCCTGAAGGCGGGCACCGAACCGAAGATCGGCAAGGGCTGAGTCCGGTTCGCGCCTGCGGCGCGCTGCCTCCGGCGGGGATATTTCCGGCGGAAAAGAAGGCCGGAGCTTTCTTCTTGGCAAAAATACTCCCGCCGGAGGCATCGCACGAAGTGCATGTCTCTTGCGCCGAAGGCGCGCCGCTCAGTAGCTGTATTCGGCGTAGATCCGGCTCAGATCGCCGGCCCAGTCGCCGTGGTAATGCTCCAGAAGCTCGTCGGCGGGTACGCGGCCATCCTCCACACTGTCCTCCAGCGCGTGCAGGAAATGACGCTCGTCGGGGATCATGCCGCCGGCGCCGGGCCTGGCCCGCGCCTTCAGCCCTTCGCGTGAAATTGCCAGAACCTGGCGCGACAGCTCGAGCATGTTGATGTCGCCCACCTGCGCCTGCAGCGCATCCTTCGACGCCGCGACCCGCAGCGCCTCGCGCGTTTCCGCGTCCCAGCCCTTTACCAGATCCCAGGCCGCATCCAGCGCGCCCTGATCGTACATCAGCCCGACCCAGAAGGCGGGCAGCGCGCAGAGCCGCCGCCAGGGCCCGCCATCGGCACCGCGCATTTCCATGAATTTCTTGATCCGCGCCTCGGGGAAGATCGTGGTCAGGTGATCGGCCCAATCCGAAAGCGTCGGCGTTTCGCCCGGCAGCGCGGGCAGCCTGCCCTTCATGAAATCCCGGAACGACTGGCCCAGCGCGTTGATGTATTTGCCGTCGCGATAGACGAAATACATCGGGACATCCAGGGCGTAGTCCACATAGCGCTCGAACCCGAACCCGTCTTCGAAGACGAAGGGCAGCATCCCGGTGCGGTCGGCGTCCAGATCGCGCCAGACCCGGCTGCGCCAGCTTTTGTGGCCGTTGGGCTTGCCCTCGAGGAACGGCGAATTGGCGAAGAGCGCGGTCGCCACCGGCTGCAGCGCCAGCGCCACGCGGAACTTCTGCACCATGTCGGCCTCTGACCCGAAATCCAGGTTCACCTGAACCGTGCAGGTCCGGTACATCATGGTTTTGCCCATGGTCCCGACCTTGTCCATATATTCGGTCATCAGCTTGTAGCGGCCCTTGGGCATGACCGGCATCTGCTCATGGGTCCAGATCGGCGCCGCGCCCAGCCCGATGAAACCCACGCCGACCTCGTCGGCGATCCCCTTCACCTCGCGCAGGTGGGTATTCACCTCGTCGCAGGTTTCATGGATGCTCTCGAGCGGGGCGCCCGACAGTTCGAGCTGGCCGCCCGGTTCGAGGCTGACGTTGGCGCCGTCCTTTTCCAGCCCGATCAGATAGTCGCCCTCGTGGATCGGCTTCCAGCCGTGCCGGTCGCGCAGCCCCTCGAGCACCGCCAGCACCGATCGCGGCCCGGCATAGGGAATCGGGTTCAGCGTATCCTTGCAATATCCGAACTTCTCATGCTCGGTGCCGATGCGCCAATCCGTCTTCGGCTTGCAGCCATCGTCAAGGTATTCGGCAAGCTGGTCGAAGCTTTCGATCGGTCCGCCGCCGGACTGGGGAATTGACATGTAAGGCGCTCCGATCTGTTCATCCGCGTGGGGCCAAGAGGTGCGGCGTTGCGCCGGTCAAGTCAAGGCCGGGGCTGCGTTCCGCTGCCACACAATCACGGGACCATCCGCCGGGTTGCGGTCCAGCGCGGCCAGAAACCGCGAGGGCTGCGCCCCCGGCAGGGCAACGAACGCGTCGAACAGCGCCTCTGCCCCCAGCGCCGCCACGGGGATGGCGAGCGGCGGCGCGCCGGTCTGGCTGATCCGCCACTGTGCCTGTCCACCGGGCGCGAAGCCGAGCGCGACCGCCGTGATCTCGCTGCGCGCGGCAAACCCGCCGCCCCGCGCCGCCAGATAGGTGATCTGCCCCTCTGTCACCTCGACAGCGCCGGGGGCAGACCCGTCGCGGCGAAAGCGCAGGCGCCGCAGCGCCACAAGGCCGAGCGCCAGGCCCAGCGCGCAAGAAAGCGCCCCGGCGGCCTGAAAGAACAGCCCGCCGAGGCCGAAGAGCCAGAGCCCCGCCAGCACGACCCCGAGCCCGATCAGCACCTCGCGCCAGCGGGCCAGCGCGGCACGCAGTTCGGGGCGGATCAGGCCGGGCACGGGGCCACCTGCTGCGCGCCGTCGAACAGGACGAGCGCGAAGCTGCCCCAGCGGGCGAAGCCGATGGCGCGATAGGCTTTGGCCGCCGCGTCACTGGCCGCGAACAACACGGCGCGGGTGACACCGGCGCGGCGCGCCTCCTGCAGATGCAAGGCCACCGCCAGGCGCGCATAGCCGCGCCCGCGCAGCTCTGGCGGGGTGAAGACGGCGCCGATCTGCACCGTATCGGGCAGGGTGGCGTTGAAGCCAGTCATTGCCACGGGCTGTGCGCCGATGCGCAGGATGCGGTGCGTGCCGCGCCCCAGAAAGCTGGCGATGTCCTGCTCCGCGCGGGCCTCTGCGTCTGCCGCGGGGGTGCCCAGAACCTCGGTATGATAGGCACGGCGCCAGCCGACCAGCAGCGCCCGGTCGGCCTGCCCCGCGGGATCGAGCCGCGCGTCGGGGCGGGCGGGAATATGCAGATCGCCGAGATCGAGGGTGAAGGCCGGCTCATCGTGATCGAGAAGTGTGGGCGCCCCGGTCAGCCCTGTCGCGGCGAGGCAGGCGCGTACCTGCCCGGCCTCGCCCAGCACACCGATCAGACGGCGCCCGGCCAGCGCCGCCGCGACGGCCCGCCAATCGGCGACCGCCGCGCCCGGCATCTGCGGCATCGCCATGCCTTCGCGCGTCAGGCCGAGCACCCGGCGCGGGCCGGCGGGCCCCTCGTTCAGCCAGAACCGCATCGACCGGGGCGCGGGGCCGTCGATCCCGTGTTCGCGCAGGTTGGTCAGCGGAAACATCGACGATTCGGCCCGGCCCAGCAGAAACCGGTCGATCGCGGCGGCATCGCCCGGTGTCGCCCGGCGCAGGGTCATCCCCAATCCCCCAAGGTGCTTTGCCACAGGGTCAGCGCCGCCACCGCCGCCGTATCGGCGCGCAGGATGCGGGGGCCCAGGCTGACAGCGACGGCCTGGGGCATTGCCGCCAGACGGGCGCGCTCGGCTTCGGAAAAGCCGCCTTCGGGGCCGATCAGGATGGCCCAGGGGGCCGCCCGCGCGCCTTGGTCGGCGAAGAATGCCCCGAGGCGTGATGCGCGGCCCGACAGCGCCTCGTCGCAGAACATCAGGCGGCGGTCTGCGGGCCAGTCGGCCAGCACCCGGTCCAGCCGCGCCAGTTCGGCCACCTCGGGGACGAAGGTGCCGCCGCATTGTTCCGCCGCCTCCACCGCATGGGCCTGGAGCCTGTCGCGCCGGATACGTTCGGCATTGGTGAAATCGGTCTGTACCGGACAGATCCGCGCCGCCCCCATCTCGGCGGCCTTTTCGACGATGAAGTCGGTGCGCGCCTTCTTGATCGGCGCGAACAAAAGCCACAGGTCGGGCGGGTTTTGCTGCGGGCGCGTCTGCTCGCGGCACACAAGCGTTCCGCCGCGCTTGCCGGCCTCGGAGACCTCGGCCAGCCATTCGCCGTTGCGCCCGTCGAACACCAGCACAGCGGCGCCTTCGCCCAGCCGCATCACGCCGAAAAGGTAATGCGCCTGATCGCGGGTCAGAGGAATGGATTGCCCCGCCCCGAGCGGGTGCTCTACATACAGCCGTATCTTGGCGGGTGCGCGCGTGTTCATGGGGGCGGACGATATGACCGGAACGAGGGAAATGCCAGAGGCCGCGGGCCAGGTCGCGGATGCGGTGCGGGGCAACTGGGTTGATCATCTGGCCCCCGAAAAGGCCCGCCCCTATCTGCGCCTGTCTCGGGCCGACCGGCCGATCGGCACGTGGCTGTTGCTGCTGCCCTGCTGGTGGGGCGTGCTGCTGGCCGCGGCCAGCACCGGCTGGCGCTGGTTCGATCTGTGGATCATCGCGGGCAGCGCGCTCGGCGCCTGGCTGATGCGCGGGGCGGGCTGCACATGGAACGACATCACCGACCGCGAGTTCGATGCGCAGGTGGCGCGCACCCGGTCGCGCCCGATCCCGTCGGGGCAGGTGACGGCAAGGCAGGCCGCGATCTGGATGGGCGCGCAGGCGCTGTTGGCCTTCGCCATTCTGCTGACGTTCAACCGGGCCGCCATCGCGCTTGGCGTCGCGTCGCTGGTGCTGGTCGCGATCTACCCTTTCGCCAAGCGTTTCACATGGTGGCCGCAGGTGTTTCTGGGGCTGGCCTTCAACTGGGGCGCACTGCTGGCCTGGACGGCGCATACCGGCGCGCTGGCCCTGCCGGCGGTGTTTCTCTACCTGTCCGGCATCGCCTGGACGATCTTCTACGACACGATCTATGCCCATCAGGACAAGGAGGATGACGCGATGATCGGCGTGAAATCCACCGCCCGCCTGTTCGGCGACGATACCCATGGCTGGCTGCGGCTGTTCCTGATGGTCAGCGTGATGCTGATGGCGGCGGCCGTGGTCATGGCGCTGATCGGCACCGGGATGCTGAACCTTGTACTGGGCCTTGCCGGGGTGGCGGCCTTCGGCTGGCACATGGCCTGGCAACTGGCGGTGCTGGACACCGAGGACAGCGACACCTGCCTGATGCTGTTCCGTATCAACCGCAACACGGGGCTGATCCCTGCGCTGTTTCTTGCCGCCGCCATCGTGCTGTGATTGCACAGTGACGCCCGGGCAACTAGAAGACGTCCCACAAGAAAAACAAGACGCGGAGTAACCACGGATCCATGCGCAAAGCCTCCAACATGATTGCCCTGTCGGCGATTCTGCTTGCCGCCCTTCTGGCCGGGCTGAGCGCCGTCTATGCCGCCAACCTGATCGAACGCCGCTCCGCCACCGAGATCCGCCATGCGCTGGCCGCCGAGGGAATCACATGGGCCGGGGTCGAGACTGACGGTCTTCAGGTGCGGCTCTACGGCACCGCGCCGACCGAGGCGATCCGCTTTCGCGCGCTCACGATCACCGGTACCGTGGTCGATGCCGCGCGGGTGATAGACCAGATGAATGTCACCCCCGCCAGCCCGGTCGCGCCACCGCGCTTTTCGCTGGAGCTTTTGCGCAACAATGACGGGTTGTCGATGATCGGGCTGATCCCCGGCGGCGATCAGCGCGAGACGATCATCAAATCGGTGAAGAAGGCCGCTGACGGCGCCCGGATCACCGATATGCTCGACGTGGCCGAGTTTGAGCGGCCCGAAGGCTGGGATGCCGCGCTGGAGTTCGGGCTGGAGGCGATGCGGCTGCTGCCCCGCTCCAAGATCTCGATTTCCGCGGATCAGGTCGCCGTCACCGCCATCTCGGACAGCCCCGCCCAGAAGCGCAAGCTGGAGGCGGCGCTGGCGCGCGAGGCCCCCGACGGCATCGCCGCGCACATTGACATTTCGTCGCCGCGCCCGGTGATCGCCCCCTTCACCCTGCGCTTCGTGATCGGCCCCGATGGCGCGCGGTTCGACGCCTGCTCGGCCCACACGGCCGAGGGGCGCGAGCGCATTCTGGCCGCGGCCCGGGCCGCCGGTCTGCCGGACGACGCCGGCGGCTGCACCCTGGGTCTGGGCGTGCCGTCGCCGAATTGGGCGGCGGCAGTGGAAACCGGCATCGCGGCGCTGGCGCGTCTGGGCGGCGGCGCGCTGACCTTTTCGGATGCCGACGTAACCCTCGTGGCGCTGGACGACGCCCCGCGCAGCCTGTTCGACACGGTAACCGCAGAGTTGGAGGCAGACCTGCCCGAGGTCTTCTCGTTGCACGCGGTGCTGCCCGAGCCGGTCAAGCTGGACGGGTCGGGCGACCCCAAGGGGCCGCCGGAGTTCGTGGCCACGCTCAGCCCGGAGGGGCAAACCCAGCTGCGCGGCCGCGTCACCGACGAGGTGATGCGCACCGCCGCCGAAAGCTATGCCCGGTCACGCTTCGGGCTGGGCAATGTCTATTCCGCGATGAACCTGGACGAGACGCTGCCCGACGGCTGGCCGCGCCGGGTTCTGACCGGGCTGGAGGGGTTGGCCGAGCTGAGCAACGGGGTGGTGATCGTGCAGCCCGAATTCGTCGCCCTGCGCGGCGCCACCGGCGACCCCGAGGCCAGGGCGCGCATCGCCCGGCTGTTCGGCGAGAAGCTGGGCGAGGCGCAGAATTTCAGCATCGAGGTGGCGTATGAGGAACGGCTCGATCCGGTCGCCTCGATGCCCACGCCGCAGGAATGCGTGGATGGCATCAACGCCATCCTCGCCGAGCAGAAGATCACCTTCGCGCCCGGATCGGTCACGCTGGAGGGCGACGCGCTGAAGGTGGTGGACCGCATCGCCTCGGCGCTGCGCGACTGCCCCGGCGTGAGGATGGAGATCGGCGGCCACACCGACAGCCAGGGGCGCGAGGTGATGAACGAACAGCTCAGCCAGCAGCGCGCCGAAGCGGTGCTGACCGCGCTGATCGCCCGGCGCATCCTGACCACGGACCTGACGGCCCGGGGCTATGGCGAATCCGTGCCGATCGCCGAGAATGACACCGAAGACGGGCGCGAGGCCAACCGGCGGATCGAATTCAGGCTGATAACGCCGAAAACCGACGCCGCACCGGAAGAGGCCGCGCAAACCGATGGCGCGGAGGCGCCGGATGGTTCACAAGCGCCGGAAACGGACGCGGACACGCCCGAAGAGGCGGGTGCACCAGAAACGGAGACTGCCGATGAACAGGACTGAATTCATACTGGTGACGGCGGTCATCCTGTTCGTGGCCTTCCTTCTGGGCTGGTTCGCCGCATGGCTGGTTCACCGCGTCAGCCGCGTTACCCAGTCGGAGATGGGCGAGCTGGACAAGATGGCGCATGAGCTGCACGAGGCCGAGGAAACCCGCGATCAGGCCATCGCCTATCTGCAGCAGCGCGAGGCGGAACTGACCAGCCAGCTCAGCCAGACCGAGGCTGAGCTGCGCGCCGCGATGGACGGGCTGCGCGAGGCCCGGCACGAGGCAGAAGAGCTGCGCGCCTGGGTGGAGCGCCAGAACGCCGGCTGAGGCCCCGCGCCGTCAGCCCGCGATCAGGGCGAAAACGAACAGCGCGCCGACCGCCAGCGCACCCAGACTGGCAACCAGAACCGCGGCCGCCGCGATATCCTTGACCACGCCGACTTCGGGGTGGGTATCGGGGTGCAGGTGATCGATCAGCGCCTCCAGCGCCGAATTCACCAGTTCCAGCGCAAGAACCACCGAGATGGTCACCAGAAACAGCGCCCACCAGACCGTCTGCGCCCCGGTCACGATCAGGGCGATGATGGCCAGCGCCGCGCAGACGGTCTGGGCGCGGAAGCTGCGTTCGCGCCGCCAGGCGGTGCGCAGGCCCAGCAGGGCGAACCCGGCCCTGCAATGAAAAGACTGGTTCTTCATCTCCGCTCCCGCTCCTCTGCCGCTTGGCCCGGCCGCTTGTGCGGGCGCAGCAACTCTGCCGCGATCACCCCGATCAGCAGCCAGAATCCCCCCACAAGGAACCCGCCGACGATATCCGAGGCATAGTGTACGTTCAGTATGACCCGGCTCAGCCCGATCAGCCCGATCATCACGGCGGTGCAATAGGCAATCGCAAAGCGGGCGTGCGGGTTCGGCAGATCACGTGCGATCGCATAGGCCAGATAGCCGTAAACCGCCATCGCCACCGTGGCATGGCCGCTTGGAAACGACCAGAACGTGGCGCTGTCCAGCATCGCGCCAGGGCGCGGGCGGGCCACGATCAGCTTGCCCAGAGACATGGTGATCTCGGCACCGGCCAGGGTGATCCACAGCGGCAGGATCGGCGCCCGACGCCCTTCGGCGAACAGGAAGCCGGTGGCGATGATCATGCTGGCCACGATCGCCGGGCTGGCCCCGAACGCCGTGATCCAGCGGAACACGGTGATCACCGGCGCGGCCCGCCACGGATCGAACAGCGCGCTGATGATCCGGTCGAGGGTCACGACCTTGTCGGCCTCCAGCACATCCTCGGTCAGGCCGAGCATCAGCGCCGCGAGGTAGAGCGCCGCGGCGGTCAGCAAGGTCAGCGGCAGGCCCCGGAACCGCGTCGGCGCGGTACGGGCCCGGACAAGGCGGCAAAGCGCGGGCTGGGCGCCCGTGCCCGCCGCCCCATGCGCGGCGTCAAGCCTTGCCGACAGCCGGCCGGCGCGGGCGACAAACCGGGGCACGAGCCGCAGGCCGATCACGAAAAGCGCCACGATCAGCGCGGCCGCAAGGGCGACGCTCAGCAGCAGCATCGCCTGCCCCCGCTCACCCCTTTGCCCAGCGCCCCAGCGCGGCCTCGTCGGCGTCTTTGCTGTCGACCCAGAGAGCGCCGTCGCGGGTGTATTCCTTCTTCCAGAAGGGCGCGCGGGATTTGAGGTAATCCATCAGGAATTCCGCCGCCTGAAACGCATCCGCGCGGTGCGGCGACGCGGTGGCGACCATCATGATCATGTCGCCGGGCACCATCGTGCCGAAGCGGTGGATGATCAGGCAATCGCGCAGATCCCAGCGGGCGCGGGCCTCGGCCTCGATCCCGCCCAGCGCGCGTTCGGTCATGCCGGGGTAATGCTCGATCTCCATCCGGTCCAGATCGCCGCGCGCCAGATCGCGCACGATGCCGGTGAAGGTGACAACCGCGCCGGCATCGCTGCGCCCGGCGGCAAAGGCATTCGCCTCGGCGCCGAAATCGAACGGCTCGTGCTGAACGCGCACCGCCATGTCAGCCGCCCGTCATCGGCGGAAAGAACGCAACCTCGCGCACCCCGTCCAGCGGCGCGTCGAATTCGGTCAGTTCCTGATCGACGGCGACGCGCAGCGCCGTCAGATCGGCAAAGGCGGCGGCATAGCGCTCTTCGCGGGCCTTCAGTTCCTCGACCAGATCGGCCACGGTGGCGGCCGAGGTCTCCAGCCGCTCTTTCGGCAGGCCGATGCGTTCGCGCACCCAGGCGAAATACAGAATTTCGATCATGGCTGTGCCTCGTCGTCGCGCAGATAGGGCAGCGCCTTTATGAAATAGTCCCAGCCGGTGGTCAGCGTCAGGATCGCGGCCAGCCACAGCAGCGCGACGCCCAGGTAAAGCGTGCCCACCGCGCCGCGATATGTCCAGACCAGCCCGCCGACGTCTTCCACGCGCCCGGCCAGAATCTCGGCCACCGTCGCCGCGTCCATGCCGAAGCTGCCCATGCCGAAGTAATGCTCGAACAGCCCCTGCGCCAGCAGCACCGCAATCGCCACCATCTGAACTGTGGTTTTCCACTTGGCCAGCCTCGTGACCTGCAGCAACCCGGCGGCGGGGCCCAGATATTCGCGCAGGCCCGAAACGAACACCTCGCGGAACAGGATCAGCGCGGCGGGAAGCATGATGGCAAAGCTCATCCCGAACAGGCTGGTGACGGTCAGCAGCGCGATGGTCACCATCGCCTTGTCGGCGATCGGATCCAGCATCGCGCCAAAGCGGCTTTGCTGGTTCCATTTGCGGGCGATATAGCCATCGAACCAATCCGTCACCGCCGCCCCCACGAACAGGATCAGCGCGGCCCAGTCGGCCACCGGGCGCGGCAGCAGCAGAAACACGATGGCCACGCAGGGCGCGGCCAGCAGGCGCAGCACGGTCAGGATATTGGGGATGTTCCAGGTCATGGGGCCAGCTTTACCCGCTCAGCCCGTCGCATGGAAGAAGCCATAGATGGTTTCGGCCATCGCATCCGAAATCCCCTCCACCGCCTTGAGATCGGCCAGCCCGGCGCGGCTGACCGCCTTGGCCGAGCCGAAATGGGCCAGCAGCGCCCGTTTGCGCGTGGCGCCGACGCCGGGAATCTCGTCCAGCGGCGTGGCGCCGATGGCCTTGGCGCGTTTCTGGCGGTGCGCGCCGATGGCAAAGCGGTGCGCCTCGTCCCGCAGGCGCTGTATGAAATACAGCACCGGGTCGTTGTGACGCAGGGCGAAGGGGCGGGCGCCGGGGCGGTGAAACTCTTCCTTGCCGGCGTCACGGTCGATGCCCTTGGCCACGCCGACCACCGGAATATCCTCGACCCCCAGTTCAGCCATGATACCGGCCACCGCGCTGATCTGCCCGGCGCCGCCGTCGATCAGCAAAAGGTCGGGCCAGGCGCCGCTTTCGCGATCCGGGTCTTCCTTGAGCAGGCGCTTGAACCGGCGCGTCAGCACCTCTTTCATCATCCCGAAATCATCGCCCGGGGTCAGCTCTTCGCCCTTGATGTTGAACTTACGGTACTGGCTTTTCAGAAAACCGTCGGCCCCGGCCACGATCATCGCGCCGACGGCGTTGGTGCCCTGGATATGCGAGTTGTCATAGACCTCGATCCGCTGCGGCGGGCCGTCCAGCGCGAAGGCCTCGGCCAGGCCAGCCAGCAGCTTGGCCTGGGTCGCGGTTTCGGCCATCCGGCGGGCCAGGCTTTCACGGGCGTTGCGCGCGGCCCCCGCCACCAGCTCGGCCTTTTCGCCGCGCAGCGGAACCGACAGCTCGACCTTGCGCCCGGCCTTTTCCGAAAGCGCCTGTGCCATCAGGTCTTCATCCTCGATCCCGTGCGACAGCAGGATCAGGCGCGGCGGCTCCTTGTTGTCATAGAACTGGCCCAGAAAGGCCTGCAGCACCTCGGCCTCATCCGCGCCGGCGCCGGTGCGCGGATAGTAATCGCGGTTGCCCCAGTTCTGATGCGCGCGGATGAAAAAGACCTGCACACATGCCTGCCCGCCCTCCATATGCAGGGCGACGACATCGGCCTCGGCCACGCCGCGCGGGTTGATGCCCTGGGCCTGCTGCACCTGGGTCAGCGCGCGGATACGGTCGCGCAGCGCGGCGGCGCGCTCGAACTCCAGCGCCTCGGACGCCTCTTCCATCTGCCGGGCAAGCTGTTCCTGCACGCCGGTGCTCTTGCCCTGAAGAAAGCGTTCGGCATCGGCGACGGTGGCAAGGTAATCGGCCTGCGAGATCTTTCCGACGCAGGGCGCGCTGCAACGCCTGATCTGATAGAGAAGGCAGGGCCGGGTGCGGCTTTCGAAGGTGGCATCGGTGCAACTGCGCAGCAAAAACACCTTCTGCAACTGATTCAGCGTCCGGTTCACCGCGCCGGCGCTGGCGAAGGGGCCGTAGTAGCCGCCCTTTTCGGTCTTGGCGCCGCGATGCTTCTTGATCTGGGGAAAGGCGTGGTTCTTGGCCACGAGGATGTTCGGAAAGCTTTTGTCATCGCGCAGCAGCACGTTGTAGCGCGGCTTGAGCTGCTTGATCAGGTTCTGCTCCAGCAGCAGCGCCTCGGTCTCCGTGCGCGTGGTCAGGAACATCATCGACGCGGTTTCGCGGATCATCCGGGCGATGCGCGGCGTGTGCCCGGTGGGCTTGGCGTAGGAGGACACGCGCTTTTTCAGGCTGCGCGCCTTGCCCACGTACAGCACCCGCCCCTGTGCATCCAGCATCCGGTAGACGCCGGGCGAGTTGTCCAGCGTGGGCAGATAGGATTGCACACAGGCATGGCCCGACGGGCGGTCGGGCGCTGTGTGGGCGGTGCGGTTCGTGCTATCTTCCGGCATAGGCTTCAGATCGTGATTCCATGGCGTAGCTGCAATGTTACCCGGGCGGGGGCAAGAAAAAACCTGTCCACGACTTCTGTGGATAACTCTGCGGGTAACTATTCGAGCAGCCGGATTTTCCCTTGTTTTCGTGTAACTTCGTCGGTTTGCCCGCTTTTTGGGCGATATTGCAAGGCATTGTTTTCCGGGAATAAATTTTTGAACTGTGCCAAATTATTGAAAACACTATAAAATTCTTAAACATTTTGTGAAGGTAATGTTAAGGGTGGAAAACTTGCGGCGTGGGGGCAATTACCTGCCCCCGGGTCACTCTTTTCCCAGCACATCCGGCGTCTGCCAGCCCAGGTGCTGACCCCCGTCGACGCATATCAGCTGCCCGGTGACAGAGCGGGCCTTCAGCAGATACTCCAGCGCCCCCGTCACATCCGCTTCGTCCGCGCCGCGCGACAGGACAGTGGCCCGGCGCTGCGCCGTGAAATGCGCCTCGCTCTGGCGCGCGCCGCGCAGCGTGGGGCCCGGGCCGATGCCGTTGACCCGCACCGCGGGGGCCAGCGCCTGCGCCGCCGTCCGCGTAAAGGCCCAGAGGCCCATCTTGGCCAGCGTGTAGGTCATGAACTCCGGCGTCAGCTTTCGCACCCGCTGATCGATCATGTTCACCACCAGCCCCTTGGCCACCGGTTCGCCCCGGTCATCGTGGTCGGGCGCGGGCACCTGCGCGGCGAAATGCTGGGTCAGCACGAAAGGCGCGCGCAGGTTTGAATCGAAATGCCTGTCCCAGCTGTCGCGGGTCGCGCTTTCGATATTGTCATATTCAAAGATCGACGCGTTGTTCACCAGCACCGTCAGCGGCCCGCCAAGCCCCGCCACCGCGCGCCCGACAAGCGCGTCACAGGCGGCGCCCTCCAGCAGATCGGCCTGAAGCGCGACCGCCCGGCGCCCCATCGCGGTGATCTGCGCCACCAGATCTTCGGCATCGTCCCGCGAGGTCGCGTAATGCACCGCCACGTCATGACCGCCGCGCGCCAGGCTCAGCGCCATCGCCCGGCCCAGCCGTTTTGCCGCGCCCGTGACCAGCGCCCGCCCCTTGCTCATGATTGCCTCCCTAGAACAGCAGGATCAGAACATAGACGAAATAGAGCCCGGTCAAGACCACGCCCCAGATCCTGGTCATGTTCCAGCCCAGGAACACGAAGGGCATGAGCAGAAGCGAGGATGCCAGCATCACCCAGATGTCGAAGCGCAGCATTTCGGGCGGCAAAGGCATGTCGCCCACGAAGGTGGCGATGCCGATGATGGCCAGAAGGTTGAACACGTTCGACCCGATCACATTGCCAAGCGCCACATCCGCCTGACGCCGCAGCGCGGCCATGACGGTTGTCGCGAGTTCCGGCAGCGACGTGCCGATAGCCACGAGCGTCAGGCCGATCACTGTCTCGCTGACGCCGATCACGCGGGCGATGTTCACCGCGCTGTCGACCAGAAGATCGGCGCCCAGCGGCAATCCGATCAGGCCAAGCACCAGAAACATGCCGATCTTCCAGCCCGCGAGCGTGGGGTCGGCGCCCTCGATCTCCTCCTCTTCCTCTTCGGCTTCGTCTTCTTCACCCTGCTCGGCCGCGGCGTCTGCCGCGCCCCGGATCGCATCGCGCCGGTGGCTCCGGGCGCTGACGAACGCGTCGTAGAGCACGAAGGAAAGCCCCGCGAGCAGGATCAGGCCATGCACCCAGGTCAGCGGCCCGGCAAAGCACAGCGCGATGAACAGGGCCGTCGCGGCCAGCATGAACACATAGTTGCGCCGCGTGTCGCATTCATCGGTCTTCAATCCGGAAATCAGCGCCGGCACGCCCAGCACCAGCAGCACGTTGGCCGTGTTGGAACCCACCACATTGCCGAAGGCGATGCCCGGCGCATTGTCCAGCACGGCCTTGACCGCGATCAGAAGCTCGGGCGCCGAGGTGCCGAAGGCGACAATGGTCAGGCTGACGATCAGCGCCGGAATGCCAAGGCGCAGGCTGAGGTTCACCGCCCCTTTCACAAGGGAATCGCCGGCAAGCAGAAGGATCACGAGCCCCAGGGCGGCATAAAGCAGATCGGCAGTCATTCCAGGCGTTTACCCCTTGCTGCAGGGGCACGGCCCCTTGCCAAGCCTGTAGCGCCCGCAGCGGGGGCACTTGGCCGGTTTCTTCATTGTCATCCCGCGCGCCCCGGCGCCCGGCATCCGCAGCCGCCCGAACATGGCAAGCACCAGCATCCCGATCAGAAACAGGCTGACAATCTTGATGATCACGTTACAGACCGAACCGGGCCCAATGGGCGCGTTCCTCTATCTCGTCGGCCAGTCCGCCCAGCATCTTCGCGCCGAGCCGCTGCAGAAGCGGCCGCCGCATGCCATAGGGCAGGAACCGCACCTTTTCGCCATAAAGCTCTTTCATCTTCGGCACCAGATGGCCAACCCCGTCGGCCAGCCCCAGATCGACCGCGCCGCGGCCCACCCAGATGTCGCCGTTGAACAGATCCGTCCCGGTGGCCAGCCGGACCCCACGCCGTGCCTGCACATGGGCGATGAACCCGTCGTGTATCTGCTGCTGAAGCTGTTTCAGCCGCGCGATATCGTCGGGCTTTTCGGGCTGGAACGGGTCCAGCATGCTCTTGGACCGTCCGGCGGTATAGACCCGCCGTTCGACCCCGTGCCGGGCGATGAAATCATGAAACCCGAAGCCCGAGGAAATCACGCCGATCGACCCGACGATGGAATGTTCGTCCACCCAGATCTCATCCGCCGCCGCCGCTAGGTAATAGCCGCCAGAGGCCGCCACATCTTCGACGAAGGCATAGACGGGCAGCTCTTTCTCTTCGGCCAGTCGGCGCAGGCGCGCGGCGATCAGGGAGCTTTGCGCGGGCGAGCCGCCGGGGGAGTTGATGACCAGCGCCACGGCGTCGGGCCGGCCGCGCCGGAAGGCCCGTTCGACCATCGGCGCCAGGCCGAAATCGTTCAGCCCGCCGGGGGCACGCGCGCCCGCCGCGATCTGGCCGGCCAGACGCAGGACAGCGACCACGGGGTCGGATTTCACGAAGGGCAGCCAGCGTTTCATAAGGTGGATGTAGAGGCCCCGCGCAGCGGGAACAAGGCGGCTTCGCCAATCGCGCCGCAATGTTGCGCCGCTGCCGCTGCCCATTTCATGCGGCGTGTCTGCGAAAGCCGTCCGCACAACGGGCAGATGCGGCAAGGACGAAGATCAAAACCCGAACCGGTAACGCAGGCTCAGCTTTTCGACGCCGGGATTGAAACTGCCGGTGTCGCGGTTGGACTTGTGATCCGTCGCGATCGACAGGTCCGCCCCGTTCGGCAGGCGCATACCGATCCCCCCGAGGGTCCTGAACTCCAGCCCGGGCCCCAGTTCTATCCCTCCGGGCGACTGGTCGTAATATCCGGTCACGAGGCTCGCCTCGAAGAAATACCGGCTTGCAAACCGTCTGATCACCGCAGGGCCGATACCGGTCCAGATATCGCCCTCGTCATCGGCGGTTATCGCGCCGGCGCGGGCGATGTCGAAACCGCCGACCCGCCAGAGCGGCGCGCTGTGCAGTTCCAGGTCAAGCGCCAGGGCACGGTATCCGCGCCGATTCTGGAAATCCTCTCGGGCGAGGCCGAAAATCAGCTCGCTCTGCCATGTTTCGGCTTCCATGCGTTTCGGTGCGAAAGGCGAAGATGTATCCATGCCGGCAAACGTGCAATCGCGAAAAGCCCGCGCCCTGGGCCGCCTGTTCAGGCCACCCGGCGCACCGGCCGGCTCAGCGCATCGAACCAGCCGGTCAACGCGTCCTGGCACAGCGGCAATGGCGCGGCCAGCCCGCCGGTGAACTCCAGAAACGCCTCGAGGTTCAGCGCGTTGACACCGGTGATCACCGGGATGTCGCGCATCAGGGCTTCGCCGATGAGTTCGCGAAACCCCCTGCCCTCTGCCTCATGCTTGCCGAACTTGTTCAGGATCAGGATGCCGGTCTCGTCGCTCAAACCCGCGGCCACCTCGGCGACCGCCTGTTCCAGCGCGGCAGCGTTCAGCCGGCAGCCTTTCGCGCCACGCCCGAGATATTGCGAAATGCGGATGACCGGCCCGTCCGGCAGCACCCTGACATCCATGTCGCAGGGCCCGTCGCCCTGCCTCTCGGTGTTGATCTGCACCACACCCGCAACCCGCGTGCCACGGGCGGCGAGCCGGGCGGCGAACTGCGCCAGGGCACGGTCGGCCTCTCCTCTCTGGGTGGAGGTGATATAGGCTATGTTCATGATCTCGGGCTTTCTGTCTGGAGCCTCAGTTATGGCAAAATGGCCGGAGTTCAACCCGCCGGGCGTGATGCGGCGGGATCGCGGACGGCGGCAAAGGCCTCGAGCAGCACGAAAGCCTGCTTGCCGCCCAGCCCGCCCTCCAGCAGGCGCCCGGCCGCGCAGGCGTGCAGATCGGCCGACAGGCCGATGGCCCGGGCCAGCGTGTCGATATGATCCGAGGCCATCAGCGCATCGACAATGGTCTCCGCCCGGCCGCCGGCATCGCCCTGCGACAGGCGGTCAAGCGCCGCGTCGCGCACGATCCGGGCCGGATCGTTGAGAAAGGGCAGCAACGCATCCGCATCTTCGCCGCTATCGATACGCAGGGCGATGGCGCGGACAAGCGCATCCTCATCGCGCAGGCACAGGGCGCGCAACTCCGGTTTCGGGTCGGGATCCGACAGCACCAGTTGCGCCGCCGCCGCCCGCACCACCGGCAGCGGATCGCGCAGGGCCACGCGCGCCGCCAGGGCCACGTCACCGCAAGGCACGGCATCCGTGTAGCGTTTGCGCATCGCCTCCCACGCCGCAGCGCGCAGCATGTCGTCTTCGGCCGTGGCCTGAACCATCAGCGCCGCCCCGATCCGGTCTGACGGAAGGTCCGCCGCGATCCCCATGGCGAGCCGCGCCAGATCATCCGCCACTGTCTCGGGGCCTTCGACGGCACGGCGCTTGCGGCGCTTGGGGGCGGTTTCCTCCGGCGTTTCCTCGGCGGCTTCGGGCGCGCCCGGCTGATACTGGATCGCCGCCAGCGTCGAGGCCATGGCCGCATCCGCGCCCTGCGCCCCGGCCTCGATGATGTCGCCGTCGGGCGAAATCCGGACCGATGGCGCCGGGCCCTCATCCATCCGCGAGGCGCCCAGATCGGTGGCCGGTTCCGGCGCATGGGCAACGGTCGCGGCGGTGGCGGGCAGCAAGCGTCCGGTCATCGCCTTGGCCAGCGCCGCTTCGGCGCCGACCTCCCCTTGGCCCGCGCGGCTGCGAAGCGCGGTCAGTGCGACCATGCGGATCTGCTGCGACGGGTTCGCCAGAAGCGCGATCAGCCGTCCGGTGGCATGCGGATCTTCCAGGCGCGCCAGCCCCTCTACCGCCGCGATCCGTGCCTCCAGCGGGCGGGTGGCGTCATCCGCCAGTTCGACCAGCGCCAGATCGGCCCGGTTCGGCGCCAGCCGGGCAACCGACAGGGCCGCCGCCGCGGCCAGCGTGGCGCCGGCGCTGCGCAGCCATGCCAGCAGGTTGTCCACGAGCGCGGCGTGAAGCTCATGCTCCAGCGGCAATTGCAGCCGGTCCAGCGCGGCCGCCTGAACCTTTTCGTCAGCGTCGGACAAGGCCGCGATCGCCAGTTCGGGCCGGCCGGCCGCGAACCGCAGAACGGCGGCGCGGCGCAGGCCGGCATCGGGATCTTTCAGCGCCAGGGCCGCCGCCCTGTCATCGCCCGCATCCAGCAAGGGCAACCCCAGCGCGCGCAGCGCGGCCATGTCATCGCCCAGAATGTGATCCAGATGCGGCGCCAGCGCCTCGGCGCCGGTCGCGGCCAGCGCGGAAAGCGCCCGCTTGCGCCCCAGCCCCTCCTCCGTCTGGGCCACGGCCAGAAGCCAGGCGGCGCCTTCGCTGCCAAGCCGGGCCAGCGCGCCGAAAACGGGGGCGTCGAGGGTCTGGCCGAACTCGTCATCGCGGGCGGCGAGCATGTCTTGCACCGCATCCGCGATGCCAAGCCGGGCCAGCGCCTCTATCGCGGCGATCTGCACGTCGAGCCAATCGTCCCAGACGTCATCCTCATCTTCCCACGCGACACGGTCGTCACAGCGGCTGGTCACAAGCGCGCGCAGCAGATCGACCGAGCCGCCATCCCCCAGCTCGGCCAGCAGGTGCACGGCGGCGACCTTGACCTCGCGCACCGGATCGCCCTGGAGCGAGCGCCGGATCGCCGGCGCATCCTCGGGCGCGGCGAAACGGAACAGCGCCTCCATCGCGTCGGAGCGCACATCGGGGTCTTCGTCGACCAGCGCATCCAGCAGCGCGGCACGGGCGCGTTCGTCGCCGGACGATTGCGCCGCCAGCGCCCGCACCGCGGCGGTGCGCAGCACGTCGTTCCCGGTGCCCAGATGATGCAAAAGCGCGGGCGTCAGGTCAGGCGCGGCGGGCCGGGGCGTGAGGCGTTGCAACATGAAGTGTTCCTTTCCTGATGAAGGAAGCCCCGGCGGCATTGCACCACCGGGGCCGTTGGGCCATGCCGTTCAGGCGATATCGCGGCGGGCGAAAGACATGGAGCGGAACTGCTTTTTATACGGGCTCTCGCCCATGCGCCGCACCTGCCCCACGCCCATCTTGTAGTTGTAGTTGCCGCTGATCCAGTCGACGACCCGGCCCGACAGCGCGTTCGCCGGCTGCGCGGTGTGCAGGAAATCCATGTAGCCCATGTTCTCCTTCACCGCCGGGGTAACGATGGCCACCGCCGTGATCGAGGCGCGGGTCAGTTCGATATGGCCGTTCTTGAGCAGCTTGGCGAAATCGAAATCATCGCCCTCGACACCCACGATCGTATCGGTCTGCACCGGGATCCGGTCGGAGTAGACCTGCACATAGTCACCGCTTTCGATGCCGTGGGCCTCGGCAAAGCCGGGGTGCAGCTCGATCCAGTTCTCGGGCCAGCGCTGCACGATATAGGGACGGCGGCGATCGTCATAGCCCGACTGCCAGCGCTCGTTGATGCGGCCCGAGGTGATCCAGATTTCACCCTCGCGCGGCTTGAGCCATTCCCAGTAGCTGGAAAACAGCCCCCATGGCGCCTTCTGCAGGTTGCACTTGCCGGTCTGGGTATTGAAATGCGTCAGCTTCTTGTTGAACACATTCGCCCCGCTCGGCCCGGTTTCGGGCAGCGTGCGCGTGGTGTCATGCAGGCGCTTGGTGCCCTGCAGGCTGCCATCCTCCAGCATCAGAACCGGGCCCTGAATGCCGTTGGTGCCGAACTCGCCCAGCTTTTCATGCAGGGTCTTGCCCTCGCGTCGCGCGGCCACCAGAACCATGTTGAAATCCTTGCGCGAGCCGCGCGAATGGCGCGCGCCCTCTTCCAGCACGTCGTTGGAGGTCTGCCAGTCGAAGCCTTCGAAGCCCATCTTGCGCGCAAGCTGGGCGATGATCCACCAATCCGGCTTCGCCTCGCCCGGCGCGTCGTAGAATTTGGGATAGAGCCGCAGCCGGCGTTCGCCATTGGCGCGGGTAAAGGTCTCTTCGCCCCAGCCAGAGGCCGGAAAGACGATATCGGCGTAGCGCGCCCCGATCGGATCGACCAGATAGATATCCTGGTTCCACACCACCATGCCGCCGCTGTCGGCGCGCCGCTTCAGCGTATCGATGATGTCTTTCTTGTCAAAGCTCATCACCTGATGCGGGTTGCGCGTGGTCAGTTCGTCGAACTTGGCCTGAAGCGATTGCGACCCGCACATCGCCTGCACCCATGTGGTGCCGATCACATGCGCCAGCCGCGTGTGGCCCCCCATCAGATAGCGGTCGGTATCCATCGCGCGGCGCCGGCGGCCGGGCAGCTTTTCCGGCGACTTGTTGCGCGGATAGCCGCCACCGCGCAGGCCCCCCCGCTGGTGGCCACCGGCACGGCCGATCACCTGGCCCGGCCGCCCGCCCGCACCGACGATGATGCCGAGCGCGGAAATCGCGTTGGTGTTGCCGGTGTTGTTGGACCAGTAGAACCCCTTTTCGATCATGACCGAGGTCTTGGGCCGGGTGCCGTCGGCCTTGGGCTTGGCCATCCACTCGGCGGCGGTATAGATCTTCTGCACGTCGATCTGGGCGATCTCGGCGGCCTTTTCGGGCACCGCGTAATCCTGCGCCAGCAGCCATTCCTTCCAGTCTTCGAAACCGTCTGTCTGAAACATGCCCCAGGTCGTGCGCCACTGCCACGGCGTGTTGCGGGTGCCCTGGCCAAAGCCGGAAGACGACTCCCACTTGCTGTTGACCCAGTTCCTGATCCACGCGTCATCCTGCCAGCCGTTTTCGACGATCACCCGCGCGATGGCCAGAACCACCGGCAGGTCGGTGCCCGGCTGAATGTCGAGCAGCAGCCCGCCATTCTTCTCGGCAAAGGCCACGCCCGTGGTGCGCCGCGGCACCATGAAGATCGCCTTCTGCCCGCCCTGGATCGCGGGCATGATGAAATCGGTGAACAGGATCGTCTTGGTTTCGTAGGGATCGGTGCCGCAGATCAGCAGCGTATCCGCCTCGGCCCAGTCATCATAGGAAGGGCCGAAATTGTCGAAACCCGCATCGCGGAAGCCGGGGGTCGAGGTTACGTCTGACGGGGTGTCGTGGAAGGTGAAATTCGCCGTGCGCACGTGGCGCAGCGCGTATTTCGTGATGGCGTAGGTATTCTCCATGTAGCCATAGGAGAATGTCTTGACGTTATAGGCGTTGGTGCCGTGCTTTTCGAGCACGTGGTTGCCGACCTCGGCCGCGATATCCAGCGCGAAATCCCAGGTCACAGGCATCAGCACGCCGAACATGCGCACCATCGGTGATTTCAGCCGGTCGCGGGTGGGCGTCTGCGGGTTATAGACCTTCTGCGCGATGGCCCCGCCCCGGATCGACGAGTTACCGGTGTAGTTGACGAACTCGGTATCCTTGTCGGGGATGATCACCACATGGTGCGGCTCGCCGTTGTGCAGCACGATATTGTGCTGGTTCGGCGCGATCCACGGGCCCAGCGGGTTGACCGGGAAATCCTCGCCAAAGGCGTTCTGATCGGCCAGCGGGCCACCCTGGTGGCCGCCCCGCACCGGCCAGCGGTAAACCTTGTAGCCACAGGCCACGATGCAATAGTCGCAGGCGGTGGAGATCACATCGGCGTCGGGCGGCGGCAGCGGAACGGTTTCTTCCGGAACGTAATACGGTGTGGACATGTCGGTTCCTCCTCAGCCCTGCAGATTGTCAAAACGGCCGTAGATCAGCCCGAACATGCCGACGGCGTAGATATCGTCGCCATCAAGCTCCAGCAGCACCTGCGGCAGCGACTGATAGGCCTGCCCGGAGATGAAGATGCCATGGCGGGTCAGATCGAACGTCGTCAGGTGAAGCGGGCATGGGCCCAGCGCCTTGTCGGCGGCCTGGTAGGTGCCCTGCAGCGGCCCGCCCTGATGGGTGCAGGTGTAGTTGAAGGCCACCACATCCTTTTCGGGGCCGATACCACCCCCGGCGGCCTTGCCCAGTTTCACGAGGATGGATTCCGCGTAGAGCCCCTCGTCGGGATAGGTGAAATCGAACGGTTCATCCTGCGCAAGTTCCGACAGTCTGGCGATGAACTTGCGCTCGTAGGTGGATATCACGGCGGGCGTCTGTGCCTGCGGCATGCCCGGCACCCCCACCATCACCACGGTGGTGGCGATGCCGCTGGTCAGCAGGAACTGGCGGCGGTTCATCAGGCATTTGCGGGTGCCGGCCTGCGCGGCCTCGCCCTGGGCGCCGTTGATGGCGGCGGCGATATTCGGATCGACTTTGGTCATCTCCGGTCTCCTTTTCAGTTCTGCGCCACGGGCAGCGGTTCCATTTCGGGAAGCTCCGGATCGTCGGTCAGGATCTCTTCGCCGCTGAGGCTTTCGAGGAAGGCGACAAGATCGTCGATCTCGGCGTCGGACAGGCCGAGCGGCTGGATCAGCGGGCTCTTGTTCGCGGCGAATTCATTCTCGCCGCCGCCTTCGTTGTAGAACACCACCACATCGCGCAGCGTCTCGAGCATGCCGTTGTGCATGTAGGGATAGGTGTATTGCGTGTAGCGCAGGCTGGGGGTGCGGAACTTGCCCTTGTCGGATTTTTCCTTGGTGCGGAAATAGAGGCCGGGGTCGTCCTTGGTGTGGCGATACATCTCTTCGGTCGAACCTTTTCCGTAAAGCTCGAACCGGAAGGTGATCTGGGCGATCGGGTCGTCTTCCCAACCGTCATAGGGCGGCACGCCGGTGTTGTAGTATTTCTCGTCCGACAGCAGCGGCCCGTTGTGGCAGCTTACGCACTGCGCCTTGCCGGTGAACAGCTCCAGCCCGTTCTTCTGCTGATCGGTCAGCGCATCGTCATCGCCGCGCATGTAGTTGTCGAACGGCGTGTCGGTCTGCACCAGCGTCCGCTCATAGGCGGCGATGGCCATATAGGCGTGGCGGATGCTGGGCCAGTCGTCGCCGAACACCTCGCGGAAGGCTGCGCGGTATTCGGGCACGAAGGCCAGCCGGGCCTCCATCATGTCATCCTCGCCATTGCCGGCAACCCCGCCGCGCGCGGCCGAACGGGCCTGATGCTCGAGCGAGCCCGAGGCGCCGGCCCAGAAGGTCTTGCCGTAATAGGCAGAGTTGATCACCGTCTGGCTGTTGCGCCAGTGGGTCGTGCCCGGATAGCCGAAGCTGATCGGCGATTGCACGGCCCAGCCCGCCTCGGGGCGGTGGCAGGACGAACAGGGCATGCCGTAGTTGCCCGACAGGATCGGGTCGAAATAGAGCTTCTTGCCCAGTTCGATCTTCGCGGGCGTCATCGGGTTATCCGCGGGGATCGGCGGCGGGCCAAGCGGGGCCAGCGCGGCCGGGCGATCCGATTGCGCGGCCACCGGCGCGGCGGCCACAGCCGCCAGACCCAGGGCCAAAAGGAATTTGCGTGTCATTGTGCCGGCCTCCTCAGTTGTTCACGTTGCGCCAGTCTTCGATCAGCGAGTAATCGTAATCGTCCTCGCGCCAGACATAGGCGTCGGTGTCGAAGCTCTCGCCCGAAAGGCTTTCGAGATAGGCGACCAGATCGGCCTTCTCGCTGGGCACCAGGCCAAGCGGCTTCAGGCGCGGATCCTTCAGCGGGTCGTCGCCACCGCCGGCGTTGTAGAAATCCACCACCTCTTCCAGCGTCTCCAGCGTGCCGTTGTGCATGTAGGGCGCTGTCCAGGTCAGTTCGCGCAGGCTCGGCGTCAGAAAGCTGCGGGCCTTGTCGGGGTTGTGGGTGCGGATATAGGCGCCCGGATCCTCGCGCAGGTTCATGTAATTCTCGATGCCCATGAACTTGGCATAGGTCACGAAGGCCGAATGCCGTTCCGGGTCGGCCCAGATTTCGGGGTTGTCGGCAACGCCGGTGTTGTGGGGCCGGTCGTCGGTGAAGCGCAGGCCGGAATGGCAGCTTGCGCATTGCCCCTTGCCCTCGAAGATGCCCTGCCCGCGCTGCGCGGCGGCCGAAAGAGCACCGGTATCGACAGGCGCCCCGCGCGACACGATGGTTTTCATGAAATCCATCAGCGCGTTGCGCGCGCCACCGTTCGACGGCTCGCTCATGCCCGCGGCCCTGAACATCTCGACATAGACCGGGTCCTGCTTGAGCCGCTCCTGCATGATGCGCATGTCCATGTTCATCAGATAGGTCTCTGTGATCATCTCGCGCGCGACGTCGTTGAGGTTGGTGCCAAGGCGCCCGTCATGCAGCCAGGCGTCGCGATAGCCCACATTGGCCAGCGTCGGCGTGTTCCGGAAATGCGCGGCGCCGCTATAGGCGTCCGACAGCGGCTGGCCATCGGTAAAGGCCTTGTCGGGCTGGTGGCAGCTTGCGCAGGCAAGCGCGGTGTCGCCTGACAGACGGTAATCATAGAACAGACGCTTGCCCAACTCGGCTCGCGCCGCGTTGACATCCATCGGCGCGATGGGGGCGCTGTCTTGGGCGATTGCGGCGGTGCCCGAAAGCAGCACGCAGATAAAAGCGGTTCTCAGCATCATTGCCAGCCTCCTTTCCGGCTGCCCGAACCGGCAACCGGCCTGTGCCACATCCGCCCGTCGCGGTCTGTTTGCGGCTTGTCCTGTGTCATGGTGTCGTCCTTTCGGCGCGGCGGCCGGCCACAACGCGGGGCCGGCGCGCGTTCATTCGCTGATCCGGGTTCCGTCGGCCTGGAAGGAGGCGAGATAGGCGATCACATTCGCCGCATCCTCGGGCTTGCGCAGCCCCGCGAAACTCATCTTGTTGCCCGGCAGGAATTTTCGCGGAGCGGCCAGATAGTCCGCCAGCGCCTCTTCGGTCCAGATCAGGCCGCTGCCGCTCATCGCGTCGGAATAGCGGAAACCCTCATAGCTTCCCGCCGCGCGGCCCACGACACCGTTCAAAGCCGGGCCGACCCGGGATTTCGCGCCCTCGCCCACCTGATGGCAGGCAGCGCATTTCTTGAAGATCTTCTCACCCGCCGCCACGTCGCGTGCCTGTGCCGGTGCCGCCAGCGCGATGCCGGCGCACAGGGCCGCGATCGCCCCGCTCCGATTCCGTGTGTGATTGCCTGAATTCGTCTTGCGCATGTCGCACCCCTCCGCCCGTTAAAAGGCCCGCGCGCGGTGGGGTTTCAGCCGGGGCTCACCCGGACGACCGCCGCGCATGATGATCTGCGGTCAGGCTAGCGGATTCGGTATTTGCAGATGTTGCGCGCGGCGTGGCGGTTTGGAACTTTTTGTGACGAAATGTGATGGCGCCGAAAACGCCCCCGTCATGCGCCACGCGTATCGAGCATTGCCCGCACGCGCCGGGCCAGCAGCGCGGGATCGACAGGCTTGTCCAGAACGTCGGGCGCGGGACCGGACAGGGTGATCCCCGAGGGCGCGTAGCCGGTGCAGAAGATGATCGGAACATCGGGGCGCAGCCGGCGCATGGCTTCGGCCAGTTCCTCGCCGCTCAGGCCGGGCATGACGACATCGGTGATCACCAGATCATATTGCCGGGGGCGGCGGCTGAACCGCTCCAGCGCGACCACCGAAGAGGTGAACGCCTCGACCTGATAGCCAAGCCGCAGCAGCATCCGGCGAAAGGTTCCGGCGACTTCGCTTTCATCGTCGATCAGCATCACCCGTTCGCGGCCGCGCGGGATCTCGTCGGGCGGGGCCTCGCTTTCCAGTTCGGCCTCGCGCGCGCCGGGCAGGAAGATCGCGAAGGTGGTTCCGGTGCCAAGCGCGCTGTCAAGCGCGATCCCGCCCCCCATCTCCTCGACCAGCGCCGAGACCACGGCCAGCCCAAGGCCGGAGCCCTTGCCCAGCGGCTTTGTGGTGAAAAACGGATCAAAGAGCTGGCGCCGCGTATCGGCGGACATTCCGGGCCCATCGTCTGTCACTTCCAGCCGGACCCAGCCGTCGGGCCGTGGCGCGAGCCCCTCGGGCAGATCCTCGGTAACGGCATGGGCCGACACGCGGATCGTTCCGCTTGCGCCGCCGATGGCCTCGGCCGCGTTGCGGCACAGGTTCATCAGGATCTGGTGCAGATGCGTGGGGTCGGCCATCACGATGAAGGGCTCGACGCCGTCGCAGCAATCGAGCGCGATGGTGGGCGGAATCGAGGCGCGCATCAGGCGCGTGACCTCGAGCATCAGCGTGGTCAGGTTGGTCGGCTGCGGCCGGCCGGGCTGACGCCGGGCAAAGGTCAGAAGCTCTTTCACCAGGCTTTGCGCCCGCCGCGCGGCGATGTCGATCTGCTCGATCTCGCCGGCGATCGCGCTGCCTGCGGGCGCGTCCAGCGCGGCCAGATGCGCGGCACCGACGATGGTGGTCAGGATGTTGTTGAAATCATGCGCCACGCCGCCCGCCAGAAGGCCCACGGCCTCGAGCTTCTGCGCGCGCACCACCTGATCGCGCGCATGGCGCCTTTCGGTGATATCCTCGGCAATGCCGATGAAGTTCTGCACCGTTCCGTCGGGTCCGATCAGCGGCAGGATGGTCGTTTCCGCCCAGTAGCTGCCACTGTCCTTGCGCCGGTTGCGGAACACCCCCTGCCATGTTTCCCCGCGCGCGAGGCTTTCCCGGATCTCGCGATAGACCTCGGGCGGGGTGTCGCCCGATTGCAGAAAGCGCGGCGTCTTGCCCTCGACCTCGGCGCGCGTCCAGCCGGTGATATCCTCGAAACGGCGATTGGCATAGAGTATCCTTGCATCCATATCGGTGATGAAGATCGTCGCCGGGCTCTGCTCGACAGCGGTGGCCAGCCGCACCTCGGAGGTTTCCAGCCGGCGACGCACCCGCAGTTCATCGGCCAGACGGTGCATCGCCCGGCGCATATCAAGCAACAGCACCGCGAACAGCACCCCCAGCGTCAGCGCCGCCACCACCAGCGAGACGACCGACAGGAAACCGACCCAGATCAGCCGCTCGCCTTCTCCGACCGCCTGAATGATCCGCTCGGTGCTTTTCTGTCGGTTGGCCTGCCACAGGCGTTCAAGCTGGCCCAGTGCCTCTATCGCCGCGGTATCATCGACCCGCACCAGCCGGTCGGTGCGCGCCACGTCCCAGCCTTCCTGCGCGGCCTGCACGGCGATGGGCAGCTTGACCTCGTATTCGCGCACCGTGGCGCCGATCACCTCCAGCGCGGCGCGTTCCTCGGGGCCGATGGGTGCGGCCAGGTAATCCTCGATCACCGCCTGGAACTGCTCGAGCTGCACCCTGGTCTGATCCAGATAGAACGGGTCCTGCCGCAGAATGTAATTCTTGAAATCGTGGATGACGCCGCCGTATCCCAGATAGCCGCGGATCGAGCTGATCCAGACGCCCTTCTTCCCGGCATCGCCGGAATAGTTCAGCCAGCTTGCCTCGATCTCGCGGAACTGGGCGCGGGTCTGGATGCCCAGATAGGGGCCCAGCGACACCGTGACGAGCAGCAGGAAAAGCGCGGCGACACCGATTGCGTAGGATCGTGCAAGGGATTTGCCGGTGTTCGACCCGTCCACAAGATGGCTCCCGACAGCGGTCTTTTGTTGCGAATGCAGCCTGACTGTGCAAGATAAAGTCTGTAAATAAAAGGAAAAAGACCGATGCAGGATCATATCCTGATCGTGGATGACGACCGGCAGCTGACGTCATTTCTGGAACGTTTCCTTGCGAAACAGGGTTTTCGCGCCACCTCGGCCGGAAGCGGTGAACAGATGCGCATGGCGATGGCCCGGCACGAGTTCAGCCTGATCATCCTCGATCTGATCCTGCCGGATGTGGACGGGTTCGAAATGGCCCGCGAGGTGCGGCGCGACAACCGGGTGCCGATGATCATGCTCAGCGCCCGCGACGAGGTTTATGACCGGATCATCGGGCTGGAACTGGGCGCCGACGATTATCTCACCAAACCCTATGAGCCGCGCGAGTTGCTGGCGCGCATCCGTTCGGTCCTGCGCCGCAGCAAGCCCGCCGATGCCGAACTCGCCGGCGCCCTGCCGCCGGTCCGCTTTCTTCGGTTCGGCGATCTGACGCTCGATCTGGTCGAGCGCCGGCTGACGCGTGACGGCGGGGCCGAAGATGTCTATCTGACAAGCACGGAATTCGCGCTGCTGCGCGCGCTGGCCCAGGGCGCCGGAGAGGTTCAGACCCGCGAGCGTATCCTCGAAACCGTCTATGGCAATGCGGTCTCGATCACCGACCGGGCGATCGACGCGCATATCGTCCGGCTGCGGCGCAAGATTGACAATGGCGATGCGGCGGATTCAATGATCCGGACCGTGCATGGCAGCGGGTACCTGCTTGCCGCCGAGGTCGAGGCCGCGCAGGGCGACGGCACGTCGCAGTGAACCGCCGCCGCGCCCGCCCCGGCGGCCCGTTGCCCCGGCCACAGAAGGAGGCACAGAATGGAGCCCGATGATCCCGACCCGCTTTCGCCGCTGATTGCCTGCCCGGGATGCGACGCCCTCTACCGGGTTGTCGATGTGCCCGACAATGCGCGTGCCCGCTGCAATCGCTGCGGCGCGGTTCTGATCACCCCTCGGCCGGGGGCCTTCGCGCGGATCACCGCCTTGTCGCTTGCCGCCGTCGTCCTGATGGTTGCGGCGGTGTTCTTCCCGTTTCTCGCGCTCGATGCCGCCGGGCTGCACAACTTTGCCTCGGTGTTCGATGCGGTGCGCGCCTTTTCCTCGGGGCTGATGCTGCCGCTGTCGGTGGCGGTGGCGGGGCTGATCGTGCTGATCCCGCTCGCCCGGCTGGCGGCGATCCTTTATACGCTGGCGCCGATGGCGCTCGGGCGCGCGCCGCTTGTCCATGCCCGCGCCGCGTTCCGGCTGGCCGAGGCGCTGAAACCCTGGTCGATGGCCGAGGTCTTCATCGTCGGCGTCGCGGTCGCGCTGATCAAGGTGTCGGGGCTGGCCACGGTCTCGCTCGGGCCGGCGTTCTGGGCGTTTGTCGGCCTCGTTCTCGTCACAGTACTTCAGGACAATTTCATGTGCAGGTATTCGATATGGAAATCGCTGGAAAACCGGGCCCCCTGACCGCCCGCGCGGCGGGGCTGGTGGCCTGCCGCCGCTGCGGCCGCGTCCATCCGGGCGGGGCGCAGATCTGTCAGCGCTGCGGCGGGCCGATTTCCAGCCGCGAGATCAAAAGCCTGCAACGGGTCTGGGCCTGGCTGTTTGCCGGCATGATCCTCTACATTCCCGCCAATATCTATCCCATGCTGCTGACCTCGACCCTGGTCAGCAAACGCGAAAGCACGATCATCGGCGGCGTGATAGACTTGGCGCATCACGGGTCTTACGGGGTTGCGCTGATCGTGTTCGTGGCCAGCGTGATGATCCCGATCGGCAAGTTCATCGCCATCAGCTATCTGGCGCTCAGCGTGCAGTGGCCCATCCGCCAGCACAGCCATTTGCGCCACAGGCTGTACGAAGTGACAGACTTCATCGGCCGCTGGTCGATGATCGACGTGTTTGTGGTTGCGATCCTGTCATCGCTCGTGCAACTGGATACGGTGGCTACGATCAACCCCGGCATCGCCGCCGTCAGCTTTGCACTATCGGTGGCCTTCACGATGCTTTCGGCCCAAAGTTTCGATTCACGAACAATCTGGGACAGTGACAGACCCGCGGAATGAACGACGTTACCCCCCCTGAACCCGAGATCCGGCCGGCACGGCCCGCATTCTGGCAGCGGCTGTCGGTGGTCTGGCTGGTGCCGGTTCTGGCGCTGGCCATTTCGCTGGGCGTGGCCTGGCAGAACTATTCGCATCGCGGCCGGCTGGTTGAAATCTCTTTCGCCAATGCCACCGGCGTGGTGGCCGGCAGCACCGCGATCAAGTTTCGCGACGTGACGGTCGGCACGGTCGAGAAGGTCGGCTTTTCCGGCGACCTGTCGCGCGTCATCATCACCGCCCGGATCGACAGGGATGTCATCCCGTTTCTCGACGAAGACGCGCGGTTCTGGGTGGTGCGCCCGCAGGTTTCCGTGCGCGGCATCTCGGGGCTCGATACGGTTCTGTCGGGCGTGTTCATCGAAGGATCGTGGAATTCACAGAGAGGTACCGCGCGGCGCAGCTTTACGGGGCAGGACGAGCCGCCGCTGGTGCGCCCGGGCCAGCCCGGCACCCAGATCGAACTGCACGCCCGCGACGGCAACAAGCTGGCCGCCGGGGCGCCGATCCTGCACAAGGGGGTCAAGGTGGGCTATATCGAGGAACCGCGGCTGAGCCCGTCGGGCGATGGGGTGGTGGTTCAGGCCTTCATCGAAGGCCCGCATGACCGGCGCATCACCTCGGCCACGCGGTTCTGGGACACGTCGGGATTTTCCGTCTCGCTCGGGACGGCGGGGGTGACGCTGAACATGAGCAGCCTTGCCTCGCTGGTGGAAGGCGGGGTCAGCTTCGACACGCTGATCTCGGGTGGCGATCCGATCACCCAGGGGCAGGTGTTCGACATCTATGAAGACGAGGCTGCCGCCCGCGAAAGCCTGTTCAACGACGCGACCGCCGCGCCGGACGATCTGCACCTGTCGGTGCTGTTCGACGGGTCGGTCAGCGGGCTGACCCCCGGCGCCGATGTGCGCTTTCGGGGCGTTCGGATCGGCGAGGTGTCAGACCTGATCGCGCAGGTGGAAGAGGTTGACGGGCGGCGCCGCATCCGGCTTCTGGTCAACCTCACGATCAAGCCGAGCCGCCTGGGCTTTGGCGATGATCTGAGCGCCGAAGGCGTGATGACGCTGTTGCAGGATTACGTTGCGCGCGGCCTGCGCGCCCGGCTCGCGACCAGCAGCATCCTGACCGGCGCGCTGATCGTCGAACTCGTCGAGCTGACCGAGTACACCCCCGCCACCATCGACATGGAGGCGAAACCCTATCCCGTGCTGCCCGCCACCGAAGCCGAGCTTTCGGATTTCGACGCGACGGCAGAGGGGGTATTCGAACGCATCAACGCGCTTCCGGTCGAAGAGCTTCTGTCTTCGGCCATATCGCTGATGGACAGTCTGGAGCGGCTGGCCAACGATCAGGCATTGCAGGAAACGCCCCGCACCATGAACGCGCTTCTGGACGAGGCGCGCGCGCTGATCGGATCGGCCGACACCCAGGCGGTGCCGGGCGAGGTGCGGGCCGCGATCGGCGATCTGCGCAAGATCACCGACGAGCTGGAACAGGCCCGCACGGTGGCAAAGCTGAACGACGCGATCGACAGCGCAGCCTCGGCTGCCGCCAATATCGACACGGCCGCGGCCGACCTTCCGGAGATCACCGAACAGGTCAAGGCGCTGGGCGACAAGGCCAACAGCCTGGCCGTGGAAGAGCTGGTCGACGCCGCCACCAGGGCGCTGGCCTCGATCGATGCGCTGATCGGCACCGAGGATGCGCGGCAGCTTCCTCCGGCCCTGACCGGCGCGCTGAACCAGGTGCGCGGCTTTCTGGCCGAACTGCGTGAAGGCGGCGCCATCGGTAACGTCAACTCCGCGCTGGCATCGGCCGAGGCGGCGGCGGATGCCGTCGAAAACGCCGCCGCCAGCCTGCCCGCCCTGTCGGAACGTCTGAGCCGGGTCGTGGCCGAGGCCGAAGCCCTGCTTGGCAGCTACGGCGAGCGATCCCGTTTCAACGCCGAAACACTTGCCACCTTCCGCGACATCCAATCCGCGGCCAACGCCATACGCACGCTGGCCCGGACGCTGGAGCGTGACCCCAACTCGATCCTGTTTGGAAAATGACATGAGCCCACTGCGCGCCCTGGCCGTCGCCCTCGTTCTGCTGCTTCCCGCCTGTTCCGCGACCGGTCCGGGCTATCAGATGGAGCCGGTCACCTCGGACCTGCGCGTCAGGCCGGCGGTCCGCTCCGTGGTGGTGCGCACCGTTTCCCTGCCGGCCTATGCCGCGGCCGACGAGATCGCGCTGCAGAGCGCCACCGGCGCCATCGAAACCCCCGGCGGGCTCTGGGCCGACACGCCCGAGCGTGCGGCGACGCTGGTGATCGCCCGCCACCTGGCCGAGATCACCTCGGCCACCGTGGCCGCCGAACCCTGGCCGCTTGACGCATTGCCCGATGTCAGCGTCGATATCCGGGCCGAACGGCTGCTGGCCGGGGCCGACGGTGTGTTGCGGCTGAGCGGGATGTATTACGTCAGCGGCGAAGGGCGGCCGTTTGACAACACCGCCGGCCGGTTCGACATTCCGGTGCCGCTGGAGGGCGCAACCCCCGGCGCGATCGCCGCGGCACAGGCGAACGCGCTGCGGCAATTGTCGGAAACCATCGCTCGCGCGCTGGCGGCCCGCTAGCTAGCGCACCACATAGACAGAGCATTTGGAGTGGCGCACCACCCGCGCCGCGTTGGGCCCGAGCAGGTAATCGCGCAGCTCGGGCTTGTGCGAGCCGATCACGATCAGATCCGACCCCGCCTCGCGCGCCGCATGCAGGATTTCCTCGTAGGCCTTGCCGGTCGCCACGATGTGGCGCACCTTGGCGTTGGCTTCGGCGCCGATCGTGGACGACACGAAATCGTTCAGCATCTCCCGCGATTTGGCGACCGCCTTGTCATGAAAGCTGTTGTCGAAATAGGATCCCACCACGCTCATCCCGAAATCGGGAACGACGGTGATGACATCAAGCCGCGCGTCATCCAGCCGGGCCAGCTTGTCGGCGGTCAGCAGCACGTTGCGGTCAACCTCGGGCTGGCTCACGTCGATTGCGCAAAGGATCGAGGTGCTCATGCGGGAACTCCTTGCTGAGTGCGGGCCCGCGCCCGCTGAATGAACGCCAGCCCCGCCAGCAACAGCAGCACCGGAATGAAGATCAGCTCTTTCGGCGCCTGATCCGCCGCCGCCTGAACCGAGGCCACGCTGACCGGCGTATCGCCGTAAAAGTCAAACGAGCCAAGAGTTTCAAAGAAGGGCGTGCCGGGGAACGGCTCTTCCAGCAGCATCCCGTCGCCCTCGGGGATCGCGGTCAGCCCCAGCGCCTGCAGGCGCGCCGCGCCGCCCTCCTCCGGGCCGGCGGGCAGCACAAGGGTGGTTTCCTTGATCTCGCCCGTATCGAAATCCGGGCCCGACACGACGATGCGCAGCTCCTGCCCCTCATCCGCCGCGCCCATCGCCTGTTCGAGCGCGGCGGGCGCGATCGTTTCATAGGCGGGCTGAAACTTGTTCATCACGTAGTCGGGCCGGAACAGCGCAAAGGCGATCAGCACCAGCGCGATGCTTTCATAGATGCGGCTTTTGGTGACGAAATAGCCCATCGTTCCGGCGGTGAAGACCAGAATGGCGATCGTCGCGGTGACCAACACCAGAATGCCCTGTGCCCAGCCCACGTCGATCAGCAGAAGATCGGTGTTGAAGATGAACACGAAAGGCAGCGCCACCGTGCGCAGCGAGTAGAAAAAGGCGATGAAGCCGGTGCGGATCGCATCACCGCCCGAAACGGCGGCGGCGGCGAAACTGGCCAGCCCCACCGGCGGCGTCACATCCGCCATGATGCCAAAGTAGAACACGAACAGATGCACCGCGATCAACGGCACGATCAGCCCCGATTGCGCGCCCAGCTCGACCACGACCCCGGCCATCAGCGAGCTGACCACGATATAGTTCGCCGTGGTCGGCAACCCCATGCCCAGAACGAGGCTCAGCAACCCGACCATCACCAGCATCAGGATCAGATTGCCCCCCGACAGGAACTCTACCAGATCGGCCATCACCTGCCCCACCCCTGTCAGGGTGACGGTGCCGACGATCACCCCTGCGGTGGCGGTGGCCAGGCCGATGCCGATCATGTTGCGCGCGCCGTCGATCAGCCCCTGGATCAGATCACCCACGCCGGCACGAAAGGCGTTGACGGTTTCGCTTTGCCCGCGAAACATCGCCTTGATCGGGCGCTGGGTCAGCAGGATCGCGAACAACAGCGCGGTCGCCCAGAAGGCCGACAGGCCCGGCGATTTCTGTTCGATCATCAGGAAATAGACCAGCACCACGATCGGCAGCAGGAAATACAGCCCCGCCTTGTAGATCTTGCCCACCTCGGGCAGTTCCACCTGCTCGGCATTGGGGTCGTCGGGTTCCAGATCGGGCACCTGCGCGGCCAGCCACAACAGCGCCACATAGGCCACGAAGACCAGCGCCGCCAGCACCCAGCCCGCCCCCTCGGGCACCACCGAGGCAACCCAGCGCACCGGATATTGCACGCCGTAGCACATCGCCGCGAAACCGGCGAAGAAGACGAACATGCCGCCGATCGTCCTGGCCAGCGAAGTGGTGCGGTTGCCCAGCGTGGGCATGTTCCGCTTCACCGCCTCCAGATGCACGATATAGACCAGCGCGATGTAGGAAATCACGGCGGGCAGAAAGGCGTGGGTGATGACCTCGACATAGGAAATACCGACATATTCCACCATCAGGAAGGCCGCGGCGCCCATCACGGGGGGCATGATCTGGCCGTTGACCGAGCTTGCCACCTCGACCGAGCCGGCCTGTTCGCTGCTGAACCCGACCCGCTTCATCAGCGGAATGGTGAAGGTGCCGGTGGTGACGACATTGGCGATGGACGAGCCCGAGATCAGGCCCGTCGCGGCGGAGCCCACAACCGCCGCCTTGGCCGGGCCGCCGCGCAGGTGGCCCAGCGCGCCGAAGGCCATCTTGATGAAGTAGTTGCCCGCCCCGGCCTTGTCGAGCAGGGCGCCGAACAGCACGAACAGGAACACGAATTTGGTGGAGACGCCCAGCGCGATGCCGAAAACGCCCTCTGACGTGATCCACATGTGGCTCATCGCCTTTTTCAGCGAGGCGCCCTTCCAGCGGATCACCTCCGGCACGATCTCCGACGAGCCGAAGAACACGTAGAGCAGGAAGATCGTGGCGATGATCGCCATGGCCGGACCCAGCGCGCGGCGCGCGGCCTCGAACAACAGGATCAGCCCGACCAGCGCCACCCATTTGTCGGTATCGTCGGCCAGCCCGCCGGAATTGACGACCTTCTGATAAAAGAAATAGCCGTAAAGCGCGATGAAGGCGCCGGTGACGGCGAAGATCCAATCCTGAACGGGGATATAGCTGCGCGGGCTGGTGCGCAGGGCGGGATAGGCGCAGAAGGCCAGAAAGATGGCAAAGGCGAGATGGATCTGGCGCGAGTTGTTGATCACGTCGCCGGGCAGGATCACATTCGAAACCGGCGAGGCCAGCAGCACCTGAAACAGCGACCAGACAACCGCGACAACCGCCAGGAAGATCCCGACCGGCCCGGCCGGGTTGCGCGCGCCGGAGTCGGAGGCGGCGACCAGCTCCTGAAGTTCCTCTTCCGAAAGTGCGCGGCCATTGCTCGGCGACTTGTCCGTCATGTCCCAGATTCCCCGTTGGGCCGCGTTTCTGCGGCAATCATTACACACCGGCCTGTTGCGGGCCTGTCTCCGGGCGCGGGCGGTTCATCCGCCCGTCGGTTCAGAGAGGCCGGGGGCGGCATGCGCCCCCGGCCCTGTCGTCATACTGTCACAGTTGGTTATTCAATCCAGCCCTGTTCTTTGTAATATTTCGCGGCACCGGGGTGCAGCGGGGCGGAAAGGCCGGCCGTGGCCATTTCCTCGGGCTTCAGAATGGCGAAGGCCGGGTGCAGCTTCTTGAAATCCTCGAAGTTTTCGAACACCGATTTCACCACCGTGTACACGGCCTCTTCCGACACCGCATCAGAGGTCACGAAAGTGGCGCCCACGCCGAAGGTTTTCACATCCTCATCCGAGCCGCGATACATCCCGCCGGGGATGGTGGCCGAACGGTAGAACGCGTTTTCGGAAATCAGCTTGTCGATCTCGGTGCCTTCGACCGCCACGATGACGGAATCGCATGCGGTGGTCGCCTCCTGGATGGTGCCCGAGGGATGGCCGACGGTGAAGACGATCGCATCCACCTGATTGTCACACAGCGCCGCGGCCTGCTCTGCCGGTTTGAGCTCGGCGGCCAGCGCGAAGTCATCGGTGGTCCAGCCCTTTTCGGCCATCACCACCTCGAAAGTGCCGCGCGCGCCCGAGCCGGGGTTGCCCAGGTTCACCCGCTTGCCCTTCAGGTCGTCGAAGGTCTTGATACCGCTGTCGGCGCGGGCCACCACGGTGAAGGGCTCGGGGTGCACCGAGAAGACGGCGCGCAGGCCTTCGAACGGGCCGGCCTCTTCGAATTTCGAGGTGCCGTGATAGGCGTGGTACTGCCAGTCGGACTGGGCCACGCCGAATTCCAGCTCGCCCTCGCGAATGGTGTTGATGTTATAGACCGAGCCGCCGGTGGATTCGACCGAGCAGCGGATGCCATGTTCTTTGCGGCCCTTGTTGACCAGACGGCAGATCGCGCCGCCGGTGGGGTAGTACACCCCGGTCACACCGCCGGTGCCGATGGTGATGAACTCTTCGGCCTGCGCCGCCGGCGCGGCCATCAGGCCCACCGCCATGGCGGCGGCTGTGAATTTCAGTTTGGCAAACATCGTGAACTCCCGTGGTTGGTTTTGGGTTTGATACTCAGGGCGGTTATGCCCAGAATTCTTCCAGCATGTGGCTGCGGGCCTCGATCTCTTCGATCCTGGCCTTCGCCTCGGGCCCGGCGCGGGCCACCAGCATGCCTATGATGGCTTCCATCAGCACCAGCGTCGCGGCATAGGACGAAAAGAACTGCGGGCTGTCTGACGGCAGGATGAACTGTGCCGACGCATATTGCAGGGCGGGGCATGTGTGGGTGTCGGTGATGACCAGAACATAGGCGCCCTTTTGCGATGCCATTTCCGCGGCAAGGATGGCGCGGCGGGCAAACGGGGGTTTGGTGACGACGATCAGCGCGTCCTGCTCCCCCAGATCGGCCATGGCCGAAGACAGCGACGCGCCCATGCGCCCCGCCATCGACCAGTTCGCCGCAAAGTAATTGCCCATATAGGCCATGTATTCCGCCAGCCCGGTGGACCCGAGCGCGCCGAACAGAACCACGTTGCGCGCCACATGCAGCCGGTCGACCGCGGCCTCGAGCCGGGCAGGCTCGATCAGGCGGGTCGCCGCTTCGATATTGGCGATGCAGGCCGCGCCCTGACGCTCGAGGAAAGGGGCCGACTCGCCATTGGCCTTTTCCGCCTGCAACCGGCGGGCCTTTTCCGAAAAGCTGATGACCTGGCGGCCGATGGCATTGCGCGACAGCTCGCGCATGTCTTCATAGCTGTCGAATCCCAGCGCCCGCGACAGCCGCGAAAACGTCGATGGCGCAAGCCCCGAACTGGCCGAGATCGCGCGCAGCGACCGGGTGGCGACCTCTACCGGGTTTGCGGCAACGAAATCCGCCGCGACCCTGAGCTTCGCGCTCAGGCCGCCATATTCGGCCGCGATCTTTTCCTCAATCGACACAGCGTCGGGCATGAGCCCCCCAAGGATTCGATGAAACGGAGCGTTTCACGTGTTTTATTTGTTGTCAATAAATGAAACATATGTTCCAAAAATGATGGACGGCAGCATGGCCGCCGGGGATTCGCACGAAAGGAAGCCCCCATGTCACATATCTTTCCCCGCCACACGAAATCGGCCCCGCCCACGGTGGCGCGCGGTGAGGGCGTGTATCTGTATGACCAGACGGGCAAGCAGTATCTGGACGGATCGGGCGGCGCGGCCGTGTCTTGCCTGGGCCATGGCGATGCCGATGTGACCGCCGCGATCAAGGCGCAGCTGGATCAGGTGGCCTTTGCCCATACCGGCTTTTTCACCTCGGCACCGGCCGAGGCGCTGGCCGATCTTCTGATCGAGCATGCGCCTGCGGGGCTGGAGCGTGTCTATCTGGTGTCGGGCGGATCGGAGGCGATGGAGGCGGCGCTGAAACTGGCGCGGCAATATTATCTGGAAATCGGCCAGCCGGCGCGGCGCAGCATCATCGCCCGCCGGCAAAGCTATCACGGCAACACGCTTGGCGCGCTGGCCACCGGCGGCAACATGTGGCGCCGCGAGCCGTTTGCGCCGCTGATGATCGACACCAGCCATATCGCCCCCTGCTATGCCTATCGCCACCAGCAAGCCGGCGAAAGCGCCGAAGCCTACGGCCTGCGCGCGGCGAATGAGCTGGAGGCCGAAATCCTGCGCCTCGGGCCGGAAACGGTCATGGCCTTTGTCGCCGAGCCCGTGGTCGGCGCCACCGCCGGCGCCGTGCCCCCTGCGCCGGGCTATTTCAAACGTATCCGCGAGATCTGCGACCAATACGGTGTTCTGCTGATCCTCGACGAGGTGATGTGCGGCATGGGCCGCACCGGAACGCTGTTCGCCTGCGCGCAGGACGGCATCGCGCCGGATATCACCGCCATCGCCAAGGGGCTGGGCGCGGGGTATCAGCCGATCGGCGCCATGCTGTGCAGCGGCGCGATCTACAAGGCGATCGAGGATGGCTCCGGCTTTTTTCAGCATGGCCACACCTACATCGGCCATCCGGTGGCCGCCGCCGCCGCCCTTGCCGTGGTAACCAAGCTGACCAGCGGCGGCCTGGTCGGGCGCGCGCAGGCCATGGGCGAGACGCTCCAGGCCGCGCTTGCCGATGCGTTCGGCCAGCACCCCCATGTCGGCGACATCCGGGGGCGCGGCCTGTTTCGCGGCATCGAACTGGTCGAGGATCGGGAAAGCAAACGCCCCTTCGCCCCGGAACGCGGCATCGCCAAGGCGCTGAAGAAGGCGACCTTCGAGGCAGGGCTGATCTGCTATCCGATGGGCGGCACGATCGACGGGAAAAACGGCGACCACATATTGCTGGCGCCGCCCTTTATCCTGGACGACAGCCATGTCGAAGAGATCGTTACCAAGCTGGAAACGGCGATGCGCCAGGTTCTGTGACACAGCGCGCCGGCGCCGGGCGTTTCGGCACCGGCGCCATGCCAAGCGAAACGACATAAAACCATGCCCGACATGCCCGTGTTCCCGCCCCTGTCCGACGCCGACTGGCCCGCCCTTGCCGATGGCATGCAGGATGGCTTTGCCGGGCGGCTGAATGTCTATCGCACCATGGCGTACAACCCCGCCCTGCTGAAGGCATGGGCACCGCTGCGCCAGCATGTGGTGCTGGACAACGCCCTTGGCGCGCAGCTCAGCGAGGTCGCGATCCTGCGCACGGGCGTTCGGCTGGGCTCGTCCTACGAATGGGGGCAGCATGTGGTGCGCGCCCGTGCCTGCGGGATGGACGATGCGCGCATCGGCTCGATCCGCGGCCGGGCCGAGGGCATGGCGCCGCAGGATGCCACGATCGCCCGCGCGGTTGACGAGCTGTTCGACCAAAAGCGCCTGTCGCCGGCCATTCAGGCGGCGCTTGTGGATATGGTCGGCACGGCGGGACTGTTCGACGTGATCGCGACAGTGGGGTTCTATTCGACCCTGGGGTACATCCTGAACAGCTGCGACACCCCGCTTGACGAGGATATCGCCGCCGAACTCGACGCGCGACCCCTTGCCGGAGAGCCGGACCCGGCCGATCGCAAGGGGGCGCGCAGCTAGCGCAACTCCGGTTCAGCGGGCCCCGAAGCGGGCGGGGTCGGGATCGCGCAGGTGGCGTGTTGTGAGGGCAAAGGCGCTCAATCGTCCATCTTCAGCGCGTTGATGAACGCCTGCTGCGGGATTTCCACCTTGCCGAACTGGCGCATCTTCTTCTTGCCCGCCTTCTGCTTTTCCAGCAGCTTCTTTTTCCGCGTCGCATCGCCGCCATAGCATTTCGCGGTCACGTCCTTGCGCATCGCCGACAGGGTTTCGCGCGCGATGACCCGGCCGCCGATGGCCGCCTGGATCGGGATCTTGAACATGTGGCGCGGGATCAGCTCTTTCAGCTTCTCGACCATGGCCCGGCCGCGCAGCTCTGCCCGGTCGCGGTGCACCATGGTCGACAGCGCGTCCACAGGCTCGTCATTCACCAGAACCTGCATCTTCACGAGGAAATCCTCGCGGTAGCCGATCATCTGATAGTCGAAACTGGCATAGCCCTTGGTCACCGATTTCAGCCGGTCGTAGAAATCGAACACCACCTCGTTGAGCGGCAGGTCATAGACAACCATCGCACGGGTACCGGCATAAGTCAGATCCATCTGGATGCCGCGCCGATCCTGACACAGCTTCAGCACATCGCCCAGGTATTCGTCGGGCACCAGGATGGTCGCCTTGATGCGCGGCTCCTCGATATGATCGACCAGCGTCATGTCGGGCATGTCGGCGGGGTTGTGCAGCTCGATCATCGTGCCGTCGCGCAGGTAGACGTGATAGATCACGCTGGGCGCCGTGGTGATCAGATCGATGTCATATTCGCGTTCCAGCCGGTCGCGGATCACCTCGAGATGCAGCAGGCCGAGGAAACCGCAGCGAAAGCCAAAGCCGAGCGCGGCCGAGGTTTCCATCTCGTAGCTGAAGGAGGCATCGTTCAGCGCCAGCTTCTCGATCGCATCGCGCAGATCTTCGAACTCGGCGGCATCAACCGGGAACAGGCCGCAGAACACCACCGGCTGCGCCGGTTTAAAGCCCGGCAGAGCGGCGGCGCAGGGCTTTTTCTCATGCGTGATGGTATCGCCCACGCGGGTGTCGCGCACCTGTTTGATCGAAGCGGTCAGAAAGCCGATCTCGCCCGGGCCCAGTTCGGGAATATTCTCCATCTTGGGCCGGAACACGCCGAGGCGATCCACCGGATAGGTGCCGCCCGTGCGCATCATCTTGATCTTGTCGCCCTTCCTGATCACCCCGTCGATCACGCGGATGATCACCACCACCCCCAGATAGGCGTCGTAATAGCTGTCGACCAGCATCGCCTTCAGCGGCGCGTCACGGTCGCCCTTGGGGGCCGGCAGGCGGGTCACGATCGCCTCCAGCACTTCGGGGATGCCGAGACCCGTCTTGGCGCTGATCCGCACGGCATCAGAGGCGTCGATGCCGATCACATCCTCGATCTGTTCGGCCACGCGGTCGCAATCGGCGGCGGGCAGATCGACCTTGTTGAGAACGGGCACGATTTCGTGATCCGCGTCGATCGCCTGATAGACGTTGGCCAGCGTCTGCGCCTCGACCCCCTGAGAGGCATCGACCACCAGCAACGAACCTTCGACCGCCTGCATCGAACGGCTGACCTCATATGCGAAATCCACATGGCCCGGCGTATCGATCAGGTTCAGGATATAGGTCTGGCCGTCCTTCGCGGGATATTCTATCCGCACGGTGTTGGCCTTGATGGTGATGCCGCGTTCCCGCTCGATATCCATGTTGTCGAGAAGCTGCGCCTTCATGTCCCGCGCGGCCACGGTGCCGGTAAGCTGGATCAGCCGGTCGGCCAGCGTGGATTTACCGTGGTCGATATGCGCCACGATGGAAAAGTTGCGGATGTTTTTCAGGTCGGTCATTGCGCCGATATGATGTGGATTTCGAAGGCGGTCAAGCGGGGGTGAGGCCTGAGCACAAGAAGTACCGGGGGCATTGCTGAACCACACCGGACACGCTGCGGCAATCATTTGCTTTTACCTGGGCGCGAAGACGCGGTAGCCTTTGCCTGCAATCCCGGTCGCGGCTCGGGCCGCCGTCATCCTCGGGCGCGTCATCGGAGCAGGCGCGATTGAAACGGAACACAATTGGCACTGATGAGCCGCGCAAGGATCAGCACACATGGCAGGCATTGAAAACCCGGCGCCGGAGGGCACCGAACCGCTGCGGGCGGAGTATCTCATCATTGGCGGCGGGCTGGCCGCGGCATCCGCCGCCGAAACGCTGCGGGCCGAGGGCGCCACCGGATCGGTGATGATGCTTTGCGCCGAAAACCTGCCACCCTACCACCGCCCGTCCCTGTCCAAGGCGCCCACGATGCGCGAAGCGGTGGCGCCCCAGATCCTGGTCCACCCCGAACAGTTCTATCGCGAACATGCGATCGAGCTGCGCCTTGGCACGACCGTGCGCGCGGTCGATCCCGAAAGGCGGATCGTGACGACAAAAGCGGGCGAGGAGATCGGATATCGCCGGCTGCTGATCGCGACGGGCAGCACCCCGCGGCCGCTGAAGGCGCGCGGGGCGGAACTGCGGGGGGTGCATACCTTGCGCACGGTCGCCGATGCCGAAGCGATCCGGCAGACGGCGGCGGGTGCGAAGCATGCCGTCGTGCTCGGCGGCAGCTTTCTGGGCCTGGAGATCGCGATGGCCCTGCGCGAACTGGGCCTCGAGGTCACGATCATCGAGCGCGGCCCGGAGCTGCTGTACCGGCTCGAAGCGCCCGGCCTTTCAAAGCGATTTCAGCAGCATGTGGAAAGCCGCGGCCTGAAGCTGCTCTTTGACACCACCACCGCCGCGCTGCATGGCAGGGATGCCGTGCGCGAGCTGGAGACCGTGACCGGAATACGCATGCCCTGCGAGTTGGTGGTGGTCAGCATCGGCGTGACGCCGACCACCGAATTCCTGGCCGGAAGCGGGATCGCGCTCGAGAATGGCTATATCGTCGCCGACGATCAGCTCCGAACCAACGTGCCGGATATCTTCGCCGCGGGCGATGTCACGGCGTTCTACGATCCCGTCTTCGCCCAGCGCCGCCACATCGAACATTGGGACAATGCCGTCAAACAGGGGCGGCTCGCGGCGCGCAACATGATGGGGCGCCGCCTGCGTTATGACGAGGTTTCCTATTTTTTCTGCGAGATCGGCGATGTCGGGTTCAACGTGCTCGGGGTTACCGAAGGGGCGGATGAATGGATCGGCCGGGGCGATCCCGATCCCGCAGAACGCTCGTTTGCGCTGTTCTACCTCAAGGATGACGTGCCGCGGGCGCTGTTTTCGATCGGACGCCCGGCAGACGAGACGCGAATCGCGGAGGATATGATCCGCTACCGGATCAACCTGCAGGGGGTGAAGGACAGGTTGCCCGATTCCGATTTCGATCTGGAGCACCTTCCGCTTCAGACGGCGCTGATTCTGCAAGGCGGCGGCGCGCTCGGCGCATTCGAATGCGGCGTGGTGAAAGCGCTCGAGGAACAGCAGATCTTTCCCGACATCGTCGCCGGTGTCTCGATCGGGGCGTTCAACGGCGCGATCATCGCCAGCCATCCGCATGGCGCCACCGAAGCGCTGGAAGCCTTCTGGGAGGAACTGGCCGTCGCCGCGCCGCCGTTGCCCGCCGCCTGGGCCAGCCAGACCGCCGTCGCGATGAGGATCCTCGCGCTCGGGGTGCCGAATTTCTTCCGGCCGCGCTGGATGCCCTCGTTCCAGAACATGCTGGACCTGCCGGTGAACTGGAAAAGCTTTTACGACACGGCGCCGATGCGCGCCCTTCTGATGAAATATGTCGATTTCCCGCGCCTCAAGTCCAGCCCGGTGCGGCTGCTGGTCAGCGCGATCAACGTGGCAACCGCAGAGCTGGAGATATTCGACAGCTATGTCGATGATCTGACCCCCGATCACATCCTGGCCAGCGGCAGCCTGCCGCCGGGGTTTCCCTGGACCGTCATCGACGGCAAGGCCTATTGGGACGGCGGCATCATCAGCAACTCGCCGCTTGATCTGGTGAACGAACGCTGCGGGCCGGATGGCAAACGCGTGTTCATCGTCGATCTCTTTTCCAATGAGCGCGAGCTTCCCTCCAACATAATGGAGGTCATGGCCCGGCGCGACGAGATCATCTATTCCGAACGGGTGCGGAGCGATCTGCGCCACCGCGAGACCTCTGCCGCCTATCGCCGGCTGACCGATTTTGTACTTTCCCATCTCGAACCGGCCGAAGCATCGCGGATCAGGCATCTGCCATCCTATATCCAGCTCATGGGGCGCGGCGCGCCGACAAGCATCACCCGTTTCGTGCGCGAGGCACGCTCGGGCGAGCATCCTTCGCGCGACTATGATTTCTCCGATATCGCGATCCGCGCCGAGCAGGAGGAGGGCTACATGGTCGCCAGCAAAGAGCTCACGGAGAACTGAGCGCGGGGCAAACACGCGGACTCGCAAAACCGCGTCCAGAGTGCTGAGGAGGCGACGCGGGCGGCCGCGAGATAATGTCGCGCCGCCTGCGCATATCGTGTCGCACCGTTCCGGAATTGCCTGGGCTTTCTGAAGAACCGCCCGCCAAGCGCAGCGATCAGCCCGAAGATCGCCCGGACGAGATCGTGATGCCACTGGCAAGCCATGGCATTGTTCTTAAAGCTCAATCCGCACGAGAACGACCGATGGCACGATTTGCGCCTCTTTACCCGGCGCCACGTGCCGACAGGAAAAAGCGGCTCTGTCAGCGCGCGCACGAAATCCGTCAGGGCGAAACATGAGCGGCCGTTTTCGGCCGCCGATCCGGCCCCCGCGCCAAGATTGATTTGGATCAACGCCCGGCTCTGCATCCCGTGACAGCCTGTCTTCCAAGGCGAAGGGTGGAGCAAACACATGAACAGCCTCTCGGTGACGGTACAAAAAACGACCCACCGGGACAGGTTTGTTTGCCAGCAAATCGCCAGATGCCGGCGCGGCGCAGGGCGGGTTCATGACCTGCTTTCCGCGCGTCCGCCAAGGCACGTCAGACGCGGGACAGTTCTACGTTCATCCCCGATACCGAGGAGGTATTTCCCATGAAGATCGACAAACAGCGGCTACTCGACGGATATCGCACCATGCGCGTTATCCGGGAGTTCGAAGAGCGGGTGCACAAAGAGTTCATGACCGGGCAAATTCCGGGCTTCGTCCATCTTTACGCGGGTGAAGAAGCCTCGGCGGCGGCCGTGTGCCAGCAGCTGGGCGAATATGACACTGTTGCAAGCACCCATCGCGGGCATGGCCATTCGATCGCCAAGGGCTGCGACGTGATGGGCATGATGAAAGAGATCTATGGCCGCGAGGGCGGGCTTTGCGGTGGCAAGGGCGGCTCGATGCATATCGCCGATCTCGATGTCGGGATGCTTGGCGCGAACGGTATCGTGGGCGGCGGTGCGCCGCTGGTGTGTGGTGCGGCGCTGACGGCCAAGACGCTGAAGACCGGCGGCCTGTCGGTCGCGTTTTTCGGGGATGGCGCGTTCAACCAGGGAACCACGCTGGAATCGATGAACTTCGCGCGGGTCTATGATCTGCCGGTTCTGTTCGTGCTCGAAGACAACGGCTATGCCGAGTCGACGGCAAGTTCGTGGTCGATCGGAGGCCATGATCCGGTGCGCCGCGCCGAAGGCTTCGGCATCAAGGGCGCACGGGTTGACGGGCATGACTACTTCGCCGTCTACCGCGCCGCCGAAGAGGCTGTCGCCGCGATCCGCAACGGCGAGGGCCCGCGCTTCATCCATATCGAGTTCACGCGCTATTACGGCCACTTCGAAGGCGACGCGGCAACCTACAAGAAGCCGGGCGAGGTGCAGGACGAGCGGCGCTATCTTGATGCGCTCAAGTTCTTCCGGGCCCGCACCACGGGCGGTGGAATGCTGAAAGCCGAAGATCTGGATGCCATCGACGCCGAGGTCGATACGCTGATCGACGCAGCCGTCCGCGAAGCGAAAGCGGCGCCGCCCCCGGCGCTGTCGACGCTCACGACCGACGTCTATCTTTCCTATTGACCTCTGAAGAGGAGACTCGAAATGTCTGTTAAATCAATTCGTGAAGCCCTGAACGAGGCCATGCGCGACGAAATGCGCCGTGACCCGACCGTCATCATCATGGGCGAGGATGTCGCGGGCGGCATGGGCGCCGGCGGCGAACAGGATGCCTGGGGCGGTGTCATGGGCGTGACCAAGGGGCTGATGCCGGAATTCGGGCGCGAGCGTGTGCTTGACACCCCGATCAGCGAAAGCGCCTTTATCGGGGCCGCCGCCGGGGCCGCCATGACCGGGCTGCGCCCGATCGCCCAGCTGATGTTCGTCGATTTCTTCGGCGTCTGCGGCGACCAGATCATCAACCAGCTGGCCAAGTTCCGCTATATGTTCGGCGGCAAGGCCAAGACGCCCTGCGTCATCCGCACCCTTTATGGGGCGGGCACGCGCGCGGCCAGCCAGCACAGTCAGTGCGTCTATCCGGTCTTCACCCATTTCCCGGGGCTCAAGGTCGTGATCCCCTCTTCCGCCTATGAGGCAAAGGGCCTGATGACCCAGGCGATCCGGGATGACGATCCGGTGATCTTTTTCGAACACAAGGCGATGTTCGACGAAACCGGTGAGGTGCCGGACGAGCCCTATACGATCCCGTTCGGGGTGGCCAACCTCACACGCGAGGGCAAGGATGTCACCGTGGTGGCGATCGGGCGGATGGTCGGTTTTGCCAATCAGGCGGCCGATGCGCTGGCCAAGGAAGGCATCGAATGCACCGTGATCGACCCGCGGACGACCTCGCCGCTCGATAGCGAAACGATCATCGCATCGGTGCGCAAGACCGGGCGTCTGGTCGTGGTCGACGAAGCCTCGCCCCGCTGCGGCCTGGCTTCGGACATCTCGGCCATCATCGCCGAGGACGCCTTTGACGCGCTGAAGGCGCCGATCAAGCGGGTCACGCCGCCGCATTCGCCGGTGCCGTTCTCGCCCGTGCTTGAGGATGCTTACGTCCCGAGTGTCGCCGACATTCAGGAAAGCGTCCGTTCGGTGATGGGCTCTGGCGCAAGCGCGCGCGTGCTTGAAGGTGCCGACTGATGAGTCCGGCCAGGATAACCGCTGTCGTCATGCCGAAACTCGGCATGACGATGACCGAGGGCAAGGTCGTCGACTGGCATGTCGAGGCCGGAGACGAGGTGATGGAGGGCGATGAGCTTGTCGGGATCGAAACCGAAAAGATCACCAACATCTGCGAATCCCCGGCCGACGGCGTATTCCGTCGGCGGGTCGCCCATGATGGCGATACGCTTGCGGTTGGCGCGCTCATCGGCGTGATCGCGCAGGCTGAAACGCCCGAGGCCGATATCGACGCCTTCGTCGCAAATTTCAAAGCAGAGGAGGAGGCGTGACCGCCCGAACGCGGCCACCCTCTATGTGACATCATGAGCCTGAAAGCAGCATTCATCTTCCTTGCCGGCGGGGCCGATGCGGATACCCACCGGCAGGTCGTGTCCACCCCGACCGTCAATCTTACGGTTGTCGGCGTCGAGAACTACGCCCAGGCCGAGGCCGTTGCCGCCGAACTGGTCGCCGATGGCATCGGCGCGATCGAACTGTGCGGCGGCTTCGGCATTTCGGGGACCGAGAGGATCCGCCAGGCCGTCGGCGGAAAGGCGGCCATCGGCGTGGTCCGCTTCGATATCCACCCGGGCATCGGAAACGTGAGCGGCGACACCCTGTTCGGGTAGGCCGGAAACAACGTTCTGCCAATCGCCTTGCGCAAAGAAAGCGAGCTGAAAAATGACTTCATCCGATCAGGGTTCGACGTCCCGTCTGACCGTTCCGACCTATGACTATTCGCTGTTCGGCAAGGTCGAGGAGCGCCCGCTCGACAACATCCGGCAGATCGTCGGCCGCCGGATGGCCGCGAGTTGGCAGAACGTGCCCCATGTCACCCATCACGATGAGGCCGACATCACCGCCCTGGAAGCGGCGCGGCATGACTTTAACGCCTCCAACCCCGACGGCCCGAAACTTTCGGCGCTGTCGTTCATCGTCATGGCCTGTCTGGCGGGGCTGAAGGAATTTCCCGATTTCAACGCGTCGCTGGGCGACACGGGAAAGACGCTATTCCTGAAGGAATACTACAACATCGGCATCGCCGTGGACACGCCCGCCGGGCTGATCGTTCCGGTGCTGAAAGACGCCGACAGCCTGAGCGTTTCGGAATTGGCCGCGGCGGTCGCTGCCCTGGCCGAAAAGGCGCGCAGCGGCAAGCTTGGGTATGCCGATACCGAGGGCGGAACCTTCACCGTCACCAGCCTGGGGAAGATCGGCGGAACGGCGTTCACGCCGATCATCAACGCCCCCGAGGTTGCCATCATGGGCGTCTCACGGGCGCAGCGCAAACCCGTCGAACACGAAGGGGAGATCGCGCTGCGGACAATGGTGCCGCTGTCGCTGTCCTATGATCACCGGGTGATCGACGGGGCCAAAGCCGCCCGGTTCATTGGCTTTGTCCGCGACCGTCTTGCCGACGCCAGCGGGTGGACCTTGAGCTGAACAGGCAAAGGCCCGGCGCCAGCCGCCGACGCCCGCCATCGCATTCCCTCAAGATCGGGTCGGCGCGCCCACGAGACTGTAATCCAGACAGGTGAGTGTCTGGGCCGAGGGCCGAGCCGTTCATGATGGTCCGAAGCCCCAGTGCACCAGCGTCAGAAGGTCCTGAACGACCCCATCGATGAGTTCCCGGCGCATGGGATTTTCTTCGGCCGGGCCGAAAATCGGGTTCAGCCCGACGCATGTATGAGACGCCGCCAAGCTTTCTCGCTCTTCGGAAACGATGCTCACGGAACGGTTTGCCCGTCTTCCGACCCGCCTCTGCACGCGTGAAAATCTGGGAACAATCCCTCCCTGCGCCGGTTCCCGTAGTCCGCAAAGGAGATTTCAGATGCCGCCAAAAAACACACCTCCGCACTCGGCCGTTCGCGCCGTCGCTGTATCGGTCTGCGTCGGCTTGCTGGCCGCCGGTGCCGCCTCGCTCTGGCTGTCATCCGGCAGGAACCGGCAAGACCGCCGGGCGGATGACGCCCCCGGCCGCACCGGCCGCCTGCCCCGGTACGGCGACTATGCCGTGGTGGGGAAGACCGTGACCATAAACAGCCCGCGCCACGAACTTTATGCGTTCTGGCGCGAATTCAAGAACCTGCCCCGGTTCATGGAAAACGTGGAGGCGGTCGAGGCCAGCGGCGACACGCTTGTGTGGACCATAAGGGGGCCGGCCGGCAGCAGCTACACGTTGCGCACCCGGATCATCAGCGATCGCAAGAACGAGCAGATCGCCTGGCGCTCGATCGATGGGTCGGACATCGATACCGAGGGCAAGGTGATGTTCCGCGACGCTCCGGGCGGGCGCGGTACGGAGGTGGAGGCGATCATCGCCTATGTTCCCCCCGGCGGCGCAGCGGGCCGGGCGATCGCCAGGCTGTTCCGGCGCGAACCTGCGGTGCAGGGCCGCCACGAACTCAAACGTTTCAAGATGCTGATGGAAACGGGCGAGGTTGCGACCGCCAACAACCGCAAGCTGGCCTGAAGGGAGGATACAATGCGCGCACTGACTTATCACGGAACACATGACGTCCGGGTCGAGACGGTACCCGACCCCGAAATCATCAATCCCCGCGACGCGGTGATCGAAGTGACCGCCACCGCGATCTGCGGATCGGACCTGCATCTTTATGACGGGGTGATCCCCGGCATGATGCCCGGCGACATCCTTGGCCATGAATTCATGGGCCGGGTCGTCGAGACCGGGCCCGCCAGTACGCTGAAGAAGGGCCAGCGGGTCGTGGTGCCTTTCACCATTTCCTGCGGCAAGTGCTTTCACTGCATGAAGCAGCAATATTCGGCCTGCGACAATTCCAACCCGGTGGAGACGCAAGATCTGACCGAGCCGCTCTACGGCCACGCGCTTTCGGGGCTTTTCGGGTATTCTCATCTCACCGGCGGCTATCCCGGCGGACAGGCCCAGTATGTCCGTGTGCCCTATTCCGACGTGGGGCCGATCGTCATCCCAGACGGGCTGGAGGACGAACAGGTTCTGTTTCTGTCCGACATCCTGCCCACCGGGTGGATGGCGGCCGAGAATTGCGACATCGAAGAGGGCGACACCGTTGCCGTCTGGGGTTGCGGTCCGGTAGGCCTTTTCGCGGTTCAGAGCGCGCTGATCATGGGCGCGCATCAGGTCATCGCCATTGACCATTACCCGCATCGGCTGGAACTGGCGCGAAAATTCGGCGCCAAGGTGATCGACTACCGCCAGACGCATGTTCTGGAGGCGTTGATGGAAATGACGGGCGGATTTGGCCCCGATGCAGTGATTGATGCCGTGGGTATGGAAAGCCATGGCCTCACACCCGACAACGTGCTGGACAGGGCGAAGCAGACGGTCGGTATCGGCGCGGACCGTGGCCATGCCCTGCGCCAGGCGATCCTGGCCTGCCGAAAGGGCGGGCGCATTTCGATGCCCGGCGTCTACGGCGGCTTTCTCGACAAGTTTCCGCTTGGCGCCTTCATGGAGAAGGGGCTGCAGTGGCGCACCGGGCAGACCCATGTCCAGAAGTATTCGAAAGATCTGCTGCGACGGATCGGAGAAGGCGAGGTTGATACCACGTTCCTGATCTCGCACCGCCTGTCGCTGGAAGAGGCGCCGGAGGGCTATCGCAACTTTCACGGCAACCAGAACGAATGGACCAAGGTGGTCATGACGCCATGACCATCCCCGAACAGAAGAGATGAGATGACTGGGCGAAACGCCTTGCCGTGATAACGGGCGCGCCCACCGGTGCCGGCCACGAACTGGCCGGCATCTGCGTTTAAGGCGGACATGATGTGGTGCTTTGCGCAAACGAGGCCGAACTGGAGCAAACCGCCGTTTCCCTGCGGGGTTACGGCGGGCAGGTCGAACCGGACAACGGATAGCGCACGATCAGCCTGCGATTGCCCGGCCTTTCGCGCGGCAGCCGGTTCGCATTGCCTTTGTTGACCATTTTGCACCGGCAGAGCGGTCACCGCGGACCCCAATTGCGCGGGGCCCGCGGGCCGCGCGGATTCTCAGTCCCGCTTTGCTTCCGCGTCTCCTCGCAGTTCGGCCACCTGGGCAGGCGTAACCGGCTGCGCCCCATTGTTCCAGGCGCTGCGGACGAAACTCGCCAGCTCGGCCACCTCCTCGTCCGACAGCCGGTCACCGAAACCCGGCATGCGCAGGGAAGAGGGCCGTTCGGCCGTCGAGGGCAATTCCGAGCCGGTCAGGATCATCGATATCAGCCCGGTCGGGCTTTGCGCCGTGACCAGCGAACTGCCGTCGAGTTCGGGGAACACCTCGTCCGCGCCGCGCCCGTCGGCGAAATGGCAGGCGTTGCAATTGTCGAGGTAGAGACGTGGCCCGAGCGGCATGTCGGGATCTGCCGAAACAAGCAGGGCTTCGGTTTCCGTCTCCTCGGCCCTGTCGGGGGCTGTGCTGCCATCGTTCAGGTTGACGAGATAGGCGGCGAGCGCCTGCAGATCCTCATCGTTCATGAACTGGGTGGAATCGCGCACGACGAGCTGCATTTCGCCATTGATCGCGGCATGCGCGTTTCGGCCGGTGGCGAGGATGGCCGCCATGTCCTGCGCGCTCCAGCCGCGGATCGCACTGTCGGGCCCCCGCAGGGGCGGGGCTGTCCAGCCGTCGATTTCACCGCCCGACAGGAACGCCTCGTCAGGGGTTTCCAGCGCAGCCTCGGCCATCAGGTTATTGCGAGGCGTATGACACGCGCCACAATGGCCCGGCCCTTCGACCAGGTATTCGCCGCGCGCAAGGACCGGATCATCGGTGTCGGCGACGAACCCGGGATCACCCAGCGCCACCCATTTCCACGCCCGCAAGCCCCACCTCTGATCAAAGGGGAACGACAGGTCCGACTGCAGTGTACGGTTCTCGACCGGCTCCAGCTCTTCCATGAAGTAGTGATAAAGCGCGCGTATGTCCTCTTCGGTCAGCTTGCGATAGTTTTCATAGGGCATGGCGGGATAGAGATGGGTGCCATCAGGCCGCACCCCATCATAGAGCGCGGCGCGAAAATCATCGAGGCTCCAGCCGCCGATACCGGTGGCCTCGTCCGGTGTGATGTTGGACGAATAGATGGTCCCGAGGGGACTTTCGATCGGGCGATTGCCGGCGAACAGCTCTCCATCCGGGGCGGTGTGGCAGGCGGCGCAATCGGCGAGGCGCATGGCATACTCGCCCTGCCCCTCCTCCGGCCGCCAGTCGTCGGCCAGGGCTGTCTGCGGTTCGGTGCGCTGGACCGGGACGGTGATGAAGGCCAGGAAGCCCAGGCCCGTGATCAGCAGCGCGGCGAACAGGATATGTATGAAATTCCGCATGTCGTCACCTCATACCAGCGGCCTGGGGTTCGGCAGGTAATCCTTGCGGATCGCCTCTGCGGCCCAATAGGCCAGTGCGCCGACCGCGCCGGTGGGGTTGTACTGGATGTTCTGGGGGAAGGCGCCCGCCCCCATGACGAAGACGTTGTGCTGCCCCCACGCCTGCAGATAGCGGTTGAGCGCCGATGCGTTCGGATCGGTTCCCATGATCGCCCCGCCGACGTTGTGGGTCGTCTGATAGGGGCGGATATCGTAACGCGCGCCGTCACCCTTGTAGCTCGATTTCCAGCTATCGGGGTTCATCGACTGCGCGATGGGTTCGATCTTGCTGCGCATGAACTGCGTCATGCGGATGTCGTTCGGTTTCCAGTTGAAGGTCATCCGCATCAAGGGGCGACCGTGCCGATCCTTGTAGGTGGGATCGAGATCCAGAAAGCAGTCGCGATAGGCAAGGTTCGACCCGTGCGACCCGATGGACATGGAATGCCCGTACCAGTCGCCGATGCCCTTCTTCCACTCCGCACCCCAGGACGGCACCCCGGACGGAAGTGCGATGCCCCGGATCGGCTGGCCGTTTGACTGCCCGGCGGTGATATAGCTGCCACCGATGAACCCTTCGGCCGCAAAGTCGATCTGGTTGATCGCGAAATCGTCGATCGAGATGCCCGACGATCCGGCGGCGGCAAACGGGTTGAATTCGACATCCTTGAAGAACAGCGTCGTGCCACCATTCATCTGGTAGGCATAGTTCTTGCCCGTCACACCTTCGCCGGTCTGCGGATTGTAGGGTTCGCCGATCCCCGACAGCAGCATCAGGTGGACGTTGTGCAGCGAATAGGCGGCGAGGATCACCAGGTCCGCGGGCTGGGTCACTTCCTCCTGCGCCTCCTCGTCCCAATAGGTGACTCCGGTGGCGGTTTTCCTGTCGTTCGCCAGATCGACGCGCAACACCTCGGAGTTCACCCGATAGGCGAAGTTGGGGTAGCGTTTCAGAGCATCGAGAATGCAGGTCTGGGGCGAGGCTTTGGAATAGTTGATACAGCCGTAGCGTTCGCAGAAACCGCAGAAATTGCAGGGTCCGAGTTGCATCCCGTATTCGTTGGTATAGGCGGCCGAGGCATTGGCGGCGGGGCGCGGAAACGGGTGATAGCCCATGGCCTTCGCGGCCTGTTCGAACATCAGCGCATCGGTGGTCTGGGGCAGCGGCGGCAGGGGGTAATCCCGGCTGCGCGGCGCTTCGAACGGGTTGCCGCCTTCCAGTATCTCTCCCTTGATATTGCCCGCCTGCCCGGAAATTCCGGCCATGTATTCGAAGCGGTCATAAAAGGGTTCGAGTTCTTCGGCGGTGACGCCCCAATCCTGGATGGTCATGTCCTCGGGGATGATCTCGGCGCCGAAGGTCTCTTCGACATAGGACCGGAGCCGGTATTCGTTCTCCATCGGGCGCCAGGTCTGGCCGTTCCAGTGGATCCCCGCGCCGCCGACACCGTCACCCGGCAGGAACGATCCGAGACGCCGCATCGGCTGCGCCTCTTCGTCCAGCGTCCGGCGCAGGGTGATGGTGGAGTTGCGCGGCTTTTGCATGAAACCGAAGCGGATGCCGTATTTCAGTTCGTCGATCACCTGCGGATACCTGAAATCCGGGACGGTGCTGCGGTCCTCCCCCCGTTCCAGGGCAAGAATGTCCAGCCCTTCCTGCGCCAGTTCGATCCCGAGGATCGACCCGGTCCAGCCCAGTCCCACGATGACGACGTCTCTTTTCGGATCTGTGCGTGCCATGTCTCAGGCCCTCTCGCCGGCGATGTCGACGGGGCCGAGGGGATAGGCCTCGTTCCGGCCGATCCACTCCAGGTAATTGGCCCGCGCCCCTGGAAACCCGATATAGATCCAGGACTGCATCCCGTGGTTGCCGCCATATCTGGGATCGGCGAAATAGCCTTCCTTGGTGTTCTGGACCAGCAGCGCCCAGAATTCGCGCAGCTCGTCGCCCAGGTTCAGGTCACCCGAGGAAAGCGCGCGCAGGACCGTGTCCTGATCCTCGGGCTCCAGCTCGGCGAGGGGGCTGCCAAGGTTGTCGGTGCACCATTGATCGACCGCCGCGATACCGTCGCGGTAGATCCGGGCCGGCGTCAGGGGGGTCTGGGTGCCCAGATAGGCGTCGGAGCCGGGGTTGAACGGCCCCTCCATATAGAGATCGGCGGCGGCGCCGAAATCGCCTGCCAACTGGCGATCGATGAACACCGGCACCCGCGCCTCGATCGCGCCGGGCCCGTCGCCGTCAGACGGGATGATCCGGGCGCAGGCCGCCATGACGAAGGCCCATTCGCCGGCGGTCAGGTAGTCGGGCTGGTAGCGGTCGAGCGGAACCACCTCCACCTGCGCGCGCGCCGGAACAGCCAGCGTCGTCAATGCCGCAGCGGCGGCCGTGCCGCCAAGAAAGCCGCGGCGGGATGATTGAAGGAATTTAGGTGTCATTGGGGAACGCTCCTGTTGAGATTTTCCTGGGACGTGGGTGCGACAGGCGCACCGTCGGAAGATGCTCTCGGCGGAGGGCCGCGTTCGCCGGGGCGAAAATCGGGCTGGGCATATGGCCGCGCGCAGGGTCGGATGGGGCAGATCTCCCGTTGGATGTGAAGCCCGGGAATTCGGGCTTGTACGGGTACAACAAGCGTGTCGGGCGAATGTTTCCGATCAATCTGTTTTCTGAATTCACGCGCGCCCTTCGCGGGCGCGTGCAAGGGCCGTTTCACGGCAGCGCCTAGCCGGTATCGGCCGTGTCCCGGTTTACGAGTTTGTTGAACCGGCTGGTGGCGCCATCTTCGGTCTTGTCCTGATGCAGGAACGCAAGGCGGCGATCGTCGAAGACTTCGAAAAACTCATCCCACGGGATGGCTTCGAGGTCGTCTTCCGGCGGATCGAAATCGATGCGCAGCACGCCGCTGCCGCCGGTGCCGCGAACGCGGGCCGGATGGCCGCCGCGTGCTTCGGCCCAGTCGCGGATCGCCTGATGATCGGTGGTGGCTGTTGCTTCGCTCATCGTAATCTCCTTGTGCAGGTTTCCAAGGCGGTCATCCCCGGAACCGGCAGCGCGCGGCATTGTTCCAAGATGACCCGATCACAGGGTTCAGCCGTCTTCGAGCGTGGTTTCCCCCATTTGCTCCAGCACCAGCGCGCGTGCCCGGTTGACCCGGCTTTTGACGGTGCCCACGGCGACACCGCAAATCTCGGCGGCGGACTGATAGCTTTCGCCGAGCATCACGACCAGAATCAGCATTTCGCGGTAGTGCGCGGGCAGCAGCGTTATGGCGGCCATCATCTCATTCCCGCGGATGTACCATTCCTGCGTTCCCGGAACCGTGGGTATGCTCGACACACATTCCGCTGCGCCGGTTCTTTCGCGAGACGATTTCGCGATCTGATTCAGAAAAGTATTGCGCATGATGGTCATCAACCAGGCGCGCAGGTTGGTGCCCTCGCGGAAGCGGTGCGTATTCGCGATTGCCTTGGTCAATGTGTCCTGGACCAGATCGTCAACGTCTTCCCAGCGGCGGGTCAGCGACCATGCGTAAGATCGAAGCGCGGGGATATAGTCGACGACTGCGCCAGAAACCGTGTCCTCACTGGTGATTCTAGACATTGGCCATCTCCCTACCTATCGAGTCCGGAACGTGACATCGCACCGATGGTTCCGTTCCTTTTCGGCATGGGCGGCACATCGCCGACCGGGCACACCCGCGGACGGCAGAGCGGAGAGGCCCGCGAAGGCGCTACGCCCCGGCATTATTCTTCGGCAGATCGAGATCGCGGAAATGAATGCCGGCAAGCACCCCGGGCCTCACTCGCCGGCGCGGGGCGCCGGCGACGGGGTCACACAGACGGTCAGGACGCGGAGGCTGACCGCGCAATCGTCGGGCGCTTGGCGCGCGCCAGAACGCTGACAGTTGCGGGGGGCATCGCCTTGGCTGCGGTCGGGATGGATGCGGCGGTTCGCCCTGTCCTGGTCGTGGCATCTGCCGACGGTGGCCTGTTTCACATTTTCGGTGCGGACGGTCTGAACAAGACCGCCCTCGATATTTTCCAGAGCGATACACCGGCCCTGTTTCAGTCCGCCACGGCCTCGCCCCCGTCCGGGTGCAGGACATGCCCGGTCATGTAGGAACTGTCGTCACAAGCCAGGAACAGCAGCGACGGGGCAACCTCGTTGGGCTGCCCGGGCCGGCCGAGCGTGCTGTTCTTGCCGAAACTTTCCACCTTCTCGGGCGGGAAGGACGCGGGGATCAGCGGGGTCCAGATCGGGCCCGGCGCCACACCGTTTACCCGGATGCCCCGATCCGCCAGCTTGTGGGCGAGCGCGCGGATGAACGACAGGATGGCGCCCTTGGTCGCGGAATAGTCGATCAGCAGATCCTGCCCCCGATATGCCGTGACCGAGGTGAGGCCGATAATGCAGGCCCCTCGCGGCAAATGCGGCAGCGCGGCCTGCACCATGAACATCTGCCCGAAGATATTGGTGCGGAAGGTCTGTTCGATCTGGGTTTCGGAGACATCTTCGAAGGCCTCCTGGGCATGCTGCTCCGCCGCGTTGTTGACGAGTATGTCCAGCCTGCCGAACCGGTCGATCGTCTGGCGCACCGCGTCATGGCAGAAAGACCGGTCGCCGACATCCCCCTGGATCGAGAGCGCTCCGCCGCCCTCCTCCGAGATGGCTCCGACCGTTTCTGCGGCATCCGCGACTTCCGTCTTGAAGACGAAGGCCACCTTGGCGCCCTCGCGCGCAAACAGAACGGCCGTGGCGCGGCCGATCCCGGAATCCCCGCCGGTAATCAGCGCGACCTTCCCCTCGAGACGCCCGGAGCCGGGGTAACGCGGCGCGTATTCGGGCCGGGGCGACATTTCGGCCTCGAGGCCCGGTTGTTGATCCTGTACGCGGTCAGTCGAATATTGTGTCACGTTCTTTCCTTCCTTTGCAGGGGGTGCGTCACCCGAACCAGAGCGCCAGCGCGACGCCGGCCAGGCCTACGGCCACAACCATCGCGATGATGGTTGTGCGACCGGATGCCCTGTTCTGGCGTTCGGGGATCGTCGGTTTTCCAGAGCGTGGCGCCCCCCTCGACGCTTCATGCGCTTCGGCCATGTCCACCTGCGCCATGGTCGGCGCGGTACCGGCGGCTTCGTCGTCGGTACCCAGCGGCGCGGCGGCGGGGTCGGTGAACGCAACCTTGTCGCCGGTGCCGCCCCGGTCGATGCGATCACGCAGGCGATCCGCCGCAGCAGCTCCGGACGCTCTTTGCCGGTCGGTCTTTCGTTTTTCATGTTCCGCCATGTCGGGGCTCCTTCTTTCAGGCCGTCAACATGGCCGGGGCCGCAATGTTCCGGGCATGGCCCCTTTTGCGCGTTTTTTTGCGCGCGAAACCGGATCGGCCCCGCTTCGGGAACATCGAGGCGGACCGGCTGTTTGTGCAGTGCTACCCCGGCGGCCAAGTCCGGCCCGCCGGGGAGCCAGCCGAAAAGGAGATTGTGATGAAATTCATTCTGACTACGGTTCTCGCCTCCGGGTTCCTTGCAACGGCGGCCGGTGCCGCCGAAGTGACCGCGCAAGTCCGGGACCGTGACGGCAACGATCTGGGCGCCGTGCATGTTCGCGACACCTCCTCGGGCGTGGCTGTCGCGACGCTCACGCTCATGGGGCTGCCGCAAGGCATCCACGCCATCCATCTGCACGAGACAGGCGACTGTTCGGAGGAAGGTTTCGAATCCGCCGGTGGGCATATCGCCGGTGATCGCTCGCATGGTGTCGAGATTGATGGCGGCCCTCATCCGGGTGACATGCCGAACCTGACGGTGACCAGCGACAGCACCGGCGAAGAGGAGATATTTCTGCCATTCCTCGAGGTGGAGCGCGACCTGATGGACAGCGACGGCGCGGCATTCGTAATTCACGAGGGCGTGGACGACTATGAATCCCAGCCCTCCGGTGACGCCGGCGGCCGGATCGCCTGCGGTGAATTCGAGATCCGCGAATGACACAGGTCTGGCCGGAAAGATTCAAGGGCCGCGCCGCCATCGTGACGGGCGCGGCCTCTGGGATAGGGGCCGCGACGGCCCGGCGGCTGGTACGCGAAGGCGCGCATGTCATGCTGGTCGACAAGGAGCCGTCGCAGCCGAGCCTGCGCGATCTTCCCGCCCGGCAAATGAAGCAGTTGCGCTGCGACGTCGCGTGTTCGGAATCCGCCGATGAAATCGTCGACCAAACCCTTCGGTGGCAGAAACGGCTCGATGTACTGGTCAATTGCGCCGGCTACCCCGTGACCGAGGCGTCCGAAGAGATGCCGGAAGCGGTGTGGCGCGCGCATTTCGAGGCGGATGTGCATGGCATCCACTTCCTCACCGACGCGGCGCGCCCGCACCTGGAGCGACACGGCGGTGCCGTTGTCAACGTCACCTCGGTGGCGGGGCTGGGCGGAGACCGTGCGATGCAGGCCTACAACGCCGCCAAGGGCGCCGCGGTCCGGCTGACGAACGCGCAGGCCATCGACTTCGGTCGGCGCGGTGTGCGTGTGAACGCCGTCTGCCCGACGATCACCCATACCGAGATGAGCCGCGAGGTCGAGCGCCGCGGCGATCTGATGGAAAAGCTGCGCGCCAGCATCCCGCTGGGACGCATCGGCGCCGCCGATGAGGTGGCGGCCGCCATCGCCTTTCTCGCCAGCGACGAGGCAAGCTTCATTACCGGCGTCGCCCTGCCGGTGGATGGTGGAATCACCGCCGGAAACGGACAGCCCGTGCTGGTCTGAACTTCGGTTCGAAACGCCCGCCCGGCGCCCATACAGCCGCGCCAGCCTGCGAGCGCCGGGTGTCAGTTCAAAAGGGTCCGGCCTGACGTGCCGGCAACCTCCAACAACAGGGCGCTGAGCCAGTCCTCAGTCGGTTCCGTGGGGACTTTTTCGGACTGGCGCGTGATCGCGAGTCGCAGGCAACGTTCGACCAGGCGATCGGCGATATCCGCGTCGTTGTATATCAAGCGCGCCATCAGCCGGAGCTTTGGCAGCAGATCAACGACATCGTCGCCGGTAGCCGCAAGAAGGTGCTGTTGGACCATAGCGACCGCCTCGTTCGGTTCGTGCAGCCGGTCGACCGACCTGAAGCGCAATGGCAATTCGATTTCGTCACTGGCCGAGTAGAAGACGAAGGGCACGCCATGGCATTTCAGCCCGTCTGCCAGCCGGAACACCAGTTCGCCCCTCAGATTGATGTCCAGCACGGCAGCTTCCGCGAATGGCGCAAGGCGTTCGGCGCGCCCGAGCGTGGGCGTGGGCCCGAGAATTTCCGCCCCCGCTTCCTCAAAGCAGCGTGCAAGATCCCAGGCGAGATGGAAATCATCTTCAGCAATCAATACGCGACGGTTGTGCAATGGTGTCATCACCATCATGAACACTCGTTTCTATCGTTTCTCTCGCGATGGTAGAGTGATTATCTCCCTTGAGAAGATAATTTCGAAGCAAGATACAGGATTGCGGGCGGACGCCCCCGGCAAGTGGCAGAACTCCGCTGACCGCTGCCGTGTCAGTTGTTTTCCGACTGGCAGGCCAAACGTTCCTGAAGATGGCGGGCGAGGGCAAGCGGTTTGTCGGGCGTATCTTCCCGGCGGATCGCTTCCAGTTGACTGGCCAGCTTTTGGTGCCGACAACGCGCTTTTCCAAGTTCTTCGTCGTCTGCTCCCTTCAGAGCCGCCTCGTCGCGTATCGCACGCCAGAGGTCTACCACGCGGAACGGCCCGCGGCGGTAGATTCCCCTCCGAGCGGCGGGGCATTGGACGGCGACAGGGTCACTTGGCCCCGGCGTCGCGGTCCTTCAGCTTCGCCTGAAGCTCAAGCGCCAGTTCGAGAAGGCGCTGCGGTACGGTTTCGTCGCGGATCGCCTTGAGCTGTTGGTGCAACTCATGCTCGATCCTGTCATCGGCCTCTTGCGGGCAGTTCTTGTCGATCATGGATTTCGCTTTCGCATGACGGTCTTCCCTTTCGATACGGACGACAACCGCGAGTGGATTTGCCTTGCCTTATGACACTCCTTCTTCTGTCGCAACTTTCTCTGGAACAAGGTTCGATGTGCTCTGTTTCAGTGCCATAAAAGCCAACGCCAATGGAAGGAGCGATTACCATGGCACTGTTCTCCAAGGATATCGAAACACTGGAAGATCTGTATCTGCACACGTTGCAGGACATCTACTATGCGGAAAAGCAGATCCTCAAGGCACTGCCCAAGATGATCGAAAAGGCAAGCAACCAGGGCCTGCGCGAGGGGTTCGAACACCACCTGGAAGAAACCCGCGGCCATGTTGAACGGCTTGAAAAAGTGTTCGGCGAGCTGGGCAAAGACCCGAAGACCGAGACCTGCCCCGCCATCGACGGGATCATCAAGGAAGCCAACGAAGTGGCCGGAGATGTCGCTGACAAAGACGTGCTGGATGCGGCGCTCGCTGCGGCGGCGCAGGCCGTCGAACACTACGAGATTGCCCGCTACGGCACACTTATCGCCTGGTCGCAGGAGATGAACCTGAACTCCTGCGTCAGCCTGCTGACGCAGACACTGAAAGAGGAGAAGGCAGCCGACTCCAAACTGACGCAAATCGCGGAAAGCCGGCTGAACAAAGCGGCCTGAGCCGCCGGTCCCACTGTCACGGCGTAACCTTTCAGGGCAGGCGGCACATCCCGCCTGCCCATCATGCGAGAAGACAGACAATGCAAGACCCGATGCACCATGAACAGCGCATTCCGGCCTTGCCGGGGTTCGACAGCACGCTGGGCTTTCTGCGCGAGGGCTATGCGTTTATCGGAAACCGCTGTGCGCAGCTTGCCAGCGATACATTCACCACGCGGCTGATGCTGCGCCCCGTGACATGTCTGCGCGGCGCCGAAGCGGCCGATGTCTTTTATCATCCCGGTCGGATGACCCGGAATGGCGCCATGCCCCGGTCGGTCGTGTCGCTGCTTCAGGATCGTGGCAGCGTACAGGGGCTGGACGGCAGGGCGCATCACATCCGCAAGGCGATGTTTCTGGAGTTGATGACGCCTGAGCGGCTGGATCTGGCGCGCTGGGTTCTGGCCGAGGAGTGGGCGGCGGCGATGCGCGATTGGCAAGGCCGCACCATCGCCCTGCGCGATGCGCTGCCCGAGGTCATGACACGCACCGCCCTGCGCTGGTGCGGCATTCCGCCGGAGCAAGAAGACGTTCCGGAGCGGGCCGAGGAGCTTTCGACGATGATCGAGGCCGCCGGCTCCATCGGGCCGGCTTATCTGCGGGCGCTGCGCCTGCGCCATCGCTCGGAAACCTGGGCGCGACGGCAGATCCGGCACGCCCGGACCGGGCCTATCCGTGACGGGGCGCTCGGGCGGGTGGCCCATCACGAGGATGCCGACGGTTCGCATCTTTCCGACGCGGTCGCGGCGGTGGAATTGTTGAACCTGCTGCGTCCGATCGTTGCCGTCGGGCGCTATATCGTCTTTGCCGCGCACGCGCTGCACGTGCACTCCGCGACTGTGAAGCCATTCCTGGCGTCGAACCAAGCAGAGGGCGCGCGCGCCGTTGGAGAAGAGGTCCGGCGCCTTTACCCGTTCTTCCCGGTGATCGGAGGCAAGGTGCGCGCGCCCTTCGACTGGCGGGGAAGGTCGTTCCGCGCGGGCGACTGGGTTGTCCTCGATCTCTACGGCACCTGCAGGGACGGGGCTGTCTGGGCAGAGCCGGAAACCTTTGATCCCGCCAGGCATCTGGCCCCCGGCCGCCCGGATCACGCGATGGTGCCGCAGGGCGGCGGCGACCTCGCAACGGGTCACCGTTGCCCCGGCGAACACCTGAGCACCGCGTTGCTGACGGAGGCCATCGGGCTTTTGGCGGCGATGACCTATGACGTGCCGGATCAGGATCTGCGCATCCCGCTGGATCACTTTCCCACATGGCCGCGGGACGGCATGAAGATCAGCGTTGCCCGCGGACGCGCGGCTGATCAATGATAACATCGGAGATGCAGCAGGTGCGAATGCGCCGGCCCGATTGCGGGACGATTTGATTTATCCCTGACCGAGTTCCGCAATCGCGCGCTTGGTGCCTCTTTCGCTCATTGGAACGCGGGGCCATTCTGCCCGTCGGCAACTCGCTTTTCGCGATCCGGGGCGCGGCCTTCGACGAGGCCACCCGGCCTGCGCACCTCCGCTTGGGCCTCGGTTCGAAAGACAGAGCCCGGTTGCCAGAAAGCCGATCGCGAACGGCGTGACGGCGCCCAGCCAGATCGCCGGAATCTGCTCGGGCCGGCGCAGCGCTTCCCGCAAAAGGCCACCCGCGCCGGCTCCCGTGTAGCAAAGACCGAAGATCAACAACACAGAGGCCAGCAGCATCCCAATGGCGAGTTGAAGGCAGATGTCTCGGATCATGGCTGGGTCCTTTACCGGAGGGCGGTGCGGAAGCCGCGCCGCAAATCGCGTTCGGCTTCTTAACAGGAAGGCGTGTGCGATGTTCCCGCGCCCTGCCGGCGGGAACATTTTCGGGCAGAGGCTGTTTGCCGTTCAGTCCAAGAAAAGGAGGACGCCATGACAGAGCAAGAGCCCACAGCGCGGAACAGCCGAGAGCAGCGGGAGCGCGAAGACGGCACCATTGATCAGCGGCAACAGCAGATCGACCCGGCCGGTCATCACCGGGTCGACGTCAACGCGCCCAGCAAGTCGTCGATGAAACAGCCCGGCCTGCGGCGCCCGGCGCCGGACCCGACCGACGCGAAATAGATCGGCGAACAAGCGCCCTTCGTCGCCGGGCACCGGGAACGCCGGGCGCTTTGGGCGGTTCAGCAATGCGGGGTCCGGCGCTCAAGGCCGGCCGCGCAATCAGGAGATACAGCACGATGTCCCATTCCACGATCGCGCTCAGGACGGGCCGGCGGCTGCCGTGCCTCGGCCTGGGAACCTGGAAATTGACGAACGACACCGCAGGTGCGGTCGAAGAGGCGCTGCGGATCGGCTACCGCATGATCGACACCGCTGTCGATTATGGCAGCCAGTCTGGCATTGGCGAAGGTTTGCGGCGCAGCGGCGCGCCCCGCGACGATATCTTCATCGTCACCAAGATCGAGGAGGACGATGTGCCTCTTGATGCGGTGCGGCGGGATCTTGACGAACTCGGGCTCGACCATGCGGATCTGACGCTGATTCACCGCCCGCCTCCGGGCGGGGCCGGCGAAGCATTGTGGGAAGGGCTGATCCTTGCGCGGGAAAGCGGCCTTGTGCGGGATATCGGCGTGAGCAATTATACTGCCGGCCTCGTCGACGAGCTGACCGTCGCGCTCGGCGAGGCGCCGGTTGTGAACCAGGTGGAATGGAGCCCCTTCGGTCATAGCGATCACCTGCAGGCGCATCATCAGGACCGCGATATCGTGCTCATGGCCTACAGCCCGCTGACCCGGGCCGAACGGCTCGGTGACGCCCAACTCGGGCAGATCGCCGGGCGCCACGGCCGGACCCCGGCGCAGGTCATGATCCGCTGGAACCTGCAGCGCGGAACCGTGCCGTTGCCCAAGGCGAACGCGGCGCGCCATATCCAAGAGAATTTCGCCGTCTTCGATTTCGAGCTGTCCGAGGACGAGATGCGGCGCCTCGATGATATGAACGAGGCGTGGTCGGCGCTGGGGTCACTGGCCTATCAGTAAACACCGCCGACGGGGCCCGGAAAGCTGCGTCACACGATCGTCACGCCCACCGCGACGGCACCCGCGATGACAGCAAGGCCCAGCACGGCGAGCAGGCCGTCGCGCACCAGAAGCGTCAGCGACAACAGCGTCACCGCCACCCCGAGGATAGACGAGGTAAAGGGCACCACCTCGAGCAGGGGCATGACCGCGCCGCAAAGCGCGCAGGCCAGATAGATCAGCCGGTGCGCCGGGGGCGACACCAGAGCCGTCAGCCGCTTGCCGGTGTGCCGATCGATCCAGTCGGCCGGGCCTCGCAACCACCCGGCCGCATCGCGCAGACGCTCCGACGGCACTGTCTGTCGGGTCAGCCAGCGCGGAAGCCACAGGTGGCTGCGCCCGAGCAGCAACTGGCCGGCCACCAGCATGATCATGATCCCGCAAATGCTCGAAAACAGCGGAATGCCGGAAAGCGGGGTGACCACCGCCAGGGCCGGCGCCATCAGAACCGGAACGAAGGAGGCCCGGCCAAGGCCTTTGACCACATCATCCAAAGAGGTCTCGTCGCCCTGCGCCGCGTCGCGCAGACGGTCCACCACCTCCCGCACGGTGGCGGGTGGCGCCTTGTTACCGTCTGATCCGGTCGTTTGGGTCATTCTTCTATCTCTCCATCAGGTGGAAGCGCAGCGTACCAATCGGCCAGAAGCGCGATTTCTTCGTCCGAAAGGGACCGCGCGGCGGCGCTCATCTTGTCAGAGCCGCGCCGCACCCCGTCGCGCCAGAGGCGCAGCTGGGCCGCCAGAAAGGCACGATCCTGACCGGCCAGCGCCGGGGCCTCCGGCTGCGCGACGGGCGCGCCTGGTCCGTGGCAGGCGGTGCAGGCGGGCACCTCGCGCGTACCGCGGGTGGCGAGTGCCGCCCCGGCGGTGGGGCCGACTGCGGCGGCTGCGGTGGCGGCTGGCCCGGCGGCGAAATGCGCGGCGAGACCCGGAAGCGCCTCGGGCGGGACCATGCTCACGGCCTGCTGCATGATCCCACTGGCGCGCGCACCCGTCAGGTAGTCATCCAAGGTGTCGGCCAGATAGCCCGGCTGCTGAATGTCGAGCCGTGGCACGTGGGCCGATATGCTGCCATGGCAGGTTGCGCAATAGGCGGCGCCGGGCGGTGCGGACTGCTGTTGCTCCGACACCTCCGGAAGCGGCGGGGCGTCCTGCCGCTTCACCGCGTCCAGATAGGCGACGACCGCCCAGACCTCATCCGCGCGGCCGCCTGCGGGCCAGCCGGGCATGCCGGTCATCTTGACGCCGTTCTCGACGATCCAGTGCAGATGGGATGGCTGCCAGCCGGCCACCGCCTCGCGGATCGGCGGCGGAACAGGCAGCATGGCGCGCATGGTCGCCGTGCGGCTGCCATCGGGGCCCGCGTGGCAGGGCGCGCAGGCGGTGGCGTAGTGCCCTGCCCCCAGCGCAATCAGCGCCGGGTCTGACAGGTCGGGTACCTCGTCTTCTGCCGGGGCGCGCAAGCGGACAGCGTTGCGGAAGGTGGTGTGCAGCACCCAGCTCACGCCCGGCAAATGCCCCGCGCGGGCGGAGACATTGTAGAGCCCGAGCGACACGACCGAGCCCGCCGCAGCCAAGCCCGCCACGGCCAGCGCCGCCAGGATGAAAAGGGTGCGTCTCATGCCGGTTCCTCCGCCAGCGCCCGACCGGTCAGCAAGAGCCCGCCCAGCAGATAGACGGGTGTGCCGATCGCGAGCATCAGCATGCCGCCTGCCTGCTGCCCCGTCAGATCGGGCGCCGTTCCGCAGATCCCGGCATAGAGATCGCGCGGGGCGAGGATAAGCAGCGCGCCAAGCAGCGTCATATGCATCGAGGTCAGAAGCAGCCCGCCCGCCCCCGCGAGCGCGGATCCCGCGTGCAGGCAGCCGGCCCAGACCAGCGCGCCGACCGCAAGGAAGCTCGCCTGTTCCAGAGCGAAACCCGTGGGGCCGGCGCGCCCCAGCCCGTGTGCGGCAGGCAGATGCCAGGCCCAGACCACGACGAATTCCAGCGCCGCGGCGGGCAGCGGCTGAAGGGCGATATGCCGCGCGATCCCCGGCAGGCCCAGCACCAGCAGCGGCGCCGCCACCGCCACCAGCCCCATGTGCCGCAGCATGTGCACGGGGAAAGCGGGCAGCCAGCTTTCGAGCGGCGCCGCCCAAAGGAGCGCAAGCAGGCCGAGGCCGGAGAGAAGCGCCGCAGGCTTCATCGACAACCCTCCAGCAGCAGGAGCGGCAGCGAGGTGAAGACCGTGCCGATGGCGGAGATCAGCGCGATAAGGAAGGTTGCGTGGCCGAGAAACTGGTGCCGGTCTTCCGCCTTGCCTTCGGGATGCGACAGCGCGCCAGTATTGCGCACGTTCCATTGCTGCAGCGCCCGCCAGCCCTGCCAGCCGATCAGGGCGAGCGCCAGCACCGTGGCGCCGATCAGCCAGATCCGCGCGGTATCGACCGGGAAAAGCTGACGGGCGCAGGCCAGCGAGACCGTGGCATAGCACAGCACCAGATGCAGCGCCCAGGTCACGGGCGCGAGGGTGAGCCGCCAGAGGCTCTCGGATTCCGCGGCGAACTCCCGGCGCTCCTCTTCGGCGTGGGGCTGATATTCCTGTTCCGTCATAGCAGCCTCGCGACCGGGCCCACCAGCGCACAGGCGACAAGCGCGGAGAGCACGAAGAAATGCCAGAATAGCGACACGTTCCAGATATCGGCGTCATAGCGGGGCGTGAGCTTGCCCAGGAAACTGCCCGCGAGACAGTAGAGCTGCATCACGATCCCGACAGCGGCATGGACCGCGATCCACACCGCGAGCGCCCAGATCAGTGCCGGATAGACATGGGTGGCGGGTTCCAGCGGCAGAACCGCGACGATCAGTGCCGCGATGCCGCCCGCCGTGGACAGCGGCGCGAGCGCCAGCGCCCCGCGCGCCGCGCCGATCCGGCCAGCGCGGTTCAGCCGGCGCGCCGCGACGGTGAACACCCAGCCCGCGACGAACCCGGCACAGGCCAGCGCGACGGCGCCCGCCCCCGCGTGACGCGCGCCCGGTGGCGGGAAATCGGGTTGCGCCGTCCAGTAGAAGAAATACCCGAAGACGATCGAGGCAAAGGCCGTCGCATCACCCAGCATGGTGATCCAGACCGCCCACCAGCCTGTCGAATCCGGCCCCGATACATAGGTCGGCAGGCGCAGGCCAAGGCCCGCGTCCTTGCTGTCGGCCTCTGGTGGCCGGGCGGTCGATGTCCAGAGCCACCAGATGATCGACGCGACCGCGAGCAGGCCGGAGACGATGCCGGGCGTGTAGAGATGGAACGTCGGAAAGATGAAGGCGCCGCCGGTGAAGATCGCTGCGAGATGGGTGATCCATGTGGGTGTGTTGACCCGCTGTATCAGGATCGGCTCGGCGTCGATCACCGAGGTCACCAGCGTTTCGCGGTGCCCCTCCTGCGCGTCCGGCAGATAGAAGCGGCCCGCATCCACGCGGTCCAGCAGTTTCGGGTCATCCCAGAGCGGATAACGGGTCGTTACATGGGGGATGGAGCGGATGCCCCAGGACTCCTCGGGTACGTCATGCGCCCATTCCAGCGTACCGGCCTTCCACGGGTTGCGCGAGATCCGGGGCTGATCACCCTTCGGGCGGATCAGATCCCACACGAAGACCACGAAACCTGCGGCGATAACGAAGGCCCCCACCGAGGAGATCAGGTTCGGGATCTCCCACCCCAGTCCCTCGCGGTAGGTGAAGACCCGCCGCGGCATCCCGATAAGCCCGGTGTAATGCATCGGCAGGAAGGTGACGTTGAAGCCCGTGAAGATCAGCCAGAAGGCCCAGCGGCCCAATCGCTCGGAAAGCATCTTCTTGGCGATGAACGGATAGAAGTAATAGACCCCCGCGATCACCGGAAAGACCATTCCGCCGAAAAGCGTGTAATGCAGATGGGCGACAACGAAATACGTGTCGTGGACCTGAAAGTCGAAAGGCGCGAGGGCGAGCATGATCCCCGTCAGCCCGCCCATGGTGAAGATCGCCAGCGCCCCCGCGATCCAGAGCATTGGCAGGATCATGCGGATGCGCCCGGCCACGAGCGTCGCCAGAAAGGCGAAGAGCTGGACGCCGGTGGGGATCACCACCGCCTCGGAGGCGGCCGAGAAGAAGCCCAGCGAAAGGCCGGGCAGACCGGTGGTGTACATGTGATGCACCCATAGCCCGAAGCTGAGAAAGCCGGTGCCGACGGCCGACAGCACGATCCAGGAATAGCCGACGATGGGCCGCTGCGCGACGGTCGGCACGATCATCGCGGCGATGGCGATGGAGGGCAGGAAGATGATGTAAACCTCCGGGTGGCCGAAGATCCAGAACAGATGCTGCCAGAGCATCGGGTCGCCGCCGCGTTCGGGATCGAAGAACGGCCAGTCGAAGCTGCGCTCGAGCTCGAACAGGAAGTCACCCGCGATGAGCGGCGGGAAGGCAAAGAGGATCATGCCGCCCACCACCAGCACATACCAGGCATAGAGTGGCATGAGGTTGACCCGCATTCCCGGCGCGCGGCATTTCAGCACCCCGACGATCAGCTCCACCGCCGCCGCGATCGAGGCGATCTCGATGAAGCTGAGACCCAGAAGCCAGATGTCGCTGCCCGGGCCTTCGTCCTCGGTGGCAAGCGGCGGATACATGAACCAGCCCGCGCGGGGGGCGGCGTCGAAAAGGACCGAGCCCAGCACGAAGACGCCTCCGATCAGGAAGCACCAGTAGCCGAAGGCGGAAAGGCGCGGAAACGGCATGTCGCGCGAGCCCAGGAAGCCCGGCAGCATCAGGATCGAGATCGCCTCGAACATCGGTACGGCAAAGAGGAACATCATGGCCGAGCCATGCATGCTGAAAAGCTGGCTGAACCGGTCCGAGGAAACCAGGCCGCTTTCCGGCACCGCCAGTTGCAGGCGGATGATCAGCGCGAGCACACCGGCGCAAAGCATGAAAAAGAACGCGGTCAGCGAATACCACTTGCCGATCTCGGTGTTGTTGACCGCCGACCAGTAGCGCCAGCCCTCGGGCGCCTTCCAGGCCGCGCGCAGGCGCCCCGCCTGCGCCTTGCGCAGGTCTTCGGGAACCGGCTCGTCCAGCATCGCCTCGGTCGGCGGATAGGTGCCTTGCGGCTCCGGACGGCGGGGCGGGGTCGTGCGGCGGAGGATCATTCCAGCTCCTTCAGATAACGGGCGAGGTCCTGCAACTCGGCGGGTTCGAGATGCGGGAAGGCTGGCATCTGGACCTCGGGCTTCAGCTCTCCGGTATGGGCGACCCAGAGCGCGATGTCGTCGAGCGAGGCACCAAGCCGCCCCGCGCCGATGGAGTGACGCGCGCCGACATGGGTCAGGTCCGGGCCCACCTGGCCGACGGCCTCGGTGCCGCGGATGCTGTGGCACGCTCCGCAGCCCTCGCGGCGAAAAATCTCGAGGCCCCTGCGTGCGGACTCGCTTTGCGGCGCGCGGGCATCCTGTGCCTCGGCCTCGAGCCAGGCGGCAAAATCCTCTGGCGGCATCACCACGGCCTCGAAGGCCATCCAGGCATGGCTCGCCCCGCAGAACTCGGCGCATTGGCCGCGATAGGTGCCGGGGGTTTCGGGCTTGAGGCTCATCCGCGTCTCGCGGCCGGGAAACATGTCCATCTTGCCGCCGAGCGCGGGAATCCAGAAGGAATGGATAAAGCGGTCGGCGGTCAGCAGGAACTCGGTCCGCTCTCCGGCGGGCAGCCGGATCTCATTGGCCGAAATCACCGGCCCGGCGTCCCCCTCGGGCAGGTATTCAACCCGCCACCACCATTGTTCGCCGGTGACGGAGATGCGCAGCCCCTCTCCCGGCGCGCGCTGGTCGGGCAGCAGCGAGAGACCCCAGACCAGCACACCGCCCACGATCAGCGTGGGCGCGAAGACGCCGCCGAACAGGATCAGACGCCGCGCGTGATGTTCCGGAAAGGCGGCGGGGCTGCGCCGGCTGAACCAGTAGAAAAGACCGTTCATCCCGAGCCACAGCACAGCGGCTCCGGCCAGCATGGAGGTAAACAGAAGATGCAGCGCCTCTGCATCCGCGCCGGCCGGCGCCAGCGCGGACTGACGCCCTTCGCATCCTGCGGTGAACAGGGCCACGGCCACAAGGGTAAACCCACGGCGCCTCGCCCCGGCGGCGGGAGCGAGGAGATGTCCGGCCAGTGCAGGGCCGGAGGCGTCCGACGCGATTGTTCCGAGCGGCTTTGTGCGGGTCATGCGGTTCTCAACCCGCCAGACGGCGAAGTGTTCCCGTTGATGATGCTGAAATCCGCCGCGGTTTCGGCGACCGTGCAGGAACGGCGAGACCGTGATGTGGATATGCCGCCCGAGGCCTCAGTGACGCTCGCGCTGCGTCAATGCCCCGAGCCATTGCGGATAGCTGACGTTCTGAAATGCCGTCAGGCCGAGGCGCTGCCTGAGATCCTCGAGCGCCGCCTTGTCCTCGCCTTCGATGGCGACTGTCCAGGAGGTCACGCCAGGGCCGGCTGACACCCTGGTGATTTCCGCAAGACAGCCATCCGCCTCGTACTGCGTCCGTTCCTTTCGCACCGGAATGGCGCGATGGCCCGCGTGGACGAAGGCCGCGACGACCGCCTCCGCGTCATGACCCCGCGCCGGATCGAAAGGCGGCAGGCCGGTGAAGGTGGCGGCGAGATCGGCGCCAGTGGCGGGCAGAGTGACGCATCCGACCGCTTCCCACCTGTCGAACGCAGCGTCCCGCGCCACATGTCTTTTCAGATCGAGCGCCGACGCACCGCGCAGCTTGAAGACCAGAGCCGGGTCGCCGCCCAGGAGGTAAAGATCGTCGCGCATCTCATGACCCCGGACGCGATAGCCCTGCCGCAGCGTGGCGCGCGAATTGCCCAGATCGTCGCCGAACACCCGAAATTCCAGTCGGCCCATCATCATGCTCCCTGAAGTATCGGTGGCAGCCGCGAGCATCATCCGTTGTCAGAAGACCGCAGGCGGACGAGGGCGGCGATTTCCCGGAATTCATCGGCGATGCTCAGGGGTAACGCTTCGGTACCGGTGGGCACCGCGCCGGGATCTTCCTGCCCGTCATGCACGATCTCGCGTTCGGAGATCCAGCGCAGATGACCGGCCCGCACGGCGGGATCCATGCCGGTCAGCAGGTGCGCCAAAAGGCGGCGATGCGAGATGAGCCGGCCTTCCAGTTCAGTCAGCCTGTCCTCAGCCTCGCGCATGGGTCTCTCCCCCGCCGGGCGAAAGCCGCCGGCTGCTGAATGGCAACCGCTCGGGCGGCAATTCCGGCGGAATGTCAGGCTCCTGCTCGGGCGGCGGGTCCGGCGGGAGGTCCGGCTCCTGCTCGGGTGGCAGTTCGGGTGGCAGGTCCGGCTCCTGCTCGGGCAGTTCGTCGGGCCCCGGCGGCTCGTACTCGGGCAGGTCCGGCCGATCGGGCGCCTCGGGCGGCGGCATGATATCCGGCCCCGGGACCGGCGGGATTCCGGCCGGCGGGTGCTGGGGCGGTGCCCCGGCCTGCCGGAAAAGCCGGGGCGGATGCAGTGCTGTTGGAGGCATCTGGGAAAAGGTCATGCGAACTCCGAGTCTGTCTGCCCTACAAACACGCCAGGCCGGGAAGTGTTCCAGGCGGAGGAGCCCGCTTTCCGGCCGGCGGGCGGGGCAGCTCATTTCAACGGCTCGTCCACCCTGTCCGGCTTCTCGTCCGGCACCGCCCGATGGCGGCGATGCGACGACGAGAGGCGCGCGACCTGCGGGCTCAGCGTGGGCATACAGGTGCGCAGGGCAGCCAGGAACTGTGCGGCCCAGCGCGTGGCGTCGGTGCGCCTTACGACCTCCATGCAGGCGGCGTGGCGGGCCCGGCGCTCGTCCAACGGCATCTCGAGGGCCTGATGGATCGCCGCGGCCATCTCCTCTATGTCGTAGGGGTTGACCAGAAGCGCCTCGGTCATGTCTTCCGCCGCGCCGGCGAAACGCGAAAGGATCAGCACGCCCGGATCCTCCGGATCCTGGGCGGCGACGAATTCCTTGGCCACGAGGTTCATGCCATCGGCCAGTGACGTGACCGCACAGGCCCGCGCCATCCGGTGCAGCCGCGCCAGTACGGAACGGTCGATGCTGCGGTGAATATAGCGGATCGGGGTCCAGTCCAGCTCGGCGAATGCGCCGTTTAGGCGCCCGGCGATCTCTTCCAGTTCGCTGGTGATGTCCTGATAGGCCTGCACTCTTTCCCGCGTCGGCGGCGCGATCTGCACCAGGCAAGGTCGGGTGCCCTCGGGCCGGGTTTTGAGATAGCGGCCGAAGGCGCGGAAGCGGTTGGGGATGCCCTTGGAATAGTCGAGGCGGTCAACGCCGATGACGAAGCCGTCTGGGGCCTCGCGACCAAAGGGGTTGCGGCCCCCGACCCCGGCCAGTTCACGAAAATGGTCGACGTCGATGCCGATCGGGAAGGACCGGACCGAGGTGATGCGACCCTGCATCTTCACCGTGCCGTCGGGCATGAATTCGGCACGAGGATCGGCGCGGTACATTTCCAGGCACCGCGCGACATCGCCGCGCGTCTGCAAGCCCAGCAGATTGTAGTCCGCCAGCCAGTCGGCGAAATCCTCTGGCTGCGACAGCACGGACAGATCGCCCAGCGATGGAAAGGGAATGTGCAGAAAGAACCCGATCCTGTTGGCCAGACCCAGCGCCCGCAATTCGCTGGCCAGCGGGAAAAAGTGATAATCATGGACCCAGATCAGATCGTCGGGCCGCGCCACCTGCGCGATCAACTTCGCAACCCGGGCGTTTACCGCGCGATAGCGTTCCTCGTAGGTGGATGGCATCTCGACCAGATCAACCCGCCGATGACAAAGCGGCCAGAGCACCGAATTGGCGTAGCCCAGGTAATAATCCGAAATCTCTTCTTCACTGAGGCGAAAGGCCAGGCACCTGCAGCCCCCGCCGGAGACCTCTTCCATCTCTTCCAATCCGGTTCCCGGATCGGGATGGGCGCCGATCCACAGCCCCCCCGATGCGGAAAGGGCATCGCGGAGCGCGACGACGAGCCCGCCGGAGGAAGGGCTCCCTGTCGGAATCCGGTTGGAAACGGCGATGAGTCTCGGCGGCATTTGCTCCCCTTTCGCAGTGACCATGGAGTTCCACGGTCCCTGAACTGTCTAACCGGCGCGGAGGCGAGATGTTCCAGCGCCGGCACAGTCAGTCGTCGCGCCCGGGAAATGATTGGGCGGTCACCGCCGCTCAGGCTCTGCCTCCAGGCTTGCCGAAAGCCAGGACAGCGCGTCCTCCATCCGGGGCACCTGGAAGCGTGCCACGGTGCCGGCCTGCCCGATCCGCACCCCGAACCCGCCCAGTTCCTGGGCCGCGCGAAAGCCGTCCTCGTCGGTCGTGTCGTCGCCGACCATGATCGGGATGCGGTTCGCAAAGGGCGCCTCGGCAAGGAACCCGCGCAACGCGTGGCCCTTGTCCACACCGGCGAGCGCCGCCTCGCTGACCATGTTGCCATGCAGGACGCGCAGCTCTTGCGCCTCGGCCACCCGGGCGACGGCGGCCTGGCAGATCTCTGCGCGATCCGGCCTGTTGCGGTAATGCAGCGCCACGGCGCCCGGTTTGTGTTCCAGAAGCAGACCCTCGCTCCGCGCGAACGGCTTGAGCCCGGCGAAGGCCCTCTCCAGCGCTTCGGCGGGCGCGCCGTCTTCCGCCATCACCGACCGACCGTCCGGCAGAAGACGTTCCAGACCGTGAGACCCCGACAGCGCCAGCGGAAGCCCTTGCAGATGTCCCGCAAGGCTTTCGAGCGCGCGGCCCGACAGCACGGCGACGGCACCATCCGATGCGCGGATCACACGCAGGAGCAGCTGCCGCGTCGAGTCGGAAAGGCGCACATCCTGCGGCCGCTCGACGATGGGCACCAGCGTTCCGTCGAAATCCACAAACAGCGCGTGGTCCTTCCAGTCGGGAAAAGGCGGCAGGCGCCGAGCGACGTTGCCGGCGGGATCAGGGATGTCGGACATGATCGAAACCTCGGGCGTTTCGCCCCCGTGTCAGGACGGCAAGGCAAGCCTTCCCGACAGGCAGAGCGGGGCGCGGCAGCGAGCCGCGCCCCGTTCCCGGCTCGCCATCAGTCATGCGAACCGGCCGGCTGGGCGATATCCTCAAGCGTGGTGCCTGCGGTCAGGGCATCCCGGCGCACCGCGATGTCGCCGACGGAGAGCACGCCCACGAGCCGTTTGCCTTCGTCGACCACTGGCACGCGGCGCACCTGCTGGTCACCCATGTTCCGCGCCACCGCCTCGATCTCGTCATTCTCGAAGCAATAGCGAACATCCTTGGTCATCGCGTCGCTGACCCTGGCGTCGGGGCCCTTGCCCGCGCCGATGCCGCGAATGGCGATGTCCCGGTCGGTCAGCATTCCAACAAGCCGGTCGTCCTGGCCCACTGGCAGAAATCCGGCGTCGATTCGTTGCATGAGTTCCGCAGCCTCGCCGAGCGTCTGGTCGGGTGCGACCGTGATCGGGTGCCGAGACATGATTTCCGATACTTTCATGGTTCGTCCTCCTCGGTTCGGGACCATTCTGGACCCGGTTGCCTTTAAACAGGCCGGTGGCGGTGATGTTCCCGCGCCCATGCGTATGGCCGAGGTCCCGGCACATCACCGCGACAGCTGATCATGTCTGCTCCGCAGGCCGCACCCGCCCCGTGAGAATGCTCCGCCTGACCCGTCCGCAGGGGCGCATTCACCCGCCCAGCAGGACCCTTTCGTCAACCAGATAGGCCACTGCATCCCCTTGCGGACCAACCAGATGCGCGACCGCAGCGGAAAGATCTGATCCGTCCCGCCAGATGTCCGGGTCCAGTCCCTGAAAATAGACGATCATTCGAGGCCGGATCGGATCGGCCGGAAGCGTCATGCGCGTCAGGTGAGCCTCGACGGGCTCGATCTCGATCCTCGCGCCCGACGGCAGAAACCTGCGCAAACTCCGCACCCCGGAAGAGTCGATCAGTCGGTCGTTACCAGCGCTGAGCAGGAGGACGGTCTTGTCCGGCATCGCAGAGTCCAGCGCCGCGGACGGGGTCGTGATCGCGCCGGTCCATTCCGAGAGAAACCGCTGTTCGTCGGCGGGCAGAAGGACAGCCCCGAGGTGGCTGGACTGCGCGAGCGCCAGTGCGGTATCGTTGGCATAGGTGATTTCGGCAATTCCGGCGTGCCGGCACCACCTGCCGGTCAGGCAAAATACATCCCGGATCACATGGTTCTGCACATAGCGCACCAGACCCGGCAGCCGCGTGGCCAATGCGGCGTGCACGGTCAGCCAATGATGGCTGAACGCCGCCCTGTCCATCGCCTGATGCTGCCTGAGCAGCACGGTGCGCTTCCTTTGAACCGTCGTCAATGAAAGGTCCGACCTCCGTCGACCGGCATGGCGATGCCGGTGACGTAGGAAGATGCAGAGGATGTCAGCCAGAGGATCGCCTGCGCAATCTCTTCAGCCGTTGCGGCGCGCTGCAGGGCGTAGTTCGCCACGATCTCCGGCCGGACCTTGTTGTTGTCATGCAAGACAGTGCGGGTCATCGGGGTGTCTACCATGCCGGGGCAGACGCAGTTGACGCGGATCTTCGGTGCCGCCTCGCGTGCGAGGCTTCGGCCGAGCGAAAGGACACCCCCCTTGGACGCCACGTAGGCTGCGGAGCCCGGTCCCGGCGGAACAAGCGCAACGCCCGACGCCAGCAAGACTATGCTGCCCGATTGCTGTTTCCTGAGCAGCGGAATGGCGTGCCGCGCCAGCAGATAGGTCCCGGTCAGGTTCACCGCGATCATCCGGTTCCACAAGGAAAGGTCGGTGTCGGAAATGGTTGAAGGATCAAATATACCGGCCGTATTCACAAGACCGTCCAGCCCGCCCATCACCTGCGCTGCGCGGCCCAGCGCCGACTGGACGGAAGATTCATCGGCGATATCCATCGCGATACGTTCGTCCTGTGCGCCGCCCGCGTCTTCCGGCGCCAGGTCCAGGATACAGGTGCGTGCCCCGGCGGCCCGCAGCAATGTCACCGTCGCGCGACCGATCCCCGAGGCGCCTCCGGCGACAACGACCTTGCGCCCTGTCATATCAAGCTCAACTGACATGAATATTCTCCGCTCCAGTGTCCCGTGGGTTGTTTCCGGCCAGCCAGCCGCCATCGACGACCAGCACATGGCCCGAAACAAAGGCGGCCTGATCAGAGGCGAGAAAGGCGACCGCATTCGCGATGTCGTTTGGCGTTCCCACGCGTGGGAACGGGGTCGTATCGACCATGATCCGCCGAAACTCCCGGTCATTCTGAATACGATCGGCTGTCATCGGCGTCTCGATCAAGCCCGGCGCCACGGCATTGGCGCGGATACCTCGCGGCCCGTAGTCGGTTGCCAGTTGCCGCGTCAGGCCCACGATGGCGGCTTTTGACATGGCATAGGGCCCGGAGCCGACGCTACTGCGCAAACCGAAGATGGATGCAATGTTGATGATGTTTCCGCCTGCGCCGAATGCATTCAGGGCGCTGCGGGCAAATCGGAATTGGGCGCGTACGTTGACCGCCAGGAACCGGTCAAGCATCTCGTCATCGACTTCGTGAACCGGCCTGGAATGCCCCACTCCTGCGTTGTTCACCAGCCCGTCAAGCCTTCCGAACCTTTCCATCGCAAGTGTCACGGCAGCGTCGGGAGCATCCGCTTCGGTAATGTCCTGACGGATCACCTCTACCCGATCCGGATATGTGTCGCGCAGGCTGTCGAGCGCGTCCGACAGCATATCGCTGGCCAGAATATTGTGGCCATCCTCCAGGAGCCGTTCGGCGATGGCACGCCCGATCCCTCGTGCTGCGCCAGTTACAAGTGTTGTCCGCATGATGATTTCCCCCTCTCCCCACTTGACATATTCTAGAATTTTACGCTTGTTAAGTCGAATTCTCATCGGACGCGCCAGTACACACCGATGAGCGGGGGGAATGACTTGAGACAGGAACTACATGAATTCGACGTCTGTGTGCTGGGCTCCGGAGCAGCCGGCCTGGCTGCAGCGTTTTCCGCAGCCCAGGGCGGATGCAAGGTGTTGGTGATCGAAAAGGCCCCGGTCTTCGGCGGCAGTACGGCGATTTCGGGCGGTGTCGTCTGGATTCCGTGCAATGCCGGAATGAAGGATGTCGGGATCGACGATTCACCGGATGCGGCACGCGCCTATCTGCGCAACGTACTCGGAAATCGGTACCGGGAAGATCTGGTGGACAGCTTCCTCGCACATGGGCCGGAAATGGTAAACTTCATGCACCGCCATTCCGAATTGCGCCTGGTGCCGCGCGCCCTGGCGCCGGACTACTACCCGGATCTGGAGGGCGCGGTTCTGGGCGGGCGAGCGATGGACCCACAAGTCTATGACGGCAGACGGCTTGGGAAATGGTTCCGCAAAGTGCGCTTCCCCCTGCGCGAATTCATGGTGTTCAACGGGCTTATGGTCGGCCGGGCCGAGATCGATCACCTGCTTGGCACGTTCCGCACACCGCAGGATTTCGCCAAATCTGTTGGGCTGATGGCCGGCTTCTTGCGGGACAGGCTGCGTTATGGGCGCGGGACGCGCGTGTTGATGGGCAATGCGCTTGTCGCGCAATTGATGAAGTCAGCGCTGGATGCCGGGGTCGAGTTCTGGAACGCGACCGAGACGCTAGAGATTCAGCGCCACGATGGCCGTGCCAATACCTTGAAGGTGCGCCGCAATCATCAGGAGGCAACCGTCCGCGCCAGAACTGGCATTGTTCTTGCAACCGGCGGCGCGGCTGCCAACGCGCAGATGATGGCGCCGGATCTGAAAACGCCCGATATGCATCTTACCATGGCCCCCAAGGAAAATACGGGAGAGATGATCCGCCTGGCCCTCAAACTGGGGGCGGTGCTGGACGATAATGTCGAGGACGGAGCGAACTACGCCCCGGTCTCTCAACATGTAACACCCCAGGGTCAGAAAATCCGCTTCCCCCACCTTTTTCTGGACCGCCCCAAACCGGGCCTGATCGCCGTGGGCCGGAACGGGCGCCGATTCACGAATGAGGCCTCATCCTATCACGCGTTCGTGCAGGGCATGCTGAACGCGCCAGATGCTGTGGCGCTGCCCGCTCATCTTGTGTGCGACGCCGCATTCCTGCGCCGCTACGGAATGGGACTGGTCCGCCCGGGCCTGCAAGCCCGGGCAAAATATATCGCGTCCGGCTATCTGAAAAAGGCTGACACTATCACGGATCTTGCCGCCCAGATCGGGGTTTCCCCCGCCGCGCTAGTGGATGAGGTCGAAAAACATAACCGATTTGCCGCAGCAGGCGAAGACCCGGATTTCGGCAAGGGCAGCAACGCCTATGACCGTGCCCAGGGGGACGCCGGACACAGGCCGAACCCGTGTCTCGGCCCGATCACAAAAGCACCGTTCTTCAGCATCACAGTCCATCCCGGTGATATTGGGCCGACGCGTGGACTGGTGACTGACGGCACCGCACATGTACTCGATCAGGACGGAGCTGTTATCCTGGGGCTTTATGCCTGTGGCAACGACATGAATTCCGTCATGGCCGGAACCTATCCGGCTGCCGGTATCACGCTCGGCCCGGCGTTGACTTTCGGATACCTCATCGGGCGGGACCTGGCCGGTCGTCTGACCGCAGTATAAGGGAGAACATCCAATGGCCTACATGATCATGACGCGGGACAAACCCGGAGCGGAGGAGATTCGCGCAGCGAACAGGGTTGCACATTATGCCTTCCTGCGCTCGCACCGAAATATCCTGATAGCTTCGGGCGGCTTGCAGGACGACAATGGGGAATTCAATGGCGGCCTGATTGTCATAGACGTGGACACGCGCGAAGAGGCCGAGGAGTTTCTGCGCGCTGACCCTTTTAGTGACGCCGGATTGTTTGGCGACGTTACGATTTCCCGTTGGAAGCAAGCCTTCCTGGACCGCGCCGAACGCTGAGGCACGGCAAATCTTGCCGCGCCCAATTGTGTGTTTACATGCTAGAATTTTAGTATAACTTATCCATCAGGGAAGCGCGCCACAGAGTGCGCGCAGGGAGGATCTATGGATTTCCAGATTGCGGCCATTCTATTTCAGGATGGCGTCTTGACGGGCGCAGTCTACACGATGCTGGCGCTCGGTTTCGTGCTCGTGTTCACGACAACCCGCATTATTTTTGCCTCTTATGGTGATCTGATCGCCTTTTCGGCCCTGACACTCCACGCGCTGCAAAAAGGAGCGCTGCCGGGGACGGTCTATCTATTGATGGTCCTGGCCGTTCTTGCGACTGTGCTTGAAGTGGTTTCTGCGCTGAAACAGGGCACGGCGCGGCGGATTCCGGGCATATTGGTCATCTGGCTGGTATTACCGATCCTGCCCGCCACGGCGGCTTTGATGGTTGGCGGGATGATCTTGCCAGCGTGGATCAGTCTTGTTTTGACAATTGCGCTTGTGGTGCCGATCGCGCCACTGCTCTATCGCATCATCTTTCAGCCGATCGAAACGGCATCAACCCTGACGCTGCTGATCGTGGCGGTGGTGCTGCACTATGCCATCGCCGGGCTGGCGCTGCTGTTCTTCGGACCCGAGGGCATTCGGACAGCGCCGCTGTTTCGCGGCACCTGGGATCTGCTCGGCTTTCAGATGCAGGCGCAGCTCGTGGTGGTGGTTGTCACCGCGATCATTCTTGCGACCGCGTTGGCAGTATTTTTCAGCAAGACGATGACAGGCAAGGCGCTGCGCGCGACGGCCTATAACCGGGACGGAGCCCGGCTGGTCGGGATTTCGACGCGTGCGTCAGGCAGTGTTGCCTTTGCTCTTGCGGGGATCATCGCTGCCATCGTTGGCATTCTGGTCAGTAGCAACATTACCGTCTACTACGATTCCGGCCTGATGATCGGCCTCAAGGGCTTTGTCGGGGCCGTCGTGGGTGGTTTCATCAGCTACCCCGTCGCAGCAGTCGGCTCTCTTGTTGTGGGCCTCGTTGAATCCTACGCCTCGTTCTTTTCCAGCGAATACAAGGAAGTCATCGTCTTTTTGTCGATCATCCCCGTGGTCCTGTTTCGGTGGCTCGGCGCACGGCATGAGCCGGAAGAAGAAGAGGAGGAAACCGCATGACAATCGCCGATCAGGAGCCCATAAAAATGGACGCACGCGCCTCAAGCTATATGGCAGTGACCGGAGTGGCCATCGCTGTTTTGCTGGCCCTGCCGCTCTTTCTGACTTCGTTCAATATCCTGCTGCTGAACATGGTGGGAATATTCGCGATGGCGACTCTGGGCCTGGTTCTGCTGACGGGTTCCGGCGGCGTCACCTCCTTTGCACAAGCCGCCTTCATGGGGCTCGGCGCCTATACGTCAGCCTATGTGACGCTCAGATTGGGCTTAAGTCCCTGGCTGGGCCTGGCGGCAGCGCTTGCGCTTGTGTTCGTTGTAACGATGGCGATCGGATATGTAACGCTACACCTCGGAGGCCACTACCTGCCGATCACGACGCTTGCGTGGGCCGTCGCCATCCACATGCTCTTCGGGACACTGGACGGGCTTGGCGCGCACAGCGGCATTGGCGGCCTGCCTCCGATTTCCATAGCAGGTGTGGCGATGGACCGGCCGGAACGGGCGTTCTACATGATATGGGTTACTCTGATCCTGTTTCTTTTCGCGGCGTCCAACCTGCTGCGTTCTCGCCAGGGCCGGGCGATTGCCGCACTAAGGGGCGGCTCTCTTCTGGCAGAAGCACTGGGGATCAGTGCCTTTCGCACGCGGATGATGCTGTTCGTGCTGGCAGGGGAACTGGCCTGTGTGGGGGGCTGGCTCTTCGCGCATACGCAGAATTTTATCTCTCCGTCTTCCTTTGACCTCACTAATGGATTGAACATTTTGCTGATGTCGGTCCTCGGCGGGGTCGGCAGCGTACTGGGCGCCCTGGTGGGAGCCGGCGCCGTCATGGTGGGGCGAAATCTGATTCAGGATGTGCTGCCGATGCTGGCGCTGGACGCGGGGTCTCTGGAGATCGTGGTCTTCGGGGCCATTTTCATCGTCCTCGTGCAATATTCTCCCAAAGGGCTCTCGCCGCTTCTGTCGCGCTGGCTGCCACCCCGCCCCGCTCCGGCTTTGCCCGATATAAAGCATGACGAAGTCCTCCGCTTCGGGCGGGCCAAAGAGCACAATGACGACGCGGTGATCCTGTCTGTTGATGGTCTGGAAAAGCGCTTCGGCGGCCTGGTGGCGGTTAAGGATCTGAGCTTTGACGTACACCGCGGAACCATTCATGCGCTGATCGGGCCGAACGGGGCGGGCAAAAGCACCACCTTTGACATGATCAGCGGCCTGCAATCGCCGACCAGCGGAACAGTTCAATTCAACGGCACCGTCGTCACACACACGCCGGCGCGCAACATGATCGCCAGGGGCATGGCGCGGACCTTTCAACATGTCCGGATCCGGCCGCAAATGACTTTGCTCGACAACGTGATGCAAGGTGCGCACTGGCGCCTGACGTCCGGGTTCTGGGCTGGCATCCTCCGCCTCGACCGTGCCGAGGAAGCGGCCTATCGCAAGACCGCATTGCTGGCGCTCAAGGCGGTCGGGCTTGCCGATCAGGCGCTGGTCGAGGCGGGCACGCTGTCGCTGGGCCAGCAGCGCCAGCTTGAAATCGCCCGGGCCCTGGCCGCCGACCCCGAGATCCTTCTTCTCGACGAACCGGCGGCAGGCCTGCGGACGGGTGAAAAGGCGGAACTGGCGGCGTTGCTGTCTCGGTTGCGCGAGGCGGGAATGACGATCCTGCTGGTGGAACACGACATGGATTTTGTCATGGGCCTTGTTGACCGGATCGTGGTGCTGGACTTCGGGCAGCATCTGGCCGAGGGGCTGCCCGACGAGATCCGGCAGAACAGCAAGGTTCAGGAAGCCTATCTCGGAGGACTTGACTGATGTCATTGCTTGAAATCAACGACGTCAGCGTGAACTACGGCGCGATCAGTGCGATCCGCAACGTCAGCTTCACCATGGAGGCCGGCCGGATCATCACGGTCATCGGCCCGAACGGCGCAGGTAAAACCACCTTGCTGAAATCCATTGCCGCCCTCCTGCCCTACAGCGGGTCGGTGGCGTTTCAGGGACGTTCGGTTGATCGACTCGACGTGCAGGCGCGTGTGCGCAGCGGCATGGTTCTGGTGCCCGAGTCCCGGGAATTGTTCACGCAGATGAGTGTGCAGGACAACCTCGACCTCGGAGCCTATGCCCGCCGTGACGGCGCCGCGAATATCAGGCGTGACCTCGATCAGGTCTACGATCTGTTTCCCCGCTTGCGCGAGCGGATGGGACAGGCGGCCGGAACGCTGTCGGGCGGAGAACGACAGATGCTGGCTCTGGGCCGTGCGCTGATGTCCGCGCCGCGGCTTTTGATGCTGGACGAACCCAGCCTTGGCCTGGCACCCATTGTCGTGCGCGAGATTTTCCGGATCATTGCGCGACTGCGTGAATTGGACGTCAGCGTCCTGCTGGTCGAACAGAATGCCCGGGCAGCACTTCAGACGGCAGACTATGGCTACGTACTTGAAACCGGCGAAATCGCAGGGTCGGGGCCATCGGCAGAGCTATTGGCCGATCCGATGCTGATCAACGCATATCTGGGCGGTAAAAAACCGACATCAGCAACAGCCTAACGAAAGGAAATCAAACAAAATCATTTATCTACAGAGCCTAAAATGTTAGTATATCTAATCGGAGCCGGAGTCGGGATTCTGGCAATCCGATTATGGGAGGAGGAAAAAACGTGAGACAATTCACTTTGGCTACAGCCACATTGGCCGCGGTGATGCTGGCTGGTCCGGTGCTGGCGGAAATCAAGGTCGGGGTCGTGCATTCGCTGTCCGGCCCGGCGGCGTCGCAGGGCATTCCACAGCGCAATGCGATCGAACTGGCGCTGCCGGACGAGATCGACGGCGAGAAGGTCACGGTCATCGTCCTGGACGACGCCACCGACCCGGCCGTCGCCGTGCGCAACACACAAAAACTGATCGATGGAGAGAACGTCGATGTGATCCTCGGGCCGACCGCGACGCCAAGCGCGATCGCCATGGCACAGGTCGCGACGGAAAAGAAAGTGCCGTTGTTTCCAGGTGCTCCGGTCAGCTTGGGGGATGATCGCGATTATTACCTTTTCAACGTCCCGCCCCCGCCGGTGAAATGGATCATTCCGACGGTTACCGACATGAAGAAGCGCGGCGTCAAGACGGTCGGCTTCCTGGGCTTTTCCGATGCCTGGGGCGATGTGACACTGGCCGCGCTGAAAGAACACGCCGCCGAAGGCGGGTATGAGGTCGTGGCCGAGGAGCGTTACGCGCGCGCCGACAGTTCGGTGACCGGGCAGGTATTGCGCCTGATTTCCGCCAATCCGGACGCCATTTTCCTGGGCGTTTCGGGGTCTGCGGGTGTGCTGGGCAATGTGGCAATCGTCGATCGCGGCTACGAAGGCCCGATATACAACTCCAACGGTGTCTTCAACGCGGACTTTCTGACGCTGGGCGGGGATGCTCTGGAAGGCCTGCACGGCAATATCGGCGCCATCGCCATTCCCGAAAGCCTTCCGGATGACGAGCCGCGAAAGTCTGTTACGCTGGATTTCATCCGGGCCTACAACGCCAAATATGGCGAAAACTCTGCCGATGCGATTTCCGGCTTCGGGTATGACGCGGGCCTGTTGCTGACCGATGCCTTGAAACTCGCGCTGCAGAAGGCTGAACCGGGCACGCAGGAGTTCCGCGAGGCCATCGTCACATCCATGCGTGCGCTGGATCGTGTTCCGGGAACGCATTCGATCTACACCTTCAAGGACCCGTCCTGGCCCTGGGGTGTCGGCGACGATGCTGCGTTCCTCGTGGAAGTGCGTGACGGGAAATGGGTTCTTTCCGAATAGGACCGAAAGAGCCGGGGGCCGTGACGGCCCCCGGACATTCACCGACCGAAGGGAGGCGGGCAAGACATGAGCACTGATATATACGAGCTACGCATTTACACGATCGCCGTCGGCCGGACGCAGGACATGGCCGACAGGTTCCGCAATGATCTATCCGTCCTGTTTCCCCGGCACGGCGTCCGCATCGTCGGCAGCTGGACCGCGTTTTCCGGCCCGCAGATCCCCACGTTCGTCTACCTGATGCGCTGGGTGTCGCTGGAGGAGCGGGACGCGGCCTTTGCCGGGTTCGTGCAGGATCCGGATTGGCAGGAGGCCCGCGACCGGACGAATGCCGGTTCGGAACTTGTCGAACATTTCGATATCCGCTTCATGCGCGCCCTCACCGAGCCGCAGATCGCGGCGCCGATGGACCTGAGCGCGGGCGGGATCTACGAACTGACCCTCCAGCCGAGCGCCAACGGGCGCACCGCCGATATGCAGGAAGATTTCATACATCATGATCTCGCCGCGCGTGCGCGATGCGGCGGCACATTGAACGCGGTCTTTCTGGCCATGACCGGGCCGCGCCTGCCGCTGATGGTGTCCCTGATGCACTGGCCGGATGCACAGACTCATGCGGCGGCGCTGTCACGCGTCGATGCCGATCCGGCGTTGACGGCGCGGCGGCAGGACCAGACCCGAAGCTTGGGGCGCCCGATCCTTGATCAGTCCCAAACATACCTGATGCATCCGCTGGATATAGACTGGACAGGGGCCTGACATGCGGGGGGACATCATCGCACTGGGCTATATAGGCGTCCGGTCGGGCCTGCTGGAAGACTGGGGCCAATTTGCCTCCGGCTTGCTGGGAATGCAGTCGGTCGACCGGGGCGCGGGCCAAGCGTCCTTTCGCATGGATGACCGGAAACAGCGGTTGCTTGTGCTGGACGAACCGGGCGACACGCTCGCCTTTCTGGGGTTCGAAGCCGCCTCGCCGGAGGCCCTGGATCGCATCGCCGCCCGGCTTGAGAACGCCGGCACCCGCGTGGCACGCGCGTTCAGGGATCTGTGCGCACGCCGTTTCGTCACCGACCTGCTGGCCTTCGACGATCCGGCTGGCAACCATGTGGAACTGTTCTTCGGGCCGGAAACCACGTCCGACCCTTTCGTGCCGGGCCGGCCCATTTCCGGGTTCAAGACCGGCCCCCTGGGGATGGGGCATGTGGTGCTGAAATCGCCCTCGGTCGATTTACTGGTGCCGTTCTACCGGGACGTGCTGGGCTTTGCGGTCTCTGATTTCGGACGCACCCCCTATCCACTTTATTTCTTCCACCTGAATGAACGGCATCACAGTTTTGCAATGGTGGGCGCTGCGGCCTCGGGGTTGCATCATTTCATGGTGGAATTCGGCGCTCTGGACGATGTCGGGCAGGGATATGACCTGGCCCTGCTGGAAGAGGGCCGCATCGCCTATACGCTCGGGCGGCACACCAATGATTACATGACCTCCTTCTACGCCCACTCCCCGTCCGGCTTTTTCGTGGAGAACGGATGGGGCGGGCGCCTGATCGATCCGAATACATGGGAACCGCATGAGACCTTCGATGGCCCCAGCTTCTGGGGGCACGACCGCACCTATATGGAGGAACCGCAGCGCAAACGGCTTGAGGAGATGCGGCTCAGTGCGGCCGCGCACGGCAAACAGGCCCCGCCCATGATTGATTGTCCTTGGCTGTGGCAGACCCTGGACAGGGCGGGCGGACAATGACACGTAATGTAATCATTACCGGAGGCGGCGCGGGAATCGGGCGAGCGACGGCGCTGGCCTTTGCGGCGCAGGGAGATCACGTCATCATTGCAGAGCGTGACGCGACCGCCGGTGAAAGCGTCGCGAAAGAGATCAAGGCAAGCGGCGGCAGCGCGGCGGCCATCCGGGTTGATGTGACCATACCCGCGGATCTTGATCGGCTGGCCGAGACGGCGGGGCGGGCGGATGTTCTTGTAAACAATGCCGGGATCTTCGGGATTAAACCGTTTTTCGATATCGTCGCCGATGATTTTCGCCGAACCTACGAGGTCAATGTCGTGTCGGTGTTCGAGCTGACCCGCCGCCTTGCCCCGCAGATGCCAGAGGGGGCTGCCATCGTGAACATCTCGTCGCGGTCCATTCAAGGTGCGATGAATTATGCCCACTACATTGCATCCAAATCCGCTATTGTCGGACTTACCCGCGCGATGGCGCTGGAACTGGCGGACCGCCGGATCCGGGTCAACGCGGTATCGCCCGGCGCGATCAAGACCGAAATGCTGGCCTCGCGCCCGGACACGGACTTTGCCGGAATGTTGAAACATCAACCGCTTGGACGGTTGGGCGAGCCGGAAGACATCGCCGCATCCATCGTCTTCCTGGCCTCGCCGGGCGCCAGCTTCATCACCGGTCAATTGCTGGCTGTAGATGGCGGGCGGTCCTTGGGCGGACCATACGGGTTCTGATGCAGACAAGGCCGGAAACACGAAAATGACAAGGAACCATATATGAAACTGATTTCATTCTCTCGGAACGGGCAGGACAGCTGGGGCGCCGTCGAGGGCGACAAGGTGGCCGATCTTGGCCATCTCGCGCCGGATCTGAAATCGGGCCTGACGATGGATATCTCCGCTGCCCTGGCGCAAGCGCCTCGCCATGCGCTCGACAGCCTCACCTTTCTGCCCGTCATACCCAATCCCGGAAAAATCTTCTGCATCGGCATCAACTACACCACCCATATCTCGGAAACCGGGCGGGATTTTCCGACGAAACCGGTGATCTTCATGCGCGTCGCCGAATCCCAGCAGGGGCATCTGCAGCCGCTGCTCCGCCCGCAGGAATCCGAGCAATTCGACTTCGAGGGAGAGTTGGCCGTCGTCATCGGCAAGCCGATCCGCCGCGTCACACCGGAAGACGCGCTGGATGCAGTGGCGGGCTACAGCTGCTACAATGACGGATCCGTCCGTGACTGGCAGCGCCACTCCAGCCAGTTCGCTCCCGGCAAGAACTTCTTTCGTACCGGCGGGTTCGGCCCCTGGCTGGTCACAGCCGACGAGGTGCCGGACCCGTCCACGCTGCACCTGACGACCCGGCTGAATGGTGATGTCATGCAAGAGGCGCCCATCTCCGACCTGGTGTTCGGAGTGCGCGAGCTGATCTCCTATTGCTCCACGTTCACACCATTGGCCCCCGGCGACGTGATCGTTACCGGGACGACCGGCGGCGTCGGGGCCTTCCGAGACCCGAAGGTCTGGATGGCGCCGGGAGATCAGGTTGAGGTTGAAATTTCGGGGATCGGCACCCTAGTCAACTTCATCGCGGATGATGACACCCGCTCCGCCGCGTCTTAACAAGGGAGCAGATTTTACCGACGGAACCACGGCACTCGAACATGAAAAACCAATCGAATACACGGACACGACAAATGGCAATCCGCCGTGGCGGACTGGCGGAGCATGTGTATTCCCACATCAAGGAACTGCTTCTTGATGGAAAATTCGATCACGGCGAGAGCATTCCCGTCGAGAGGATCACCGAGGAGCTATCCGTCAGCCGTCAACCCGTCATGGATGCCTTGAAACGTTTGTCCATCGAAGGGTTCCTGGTGATCCTGCCGCAAATCGGCTGCCGCATCCGCGAGTACGAGCCTAACGAGATTACCGATTTCTTTCTTCTTTTTGCCGAAGGCGAAGCGCTGATCGCAGAGCTTGCAGCAAAACGTTCCGACGCGGCGGATATCGCCAAACTCAGCGCGATTTCCTTTCAGATCGGAGAATTGCGCGGCGCCGATCTGTCCGTAACTCAGCTCAATCAGAATTACCGCGTGCTGAACCGGAAGCTGCATTTCGAAATGCGCCAGGCGGCGCGGTCCGCGCCCATTGCGGAGGTGGTGGAAAACCTCGGCGACCGGAGCGATTTTTTTGTCGCCGCTTCCGCGCGACCGATTTTCTCGGACAGGCTGGAGTCGGCCCATGAGGAACACGAAGCAATTCTTGACGCCATTCGCAAAGGCGACCCCGATCAGGCGCGCGCGGTGATGAAACAGCACATCCTGCACATTGAAGAACGCATCAACGGCCCCGAACGGGCACCGGATGCGGCCGGCAAAATCAAAGCTTAAGGAGCAGCCGTGACATGAGAACACTCTTCGGACTTTTTTGGCGTTTTTCTGACATTCTAGAATGCGACTGGGGCGTATTATTTTACTTCACGTCATCGAGGGTTTCGAAAGATGTTTGATTTCGATGTGGTAATCTCGGGCGCAGGACCTGTTGGAATGACCCTGGCCCTCGATCTGGGCAAGCGCGGCATTCGTACGCTGATCGTCGAGCGTAACGAAACAACGACCCGCCACCCCAAGATGGACATCACCAATGCTCGCAGCATGGAGATTTTCCGCCACCTCGGCATCGCGGAAGAGCTGCGCGCGGTCGCCGTCCCGGAATCGCATCCGTTCGATGTCTCGTGGATCACGGGGTTCACTGGGCACGAACTTTACCGTTTCGCCTATCCGAGCGCGGCAGAAATGCGGGTGCGTATCCGCGAATGCAACAACGGCAGCCAAATGCGCGAACCGCCCATGCGCGTGTCTCAAACAGAAATCGAACCGGTCTTGAGAACGGCATTGGAACGCGAGCCGTTGGTCGATCTGCGATTTTCCACTGCCTACGAAGCTTTTTCCGAACGGGAAGATCACGTCGAAGTAACCGTAGCCGATACCACGACCGGCGACGCGCACCGCTACACCTGCCGCTATCTGGTCGGCTGCGATGGTGGCGGCAGCAGGGTGCGTCGCCACCTTGGTATCGGCTTGCAGGGTCAGGCGAATATCATGGAGCGGTTCATGACACATTTCCGTTCGCCCGAACGTGAGCTGCTGCAGCGCTGGGGCATCGCTTGGCACTATCAGTCACCCTACGGAACATTGATCGCGCAGAATGACCGCGACATCTGGACACTGCATTCCCGCTTCGGCGCGGAAGGACCGGGAAAGAGCGATCCCAAGGCCCTTGTCCGCAAATTCGTCGGACGTGACATCGACTGCGAAATCCTCGTGGCGAACGAATGGTCGCCGCATCTTCTGGTGGCCGACAGCTATGGCGGTGGTCGCGTTTTCCTGGCCGGGGATGCGGCGCATCAGTACATTCCGACGGGCGGATACGGCATGAATACCGGGATCGGCGACGCTTCCAATCTGGGATGGAAACTGGCCGCGGTGATCGACGGGATTGCATCCCCTGCCCTTCTGAACAGCTACAGCCTGGAGCGACGGCCCGTCGGGCTGCGCAATTGCGACGCGGCGGGCCAGAACAATCAAGTGCGCCAGGATATTTCCGCGCTCTATACGCCAGATATCTTCGAAGACACCGAGGCCGGAGCCGCCCAACGTAGCCGCGCTACAGCCAGGATCGCCGAAATCGGAAATCTTGAAAACGAGGCCTGGGGAATCGAGCATGGCTTTACCTATGCTGGTTCTCCCGCGATCTGGCCCGAGAAAAGCCCCGCCCCAGACTGGGACCCTGCGCGCTATGTGCCTACCACGCGGCCGGGCGCGCGACTGCCAAGCCTCTTTCTGCCTGATGGCACGGCAATCTACGATATGCTCGGACCGTGGTTCACGCTTCTGGTTTTCGGGGGCGCCGATCCTGGAGACTTTACGAGCGTCGCGAAACGGCTCGGCGTGCCGTTGAAAATTGTCACCGCCGACGGCGCCGATGTTCCGGAGTGTTATGAAAGCCCGTTGGTTCTGGTGCGGCCCGATCTGCACGTCGCCTGGCGCGCGACGGGCGAAGCGGCCACCCCGGAGGCAGTGCTCCTGCGCGCGTTGGGGCACGGCAATCCGGCCACGGCAGCCAGACCGGGGCTAGCTTCGCCTTAAACTGATCGAATTCGCGGGCACCCCCGGACATCTGAAGGCGACGTGACGACAACGGCGGCGCGGCGTGCCCGTCTGACGTCGCCAATCACGCTCAGGGTGTTTCTATCATTCCTCGCCGATCCTGGTCCCAAGCTCGTGAAGGCGCCGCGTGAGTCGCGCAGCCTGTGCTATGATTGCCGCCACCACTGCAGCGCCGCTTTCCCAAATCCGCACGCCAGCCCTAAATCACGTAAATTTTGTGCATACACCCTGGAATATGGTGAACTTCCGATCAGTCACCCGCGAATCCCATCCCGCAAGCGTCGGGGCTTTGAGACTCGGCTCATTTGTATACACATATAGCCAGGCCCGCCGAAGAGCGGCCCGATGACAGACCACAAACAGCTTTTGCCCCGCTCGGGGCGCACAGGGAGCATGCTCATGCGCAAACACTTTCTTGCGGCCCTTGCCGGTGCCGCTCTGACCCTTGGTTCCACCATGATCGCCCAGGCCGAAGACGCGCTGGACCGGGTCATGGCCGCCGGCGTGCTGAAGGTCGGCACAGAGACCGCCTTTGCCCCGTTCGATTTCATTGACGCAGGCACCCATACCGGCCTCAACGTCGAGGTTTTCGAAGAGATCGCCAAGGATATGGGCGTCGAACTGGAATGGATCACTCTGGACTGGACCGGCGTGCTGCCCGGTCTCGAGGCCGGTCGTTTTGACGTGGTCGCCGGCCCCGCCACCATCACCCAGGCGCGGATGGAACGCTATCGCTTCTCCTCGCCCATCGCCGAGGCCACGGTTGCCATTCTGGCCTGCGCCAAATGCGAGATCGAAAAGCCCGAGGACATCGGCGGCAAGCCGGTCGGGTCGGGCACCGGCACCGCTCAGCTCGCCCAGCTTCAGGCCTTTGCCGAAACCCTGCCGACCCCTCCGTCGGACATCAAGGAATACGTCTC